>CAYSPB010000386.1:0-7710 GCA_964432695.1 uncultured Nannocystaceae bacterium
GACCGGCCCGGGATCCGTGTCGAGCGGGGCGGCGGAAAGCTCCTCGAGGACCAGCGCGGGGGGGATCGAGAGTTCGGGGGGCCAGGGCGCCGCGAGCCGAGGACGGCCCTGCCTCGCCCCCGAGGACTGCGCATCGGGGATCTGCTTTCCTGCCGGAATCCTCGGCGGCTTCTGTGGCCCCGTTCCTGGGGCGTGCGTGGATCCGCCGCCCATGGAGCGAGAGACTGGTGGGTGTGACGGCGCTCGATCCCTCCGCTTCTCGCCGACGAAGGCATTCAAACGGGGTATCCGGATGCGGTTCACGCGGAGGTCGAGGGCTAGACGAAGGACCCTCGGACCGACGTAGGCTGGAGCCACGCTTCACTGCGCGGGCCGCCGCGTCGCCTGCCTCGGCGACCCCGTCGGTGTGCAGGTCCGTCACCGCACGGACGACGGCCGGTGGGTACTCGGCTTCGCCGAGTGACGGTCAGCGTCATCCGAGCACTTCGACGAACGCGGGCGCGACCACAGCCCAGCGACCGTGCCGCGTGCAGGAGAGGTCGACGCTCAGCCCCCAGTTGAACAACAGGAGTTCGCGGTCCCCCAGCGCGGTCTCCACGGGCCCTCCGCCGGCGTAGGCCCACGCCGTTGACGAGCCGAACGTGACGGCGCGCCAGCCCGAGACGGGACAGCCGGTGTCCTGCCCGCACTCGGTCGCCTCGTCGATGGTCGTGTCCCAGGTGAACGGCCCGCCGCCGGGGAGCGAGGTCTCGATCACTTCTCCAAGGTCCCGCATCGCGTTGCCGACCGCGAGATCGAGACCGTCACCGGACCAGAAGAACGCAGCCTGCCAATCGCACGTGCCATCGTCGGCACGCTCGCCCCACAGGTCCAGCGTCACGCACGTCCCGGCCCCGTACAGGGGCTCGAACTCGAGGCCCGAGATGGCGATGTCGATGGCGTCGTCGAACCGCTGCACGCACGCGCCTTCGGTGCACCCGTCGGCCAGCCGCGCTGTCACGACGCCGTCCACCGCCTTCACGATCACGCATTCCCGCACGGCGGGTCCCGCCGGCACGTCGCAGCCGAGTTCCTCTCGAGACGCGATCGAGATGTCGAAGAGCGGTGTCTCGCAGATCAGCTCCGGCTCGCCCTCGGTGCTCCCGCTTTCATCGCTCGAGCCCTCGCCGGCCTCCTCGTCCCCGGCGGTCGGGCTGGTCCCGGCCGGGTCGACGGTGCCGCTCGACGCGGTGGCCGATTCCGAGGGCCCCTGCGTCGCAGTCGTTCCCTCGGACGCGACCCCGTCGTTCGCCGAGCCCGACGCGCTGGCCTGTCCGAGGCCGTCGTCTCCAAACGCGGGGTTGAGCTTCGCGCAGCCCGTGCAGGCGAGCAGCCCGAGAAGCAGCATGCGTCCCATCGCACCAAGGATGCCGCACCCGGTCCGCGGGACGAAATGCCGGAGCGATTGCAGGGTTCAGAACCGGCCGTAGACGAGGACGCCCCTTGGGGCGGGCGCCCAGCCGACCGCACGCGACCGCTTGCGTTTGAGCAGGCCGGTCACCAACAGTGGCACCGCGGCGGCCACGAAGATGCCTCCGGAGATGAAACCCACATCGCCCACCCGGGTCCTCCGGATGCCGCGCGTTTCGAGCGCATCTTTCGCCTGGGGCGTCGACGCATCCGTGGCTCCATCGAGGTCGCTGCGTCCAAGGATGGCGAAGGTGGTGCCGGTGATGAGCGCGGCTCCGCCGACGCCAGCAAGGACCGAGCCCGTGATGATCGAGATCCGCCCGTCGGGCGGGTTCGGATCATCGTCGGCCAGGGCGTCCGCGCCGTTCGAACGCGCGGTGTCTTCGTCGGCGGCAGCAGCAACGAGCGGGCGTAGAACTTCGAGCCGCTCCTGGGTCAAGGCGCGGTGCTCGAGACTCACCTTGGGTTGGTGCACGAAGCGTTCATAGTATTCGACCGCGTCGGAAAGCTGGCCTGCCTCCTCGTACACGCGCCCGATGTTGAACAACATGCTCGGGTCCGAAGAAATGTCATAGGCCGCCTCAAAGGCCTCTGCAGCGCCCTCGTAGTCATCTTGCTCGAATGCCTCTCGCGCCTGCGCGACGAAGGCATCCACGGCCTCGCTTTCGGCCTCGGACAAAACTTCTCCGGGAACCTCTGCGGGTACCGGCTCCGCCGCCTGAGCGACTCCCGGCGCGCCCAACGAGACGAGCAGGGCCGAGCCTCGCGCGATGGTGCGCGACCATGCGCGGGAGCGGACCAGTCCGGGAAAGAGCATGCCCGGGGGAGTAGTGTTTTTTCGGCTTCGGTTACGCGAATACATCACTTTTTTTATGGAGACGTCGCACGTGCATCGAAGGGAACCCGAACACGCGCGGAGACCGACGTGGTTCCCGTTGAACGAACGGCGATGTCTCACGAGCGCGCTGCGCATCCACAGGTTGCCGACCCCCCGTCGCGAGCCTCAGACTCCGCCCAATTGCGGGGACATCAATGCGTGCGTGGAGGACTTTCGTCGTCGGGATCGGGCTCTTCATCGGCAGTACGGGCTGCTCGTTGGGCCTCGATCTTCAGGAGTGTTCGGCCGACAACCAGTGCTTTTCGGGCCAGATGTGCATCGAAGGGACGTGCCAGTCCGTAGGGGACACCGACGCCGACGCCTGCGTCCCGTTCGAAGTGGCACCGTGCGTCTGTGACGACGGCGCGCTGGGCACCAAGACCTGTCGCGAGGACGCCACGTACACGGCATGCGTTTGTGATACGGAGAGCACGACGGGGGACCCGGCCCCGGAGTCGACCACCTCGGGTCCTGGTCCTGGCGGGACCACCCCCGACGACACCGCGGGCGACGCGTCCAGCACGACCGACGACCCGCCTCCATCGAGCGACTCCAGCTCTTCGGAATCAAGCTCGGGCGCCGAGGCCTGCGTGGTGGTCACCCCCGATGCGTTGATCTTCGAGGACGGAACGTCGCAGGTTGCGGGCGCCCGATTCTACACGAACCTGGGTGACCTCGGCCTCGGGGAAGCGATCGAAGACGAGTTCCGCATCGAGTTCTGGTTCGGTAACGGAGCGGGGGAGCACGACCTCGGTACGCCGGACAACCTGCAGTACGCCACGTGCACCGAGTGCGTTCGGCTCTACGAGGACACAGGCGCGCGCTCGCTCGGTTCGCAGTACTACGGGCCCTCTCAGTTCTTGCAGAGCGAAGGCCTTCTGAGCGTGGAGACCGACCCGACGCTCGGCGAGATTTCGCTGACGTTGACGGGCGTGCGGCTCGTCGAGGTGACGTTCGACCCCGGGACCACCACCAGCGTTCCGGTCGACGGCGGCCGCTGCATCGACATCGTCGACGGTACGTTTGCGACCCCCCCGGCACCTTCGGGCTGGACTTGCGCGTCGACGGCCTACGCCGACCTGCTGTGTGACTGCGGCTGCGGAGAGCTGGACCAAGCCTGCGGCGCGGGTGGCCTGGGCGTGTGCGAGTCGTGCAACGCGCCCGGTTCTTGCGATCTCACCAACTCGGGCTGTCCGGGGGTCATCGACCCCGCAGACCTCACGCAGTGCGATACGGAGACGGCGCCCGAGGGGTGGACCTGTCCCGAAGGGGCGTTCTCCGACGGAACGTGCGACTGCGGCTGTGGTGTGTTCGATGCATACGACTGCGCGGACCTGCTCGTGGCGAGCTGCAACGACTGCGGCGAGGCTGGAGCCTGCTCGGCGGGGATGGGCTGTGACGCCGTGCTCGACGACAACAACGCGTTCTGCCGCTGAGTTACCGCTGCCGGTTGCGTAGCCCAGCTCGCAAACTCAGCACCGCCTGGGTCTGGAGTCCGGAGGTACGGTTCGGTCGAACGCCGCGATGAAGGTGCACCGAACCGTTCCCTCCCTCGTGCCGCGCCCGCGGCCCGCGTCGACGGGCGGGCGCGTCGAGGCCGAGTTTCCGAAACAGACCTGCGACCCCGATTCGTTCAGCTTTCGATCGACCGGTGGAGGCGTTGCGAACCGAAAGGCCTATGCATGAACCGGCGCGTCTCGATCGCCGTCCTCGTCATGCTCGGGAGCCTCGCGCTGCCAGCCTCTGCTGCCGCGGCACCCAGCCCCGGCAAGCGCATTGCCAGCCGCGGCGGCAACTTCGGACTGGGACTCACGCTCGGTGACCCGATGGGGGTCTCGAGCAAGCTGTTCTTGGCACCCAACCACGCGCTCCAGTTCGAGCTGGGGTGGGCGCCCATGCATCATGGCGACGGTCGATTCGGCGGGGACTACTTGTGGCACCCTGGCATCTTGGCCGGCGGACCCGTAGCCGAGCTGGTGCCCTACCTCGGGTTCGGCATCGGGATCATGTTCTGGGGTGACGGTCGATGCGGCCGCCGGTACTACGACGATGAGGACGGCCGGTACCGGCGGGGTCATGGCTATCAGCACGGGCGGTGCGGCGAACCGGGCGGTGCAGCGATGTTCCTGCGGGCGCCCATCTTGGGTCTCGCCGTGCACTGGAAGAAGGCGCCGGTCGACGTCGCGCTGGAAGGGTCATGGTCCCCGTACATCGTGGTTCCGGACCTCGCGCACGGGGACGTCTCGTTCAAGGTCCGCTACTACTTCTAGCCTTCCAGAACTCCTGAAGGGCCTTCTTGCCCACCCGGTCGAACGTCACCATCGTGCGGTGAACCTCGCGCCGGAGCGCGGTATCGACGAAGGCCGCGGGGAGCAGCGGGTCGACGATCAGCATGCTGATGACGGCGGAGCCGATCCGGGCAGTGTCACGTGCACGCGCTTCCACGCTCGCGTCGTCGAAGCCGTCGAGGCAGCGCTGCATGGCGTGCAGCGCTGCCGCGTACCCGGCCTCGAGGGTGGCACGGTTCCACAGTTCTCCGGGGTCGAGCGCGTCCCCAGGATCCAAGGCCGACGCCACTGCAACGACGGCGCCTGGCTCGAGTCCGAGGCCCGCGAGGTCCGTGCGAAGCTCGGGTAGGGGGACGGTGAGGTTGTCCGGGCGGACCCACAAACCGTCGAGCAGTGGGGCAAAGCCGAACAAGGACATCGCCCGCTCCCGTCTACGCAGACTGGCGCGATGGCGCCGACCGAGGTGGGCCGTGTGCACGAGCAGCCAGCCACCGCGCCACGTTTTGACACGCTTCGGCAAGGCGATCCATCGTTGCACCGCCGTCGCGATGGGCGCCCCGCGTGACCCGATCGTGTAGCGACCGTCGCCGAGCGCAGTCACGTCGCCCCGGTCGGCGAGACGCCCCAACGCCACCCGGACGGCGGCGGCTTCACATCCCAGCAATGCCCCGCAGCCGCGAAGCTGGGCTGTCGTCAGCGGAACAGCCGTGGCGGTGAGCACCGAAAGGATGGCGCGTTTGGCCGTGACGCGGGCCTGCACGCGCGTGGTGAACGGGTCGGACAACCGACCTCGTTGATAGCGGAGGCCGCGCCGTGCGGCAACGTGGGGCGAAGATGCAGCTTGCAATCGCAGTAACAGAATTGAACACTTTGCGACAATGACAGTTCGGGTAAAGACGGCGCGGGTCAGCGACTTCCTCTCCCGAGAGGAGCGGGCGCACTTCGTCGTGGCTTCAGATCGCGTTGCGTGGCTGCAGGTTGCCGCGAACCTGGGCATCATCGTGGGCGCGTTCGCGTTGGCGGGATTCGTGCCGCACCCGATGGCCGCCGTCGTGGCGGTTCTGCTGCTCGGCGGGCGATACGTCGGCCTCGGCATTCTCAATCACGACGCGGCCCACAACGCCTTGTTCCGTACGCGCTGGCTCAACCGAGCGCTGGGTCGGTGGGTGTTCTCCGGCCCCACGCTGCTGGACTTCGACACGTACCAGCGTGGCCACTTGGCTCACCACAAAGAGTCGGGCACTCGCGACGACCCCGACCTGCCGTTCGTGCGCGCATACCCGGTGCCCCCCGCGAGCATGCGCCGCAAGCTGACCCGGGACCTCATGGGCCGGACCGGACTGCGGGACAGCCTATTTCTCCTGCTGATGAGCATCCGGCACGCCCGGCTGCCCTCGTTGCTGGGCCACGCGGTCATGCTCGGTGGGCTTTGGGCCGCGGGGATCGCCTGGACCTACGCCCTGTGGTGGGTCGCGCTCGTCTTCGTCGTTCCGGTTTGCCTACGCGTCCGCGTCATGGGGGAGCATGGCAACGTTCCGAACTTGCTGAGCAAGGATGCCCGAGATCACGCCCGCACCACCCACGCGGGTTGGCTCGCGCGGACGTTCATCGCTCCCAACTACGTCAACTACCACTGCGAACATCACTTCTTCGCAAGCGTGCCCGGCCACAAGTTGCCTGCGCTTCATCGCTTGCTCGTCGATCGGGGGTTCTACGCCGATCATCCTGCGGCGGTGGCCCGCAACTATCGCAGCGTCGTGCGCGCTTGCGTTGGCGACCGGGACGACCGACCGGATCTTGGGGACATCGGGCGCGGCAAGGCCTCTCTCGCAAACATGGCGTGACGGTTCGGCTGCTCGCGCGGCGCGCCTTGGGTATACCGGGGCATGCGTTCCATCGTCCTCGTGCTGTGTGCCCTCGGATTGACCACGGCTTGTGACTCCAAGCCCTCGGCTGCCCCGGCCGATGCCGAACCCGCGGCTCCAGCCGCAGAGGCCTCCGCAG
Organism: uncultured Nannocystaceae bacterium; assembly: GCA_964432695.1. GTDB lineage: Bacteria > Myxococcota_A > Polyangia > Nannocystales > Nannocystaceae > CAJXVA01. The sequence continues at coordinate 6,619 of CAYSPB010000386.1, forward strand.
AACCCGAGGCGGAGGAAGCCCCCGCCAACGACCGACTCGCAGCGGCGCGTGCCGACAAGGAGCGAAAGCTCGCCCGTTGGACGCCTGCGCTCCAAGACCAGGCCGCAACCCTGCGTGGCACGGCATGGGCCGACGTGGGCGCGGGCCTCGACGCGATTTTGGCGAGCGAGCACCGCGAGCCCGGCAACGCCGACCGCGATGGCGCGCGCCATCCCAAGGAGACGCTGGCCTTCTTCGGCCTCACGCCCAGCATGCACGTGTTCGAGGTTGGCCAGGGCGCGGGCTGGTACACCGAGATCTTGGCGCCGCTGCTGGCCAAACAGGGCAAGCTCTACCTCGCGGGGTACGACGCGGACGCCGAGGACGCGCGCATCCGGGGGGCCGCCGAGCAAACGCAGCTCTTTCTCGAGGGTGCCGCCAACTTGTACGAAGACGTCGGGTTGGTCACCCAGCCCGTCCCGGGGACGAGCATGGGCGAGCCCGACAGCATGGACATGGTGTTGGTCATCCGAATGATGCACAACGTGCACCGCTTCGAGCTGTGGGACGGATGGATGAACGCAGCCCACACGGCGTTGAAGCCGGGCGGGGTTCTCGCGGTCGTGCAGCACCGGGCTGCGGACGATGCCAGCCCCGACGAGACCGCGCCCAAGGGCTACATGCCTGAGCCGTGGCTCGTGACGAAAATCGAGAGCTACGGTTTCAAGCTCGAAGCGCGCTCCGACATCAACGCAAACGCGAAGGACACCAAGGACTACGAGGCCGGGGTGTGGGCGTTGCCACCGACGCTCGCCGGTGACGAGGCGAACGCCGATGCGATGCGTGCGATCGGTGAGAGCGACCGAAGCACGCTCAAGTTCGTCAAGGTCGCGCGCTGAGCCGCGGCCGAAGTTCGTCAGTCGGCCCGAAGAAGTCCACGGCGCCGCGGGGTTGCGGTGGCCGTCCGGTCGGCAGACAGGAACACGCGCGGGCGCTCGGGTTCCGCGGGCGGTGGCGCCGGGCGGGCCGCCTTGGCCGGCTTGGGCGCGGGCTTCGGTTCGGGTGCCACCTCCACGGCTGCCGCTGGTGCCGGTTGGGGCTCGGCGTCGATCT
>CAYSPB010000387.1:0-7708 GCA_964432695.1 uncultured Nannocystaceae bacterium
TCGACCAGCGGCACCCCGAAGCGCTTGCGCAGGTCGATGACGGGAATGACGACGCCGCGGAGCTGGATGACGCCCTCGACGATGGACGGTGCATGCGGCACCTCGCGGATCGGATAGGGCCGCGACTGGATCACCTCTTTGATCCGCATGATGTCGATGCCATAGACATCGGTCCCGACGTGAAATCCGGCGAGTTTGAGCTGCTCGTCGTCCGTGGACTCGGGCGCGTCGTCTTCGGGACGCATCATGCTGCGCCCCGCGCTGAGGCGCCGTAGCGTGGTGGTCGACTCCGAGCTCATCCGCGCGCCCCCCTGGCTTTGACCGAAGCGGCCAAGAAGTCGCTTGGGTCGAGCAGCGTACCGAGATCGAGAATGATGATGATGCGTCCATCGCCGCGCGCGAGCGCCCGGATGAAGTCCCCTCGAGCCCCCGCGAGTGCGCCTGGTGCCTCCTCGAGGTTCTCTGGGGCAATCGACATCACGCCGATGACTCCGTCGACGAGAAGTCCGTACTGCTCGCTCTGATGGCGCACGATGAGGACTCGAGCATCACGGCCGCCGCCGGGGGTCTTCAACCGCAGCCGGGTCGCGAGGTCGATGATCGGGATGACGACGCCCCGCACGTTGCCGATGCCGAGCACGAAGTCGGCGGTCCGTGGCACCGGCGTGGTGAACATCGGCTTCGAAATTTCGCCGATCTGCGCGATCGGGATCCCGTAGGTCTCTTCGCCGACGCTGAACACGACGTGCTGCTGCAGATCGACCCGAACGACGCGGGCGTAGCCGTGTTCGTAATCTTCCTCGGTTGCGAGGGCATCGCTGCCCATCTGATCCCAGATATCCTCATCAGGCATGCGCCACCTCCGGTGCGGCATCATGCGGTCCGCCGTCGCCGCGACTGAGCGCCTCTTCGACCAGCACCGAGACGTCGAGCAGCAGCACCGTGCGCCCGCCGCCGAGTTCCGTCGCCCCCGCAATTCCCGGGACGCCCCGCAGCGCGCGCCCGAGCGGCTTGATGACCACGTCCTGCTGGCCCAGCAGCTCATCGACCACGATGCCCACGCGATGCTGCGCGAGACCAACGATGACGATGTAGATGCGGGCCGGGTCCAGGTACCGGGTGCTCGACCGAAGTCCGAAGATCTCGGAGAGGTGCAGGATCGGCAGCGTCTTGCCCCGCAGCGAGACGACCTCGTGCCCTTCGACGGTCTCGATGTCGGCCTGGCTGACCATGATCGACTCCAACACCGAGTTCAGCGGCACACAGAAGGTCTGCCGGGCGGTCTCGATGACCAGGGCCTGGATGATCGCGAGCGTGACCGGAAGCGTGATCGAAAACTTGGACCCGCGCCCGGGCACCGTGTCCACGTCGATGAGCCCCGACAGCCGCGCGATGTTCGTCTTCACGACGTCCATGCCCACGCCACGCCCGCTGACCTCGGTCGCGGTGTCCCGGGTGGAGAAGCCGGGGACGAAGATCAAGTCGATGACCTCCTGCTTGCTCATCTCGCGGCTCTCGATGTCGCCCACGACCCCGCGCGTGACGGCCTTGTCTCGGATCGCGCGCCAGTCCATGCCGCGACCATCGTCCTCGACTTCGATGATGACCCGGTTGCCCTTCTGGAACGCGCGCAGGTCGATGCGCCCGGTGGCGTTCTTGCCCGAGTCCGCCCGCTCGGTCTGCGTCTCGATCCCGTGATCGATGCAGTTGCGGATCATGTGCATCAGCGGGTCGGAGAGTTCTTCGACGATGAGCTTGTCGAGTTCCGTCTCCGCGCCGGTGATGTTCAGGCGAATCTCCTTGCCAGCCTCGCGTCCCAGCTTGCGCACGACGCGGGCGAGCTTGTCGAACACCTGGCCCAGCGGGACCATCCGAACGTCGAGAATGCCCTGCTGCAGCAGGGACAGCTTGCGTTCCATCGTGCGCAGATGGGTCTGCAGCTCCCGCGACACGTCGGCGGCGCCTCCGAGGCCGCGCACCGCGTCGAGCGTGCCCGAGAGGTTGGCCTGCACGAGCGCGAGCTCGCCGACGAGGTTCATCAAGATGTCGAGGCGCTCGAGGTCGACGCGAACGGTCTGCGAGATCGAGCGCAGGCTGATCTCGGGGCCAGCTTCGACGAGGTCGACCGGGTCGGGCTCGGGTGCCGGCGTCGGGGCGACGACGGGCCGCAGTGCGACCGGCTCGGGTCCGGTGCTCTCCCGGACCGGCTTGGGGTCGAGCGGGAAAACGCTGACGCCGTCCTCTGCAACGCCGGCGGCGATCTCGGCGACGGGAAACTCCGAGCCGAGCAAAATGTCGAGCTCGATGCGGTCCTCGGCGCCCGAGTCTGCGCTGGGCAGGTACGTGATGACCTCCCCGAATGCCTTCATCTTCGACTTGAGCGACTCGATGCCCACGTCGATCGCGAGCAGGTCGAAGGCCGCGTGCACTCGGTAGAGCTTGCGGCCCATCCGAACGTTTTCCCGAAGCCGATGCTCCTCGTATTCGGTGAGGACACCGAGGATCGCCGGGTCGAGACCGTCGAGGTCCCCGGCTGCGTCCGCAGCGTCGGCGTCGGGCGACAGCGCGGTGATCCGAGCCAGCAGCGCCTCGGCCGAGACGGGCTCGGCATCCTCCGAGCCGAACGCCGCGAGCATGTTCTGGAACACCTCGACCGCTTCGAACAGCACGTCGAGCGCCTGCTGTGACAACGGCAGTCGGCCCAGACGCAGGCTGTCGAGCGTGCTCTCCAGCGAGTGTGCGAGCGAGCTGATCTGGCCGGCGCCGAACAGACCGGCAAGGCCCTTGAGCGAGTGGATCGCCCGGAAGGCCGCGTTGAGGAGGTCGGGGTCGTAGTCCCCGGCGCGCTGCTGCGCGTCGAGCTGAAGGAGGTTGCGAGAGAAGGCCTCGATGACCTCCTGCGCTTCGGAGAGAAACTCGGCCGATGGCTTCGGAGGGTCGCTCATGCGCCTCCCGTGGCCTTGGCCACCGCGTCGAGGAACTCCTGTGCGGTGAACGGCTTTGCCAGGAACGCGCTCGCGCCGGCCTCCATCGCACGCTTCGTATCGGGATGCGCGGCGTCGGTGCTGATCACGAGCACGGGCGTGTCGGCGAACTTCTGCTGGCCGCGGACGAACCGTGTCAGCTCGATGCCGTTGACATCCGGCATGTTCACGTCGGTCACGATGAGCGCGTAGTCGGTGCGCGGCAAAGCGCGCAGCGCCTCGAAGCCGTTGTCGACCTCATGCACGTCGTACGTCCCCGCCGACTCGAGGATCGAGCTGACGAAGGACCGGACCGCGCGAGAGTCCTCCACGAGGAGCACGGGCTGCGCCATGGAGAGGGACGATACCATCCCCGCGGCCCCGCTCGCGCCCGTCGATGGGACGGACGCGACCGCAGCCGCCAAGCTGGAGGCCTCAGGAGCTGCTGGAGGTTTCCAGGGCGGCCCGCAACGGTCCGTCGAGTTGGCGGCGCAGCCGGGCGAGGTGGCGCTCCTCCACGACCACGCACCACCGGTGGGGAGGTGTGGTCATGAACGATGCCGGCGCAGTACGGGACTTGTCTTCGAGACCCCGCAGGACGCCGCTGAACAAAGACTCCAGCACGTCGCGATCCCCGGCGACCGGAGGCATCGCCAGCAGGACGCTGGCAGGGCGAAGGCCCAAGGACGCGTGGGCGACCGCGGCTCCGGTCTGCTCGGCGAGGTCCTCGTCGAACGCGGCTCTGGGGCCGCAGCCGATGAGCAGCAGCCGCTGCGCGGGCATGCCGGCACGGGCGGGCACGAGCACGGACTCTCCACAAACGCCGCTGGCGTAGCCGCTGCGCGCGAGGTCGGACAGCACTCCATCACCTCTCCAGTCGAGCAGGCCGAGCACCCCCTGCAAGGGGCGCTCGTCGCTGAACCACGGCAGCACGCAAAGGTCGACGGGCTCGCGGGCGCTCTCTTCGGCATCGCCCTGCGGTACGCCATCGAGCACGTCGCGCGACAGCGCCTCGAGGCGGATCCCCGCGCGGGCCCTCGCCCGCGAAGCACCGCTCACCCGCGCTCCTGGTCCGCGTTCTCGGGGCGCAGCTGCTTGGCGAGCGAGCTTGCGAGTCCGTTGACGAACGATGCGCTCTTTTCGTTGCCGTAGGTCGACGCCAGGCGCACGGCCTCGGAGAGCACCACGCCGCGAGGCGTGCGGTCGCGACCGCGGAGTTCGGCGGCGGCGATGCGCAGCGCGTTGCGGTCGACCCGGTCCATCCGCTCCAACCGCCAGCGGCGCGAGGCTGCCGTGATTGCGGCGTCAATCGCGTCCCAAGCGGTGATGATCTCATCGACCAACGACTCGGCGAACTTTCGCGCCGACCGATCGCCGGCGAGGTCTGCAAAGCGAGTCTCGCCGATCTCGTCTCCGGTGGGCGGCCCATCGAAGAGAACGCCGAGCGCACGGGGGCGCTCGTCCGGCTCGACGTCCTCGAGGTGGCACAGAGCTCCCAACACCAACTCGCGCCCGCGTCCGCGCGCGTCGAGTTCGCGGGTTTGCGTGGAATCGTTCACGCCGACCTACTTCTTGCGGCGTCGCCCGGTCGCGGGCTTGGTGCCCAGGGCACGGTAGACGCCGATCTGCTCGACCGCCGCCTGCGCGACCTCGCCCCCCTTGTTGCCGTACTTCGCGCCAGCGCGGTGGACGGCCTGCTCCAGGTCGTTGGTCGTGAGCACGCCAAACAACACCGGCACACCGGTCTGCATGCCCAGCGCGGACAGGCCCTTGGCCGCCTCGGACGCGATCAGGTCGAAGTGAATCGTGTCCCCCCGCATCAAGCAGCCGAGCGCGATGACGGCATCGTAGCTGCCGGTCTCGAGGATGCGCTTGGCAGTCTGCGGAAGCTCCCACGCGCCGGGAACCTTCACGACCGTGATGTCAGAGGGCGAGGCACCGAGACGACGCAACGTGTCCACGGCACCGCCGAGAAGGCGGTCGGTGATGAAGCTGTTGAAGCGGCTCACGAGGATGGCGAACCGAGCTCCCTTTGCATCGAGGTCGCCTTCGACCACGTGCACGCCGTCGAGCGGATCGGGCATGCGCGGGTTCTACCACGCTGGCGCGGGGGCGAAAGCCACTGCGAACGCTGGGTTGCAGAACGATGCGAGAGGCCTTCTTGCCGCGTCGAACCACGACGAAAGGCGCCTCGGGCTTCCCCGAGACGCCCCTGCATTCGACCGCCCGCATCACGCGGACGGACCGAACGAGACGACGACGCTATTCGTCGTCGGACGCGGCTGCGGCGGCGTCCTTGAGCGTTGCAGCCATGAGGTCGCCGAGGGTGGCGCCGGCCTGGCTGGCGTTTTGGAAGCCCTGTGCGTCGGCGAGCTGATCCTGGCGACGTGCGCTCTTGATCGACAGACCGATGCGACGCTCGCTCGCGTCCATCTGAATGACTTCAGCGCGGTGCGTCTGGTTGGGCTCGAGCACCTGTGCCGGATCGTCGATCCGCTCGTCGGTGATTTCCGAGATGTGGATGAGACCTTCGATCCCGGGCTCGATTTCGGCGAACGCACCGAAGTCGGCGAGCTTGAGGATCTTGACCTCGATGATCTTCCCGATCGGGTAGTCGTAGGGGATCCGATCCCAGGGGTCCTGCTGCAGCTGCTTGATGCCCAGGCTGATCTTGGGCTTCTCACCGCTGTTGTCGATGTTGAGGACCATGGCCTGGACCTCGTCACCCTTCTTGAACAGCTCGGACGGGTGACGCACCCGCTGAGTCCACGAAAGGTCGGTGATGTGCACGAGACCATCGATGCCGGGCTCGAGCTCCACGAACACGCCGAAGTCGGCGATGTTGCGGATGACACCCGCGACGACGGTGCCGGGCGGATACTTCTCGACGACCTTCTCGTACGGGTTCTCCTCGAGCTGCTTCATGCCCAGGGAGATGCGGTTCTGCGAGACGTCGATGTCGAGAACGACGGCCTTGACCTCGTCGCCGATCTTGAGCAGCTGCTTGGGGTTCTTGACCTGGCGCGTCCACGACATTTCGGAGACGTGCACGAGGCCTTCGATGCCCTCTTCGAGCTCGATGAAGGCGCCGTAGTCCTTGATGCTGACCACCTTGCCCTGAACGACCGTACCGGGGATGTACTTCTCCTCGGCGTTGATCCAGGGGTCGGGGGTGATCTGCTTGAGGCCCAGGCTCACGCGCTCGGAGTCGCTGTTGAACTTGAGGACCTTGACCTGAACCTTGTCGCCGACCTGGAACAGCTCGGAGGGGTGGTTGACCCGGCCCCAGCTCATGTCCGTGATGTGCAGCAGGCCGTCGATGCCGCCGAGGTCGATGAACGCACCGTAGTCGGTGAGGTTCTTGACCACGCCTTCGACGATCTGATCTTCCTTGAGCTTGGCGAGCGTGCCCTCTTTGAGCTCCGCGCGCTCGGCCTCGAGGAGAACCCGGCGGGAAAGCACGATGTTGCCGCGCTTCTTGTTGAACTTGATGATCTTGAACTCGAGCTCCTGATTGATGAAGGAGTCGAGGTTCCGGACCGGACGCAGGTCGACCTGGCTGCCGGGGAGGAACGCCTTGACGCCGCCGGCGAGCAGGACCGAAAGGCCGCCCTTGACGCGCGCGGTGATGGTGCCCATCACGAGGCCTTCTTCGTCGACGGCCTTGCTGATCTCGTCCCAGACCTTGCGCTTGCGAGCCTTCTCCTTGGAGAGGATCACCAGGCCATGCTGGTCTTCGGCGGTCTCGAGGAGGACTTCCACCTCATCGCCGATGTTGACGACGGGAAGGCCGGGCTCGGGGCGCTCTTCGCCCTCTTCGCCTTCGACGCCTTCTTCCTCGTCGTCGCGGAATTCACGGAGGGGGACCTGGCCTTCGGCCTTGAGTCCGACATCGACGACCGCGTAGTCGCCGATGATGTCGACCACGATGCCCTTGATGATCGATCCTTCGCGGATCTCGGGCTTGGTCTCGGTAACGCCTTCGAAGAGCTCGGCAAAGCTCTCGTCGCCGTGGGTTTGTAGTTCGTTCATGGTTTTGGGTTGACTTTCATCCCGCGCGGCTTGGATTGAGCGTCCCTGCGGTGGCGGAGCGCTCACCATTGAGCACTCAGCCGGGATGCTCCCGGGCGAGAACGCGGAACGTAGGGGTTTGTGGACGGCGGGTCAACCGCGCGTCGGCACGCCACGTCGGCGCGGCATCACACGCGAGCGGCTACGCGCCCTCGCCGAGCACGAGCCCCAGGATGTGCTCGATCACGGCCGCAGGGTCCATCGCCGAAGTGTCCACCAGAACGGCGTCCTCGGCCTGAGCAAGCGGCGCCGCATCCCGGGTTCGGTCGCGCAGGTCCCGCGCTTCGATGTCGCGCCGAACCGCATCGACCGACGGCACGTCGTCGTCACCCCGGGCCAGCCGCTCGTCACGGCGACGGGTCGCGCGGACCAGCGGCGAGGCCGTGACGAAGAACTTGTGCGTCGCGTCGGGGAACACCACCGTGCCCATGTCCCGGCCTTCGGCGACGCAGCCGGCTTCGCCGAGCTTGCGCTGGATGCCGAGCAGGCTCGCGCGCACGGCCGGATGGGCCGACACGACCGACGCGCCGGCCGAGATTTCCTGCGTGCGAATCGCATCGCTGACGTCTTCGCCCGACAGCAGCACGCGCTGCGCTTCGGCCCCGGATTCGAACGCGATCGGGAAGTTTTCGCAGAGCGCCGCAAGGCCGGCCTCATCCTTCCAGTCGACGCCA
>CAYSPB010000388.1:0-7684 GCA_964432695.1 uncultured Nannocystaceae bacterium
CGCCCGGACGACGGCCGTGCCGTCCTCCTCGAGATCCACGCGCGTCTGTTCACCGCTGGTGTCCACGATCGTACCCACGACGACCTGCATGCAGGTCTCCCCGGTCACTTCGAAGACGTGCACCACGTCGCCCTCGACCGAGTAGACCCAACCGTAGCCGTCGGTCTGCCACACGCCATCGAGGGCGGAGTTTGGGCCCTCGGACGTCGTGCCCGAACCCGATTCGTCGAGCCCGCTCTCGGTCGACGCACCGCCCTCGGTGGTCGGGTCCATGTCACCGGTTGAACCCGTCGTCGCCGAACCCGTCTCGGCTCCGGTCGTGGGCGCCTCGGAGCCGCCATCGTCGTCCGGCGACGCTTCGTCGGCGCATCCGAGGAGTCCAAGAGAGAGCATCAAGCCAAGTCGATAAACATGTCGTTGCGTCATCGACAGCCAACAACACCGCGGACCTGCCTCCGTGTCAGTGAGCTCGACTCAAAACCTCAGCCCGAGCGCGAATCCAGGCCATATCGAGATGCGGTCGTCGCCCTCTGGGTCGGTCGAAGTCCACGTTGTCCAGGAGTAACCGAGTCTCGGTTTTTCGTCGCTGGGGTCGTCGTGCTGCAGGTTGAAGGTCGGACCGCCGAACACGGTCAAGCGTGGAGCGAAGGTCCACGCGAACTTGAGGCGCGCCGTCGCCAGAACCGACAGCGATGCGTCGAAGGCAGAGTCCACGAATCCGGCGTAGCCAGCCGCATCGAACTCGATCGCCGCTCGCTCTCGAAGAGGCGTCCGGACGCCTAGACCGGCGCCGAAGCGCCAGCCCGCCCCTGACCCCGCCGGATGCATGCCAACAGCGAGGAACGAGTAAGTATGGCGAGCCGCGAAGCGGATGCCCACGTTGATCGCGGACACGTCGCTCGTCCACACCTCGGGGTGAATGCCGCCGTCCCGCGTGCCTGCGAGCAAGCCGACGCTGGTACTCGCCGACCGAGCGTAGTTGAATACGCCGACCTGAGTGCCACTGACGTCGCCGCCGATGTTGATCAAGCCCACCTGGGCGCCGCGAACTCGACCACGCCCGATGTTGATCAACCCGAGCTGTGCCCCTCGGACTTCGGCCGCGACGTTCGCTCCCAGCGTGACCTGTGCGCCGAACATGCGCCCGGCACCGTTGCCGCCCAACGAGAGCTGAGCGCCGCGCATGTCTTCGCCGACGACGTTGACCCCTCCGGTCGCCTGGACGCCGGCGAGGCGGCCCCGGGTCACACCGGCCAGACCCGTCCACTGCAGGCCACGCACATCCTCGCGCACCACGTCGGCGAACATCGCCATCGCGGTGCCCTGGACCCGGGCGGTTTGGCTCCACAGTAAGGCAGCACCGAAGTTGACGATGACCGGTCGCGCCTTTCCACCCAAGCTCAGGGCGGGGAACAAGCCGACGCTCACGGGGACGCGAACATAGTCTTGTTCGACGGCGCCGCCTCGCGCGGTCGTCTTCTCGCGAGGGATCCGCCGCAGATCTGCGCGTGCCAGTACGCGCTCTGCGTTGGCAGCCAACTCCAGCTGCGTCTGTCGTGGCGCCGCCCCGTCGTCTTCGACCGTGACCGTGTACGAGCCGGGCTCGAGCGCAAGCTCGATCGCGTTGCCGTCTCCGGGCGCGACCAACTCGGCGGCGAGATTGCCCCGCTTGCCGCGAACCCAGATGCGGCCCTCGAGGTCTCCGGCGAGCGACAGCCTGGCGCTGGCCTTGCGCAGGTCGGTCATCACGAGTTCGCCCGACCCCGACAGCCGCATGTCGTACGCGGCGTGCTGCGCCCCCGCCGAAGTCGTCTGGGTGTGTTCGAGCGTCTCGTCGTACGCAAACTGGTACGCCTCGGAGAGGGTGACCTTGCGGTCTCCATCGCGGTCGGCGGCGCCACGGAGGCCGCTGACCAGGAAATGGGTGAAGAAGGAGCCCCCGATGCGGTCCGACTCCTGCGCAGTCTCTTCGGCCGAGCTCGAGGTCAGATATGCATAGCCTTCGACCTTCGAGGCGGTTCCCATGAGGAAGGGGGGGCGGCGCTTACCGCCTTTGATCCGCGTGAAGGCTCCCGACGCGCAGGAGTCGAGGATCGCGATCTGCACGTCGGCGGGCACGGCCCGAAGCAACATGCGCAGGTCGGCATAGGACATGGAGCGTTCGCCGAGCAGCAGGCCACGTTCGTCGGAGTGACCCGAGTAGTAGAAAACCAGCTCGGTCCGTCCGCCGCTGTCGTTCGCGCGCTTGGTCAGCGCCGTTGCGCGCTGGAGCGCCTGGCGGATCTTGCGGGGCGTCGCGCGGTAGACCTGGATCTCGTCATCCGTGCGCAGGCCTCCCACGGCGCGGAGAACCTTCGCCAAAGCGTACGCATCGGACTCCGCGTAGCGCAGCTCGACTCGGTCACCCCCGCCATCGTTCGCCGCCACGAACACCGCGATGCGCCGCACGGGCTTCGGCCCGGCCGCCGCCGCGGACCGTCCAAACCCGAACAGCACGAGCGCTATCGCCGCGAATCGCAGAGCGCGACCGCAGCGGGAGAGGAGTTGTGGCATGCCGCCCATCACTAACACCGGAGCCAAGTGAATCTGTTGGTCGCCCGGCCACAGAGATGGACGCATTTTTTCTGGCTCACCTCTGACACCTCGGCCCGCCGCCGGTGTTGTTAGGCTCGCGACCCGATTCGTGGCTGTCGACGTCGACAATCTCTACCGCCGCTATGGACCGTTCGTCCTGCGGCGATGCCGACGAATGCTGAACGACGAGCAGCAGGCGTACGAAGCGATGCAAGACGTTTTCTTACAGGTGGTGCGACGTGCAGACGTCATGGAAGACCGCGCTCTGGGCGGGCTCCTGTATCGGACGGCGACCAACGTATGTCTCAACCGGTTGCGATCGAAGGCGCGCAAGCCCCAGTTCGCGGCCAGCGACATGCTGCACCGAGTCCCCGATGCGCAGAGGCACGCGAGCCGAGCCGAGGCCCGCGACCTCCTGCGTGCGGCGTTCGCCGATGAGCCAGAGTCCTCGGCGACGATCGTCGCCATGCATCTGCACGATGGCCTGACCCTGGAGCAGACCGCGCGGTTCGTCGGGATGTCCGTCTCCGGCGTTCGCCATCGCCTTCGCGTTCTTCGAACCAAGCTCATGGAGCTGCGTGATGCCTGATCCGATCCCCGACATTCTCGTGGAACTCCTTCTGCTCGGTGAGCTGGAGGACGAGGAAGCCGCGGCTCTCAGGGCGCAGCTGGAGGCTGACAGCGACCCCCGGTTGGCGAAGCTCGAGGCCAGCAACGGCGAGATCTTCGCCCAATACCCCCCCGAGCGCGTCACCGCGGAGCTGCGGGAACGTCAGCCGACCAACGTCGTGCAGCTCTCGTGGACTTCGGCGCTCGTGGTCGCGGTGTCGGTCTTGGCTGCCGTGGGATTGCTGTGGCTCGCCTGGCCCTCTGAAGGCTCGATGCCTCTGCCCGAACGCGTAGCCCGACGCCAGGCGGGGAATGCTTCGGGAGACCAGGGAAATCCGAAGGATCCGGGGATTCGGGACAAGGGCACGATGCGGCTGCTCGTGCATCGCGAAGGAGAAGACACGCCGTTGGCGTCGGGCGCGACCGTTCGCGAGGGAGATCTTCTTCAGCTCTCGTACGCAGGCGCGACGACCTACGGCGTCATCGTCTCGCTCGATGGCGCGGGCGTGACGACGCTGCACTTTCCCGACACGCCCGACGCGAGCACGCGGCTGGGCGCAGGTCTGGTCCGGCTCGACCACGCGTACGAGCTCGACGACGCCCCGGAGTTCGAGCGCTTCTTCTTCGTCTCTGCGGACACCCCGCTCGACCCGGCGGACGTCACGGCACGGGTCGAGGCGGTCGGTCGTGACGACGCGCCTTCTCTGCCCGAGACGTGGTCCGCGGTTTCGCTACTCTTGTCGAAACCCTCTGGTCGCGAGACTCCAAGGTGACGGGCCCCGGTGTTCGATCACGCTTCTACGCTGCAGGCGTAACTAGTCCCGAAGGCACGTCGGGTCGAGCTCCTTGAGGGTGAGGACTTCGGTCATGCCGTCGCTGACATGGACCAGACCGTCGGCGCACGTGCCCGAGCGAATCGTCTGGCTGGAGCCGGAGGTCCCCTGCGCCTGCAGCCCGAACCCGGAGACGTTGAATCCGGATTCGATCGGTTCGTTGTAGCGCAGGCCTGAGATCGCACTGCCGCTCGCGTCGGGGAGGAGTAGATTTGCGACGCGGATCTCGAAAATCTGCGCATCTTTTTCCCCTGGCAGAGGGTCGCCGATCTTGGCGAGGAGTCGGGGCTCCGGCTCGAAGCCCTCCTCGGGCCCCACGCCCCACACACCCAGCCCAAACAACGCAGAATCGATGCCGGGGCCTTCGATCCGCGCCGTGTACATCAACGAACCGTCCGGGGCCGTCACGACGCTGCCGATGTCGGCGTACGTCATGCCGTCCATCGGGACCCCCGCGTCGTCGGGCGGCGTTGCGCCGATGCTCGCGACGTCGACGAACTGCCCCGGCGCGATCTCGCGGTAGATGCCTGCGCCTGCGTTTCGCAGGCGCGCCGACAACACGAGCAAGCCGTCGTCGCTGAGGCCAAACGATATCGATGCAAACGCTGGCGTGGTGCCTTGCACCTCGACCTCGGAGGGCCCCATTGCGCTGGGCAAGGTTTCATTGAAGAGGAGATGCGGCGTGAACTCGTTGGCGCCTGCGACGACGCTGTAGAGCCCGGCGTTGGTCGCCAAGGTCCCGTTGGTCTCCGTCGGCGAATATGCAAACGCCACCTCGTCCGCGGCGTTCGCCACCGCCCCCCGAAACACCAGGCCACTGTTGGGCACCAGATCTGGCGGAAAGTTCGGTGCTCCGGGGAAGACGCCCGTGAATCCCATCGCGCCCTGGCCGTACAGATGCGCCACGACCTCGGCGGTTTCCTCGAGCTCCGACGTCAGGATCCCGGCGACGCTATCCGCGGCTGGGGTTCGGCCCCCCACCTGCATCAAGACACCACCCGACGGCATGACGACGCCGTCGCGCGCCTCGTCCATCACCTCCCAGTTCACGTTGTCGACGGTGTCGTCGTCCAGCGCGTAGCGAACACGCGGCTCGGTTGCGTCTACGCCGTAGAACTCGAACCGCGGGTTGTCCGGCGAGTTGCGCCGCACCGTGACCAGCGCGGTTCCGTTGGACATCCCATTGAGAAACAAGAACCCGTTGGGCTCCAGCTCGGGATCCGAGACGCAGATCTTTTCGTCCAGCTCACCGTCCCACATGCCCACGCACGAGGACGCATTCTCGAACGCGATGAACCCCTGCGCATCGAACAGGGTCTTGAACAGCTCCGACGTCCCGAACGCATCGACCAGAGCATCCGGGTTCGCCAGCGCTTCCAGCGTGTCGTCGTCCTCGTGCCACCGCACGAGTGCATCTCCCTGAACGGCGCCGTCTTCAACCCATCCGATCTCGGCGCTGACGGTGTCGTCCTCTGCGATGCCCCACGCCTGAATGCGTCCGACCTCACCGTTGCCGACGAACTCGCCGGTCTGCATCACGACCCGGTCGCCCTGCATCTCGCCCCCAGTGTCGGTCTCGCCTTCCGTGGGATCGGTCGGGTCCGTTGGGTTCGTCGGATCGGTCGGGGTCTTGCCCGAGGGTTCGGTCGGATCGGTGGAGCCCGTCATCGTCGTCCCCGTCGTCGAGGCCGTCGGGCCCCCGGATCCGTCGGCGGAGTTGGAGCCATCGGTGGCCATTCCGTCGTCGTTGGGCGGCGTGCTCCCGCCCTCGTTGTCACAGCCCGCAGGTAGCGCAAGCACCGTCAGAGCCGTCAAAAACGCAGTCCGAACTGAAGAAGGGCAAGCTCGCTCGACCATCATTCGGGGTCGTTGCCCGGGTCCGCGCTTTGTTTCAGTTTTTTTCGACGGATGTGGGCACGGGCCTCCCCACACGCGGTCAGCGACTTACAGGACCGCCGAACAAGCCGGACAGGCCGATGCCGAAGGCCATCGTCCCACCGCCGGAGGTGAACAGATTCGCGAACTCGAGCGCGGGACCCAACCGAATGAAGTCCCGCACGCGGAACTCGAAACCGGTACCCGCTCGCACGTACGGCGTGGGCCCGAACGCTCCCAACGCGAGCCCCGGCGCGGCATTGATCTGCCAGTCTCCGCGTCGGAAGAACGGGAAGGGATAGGCCCGAAACTCTGGTCCGATGAGGTGCCCGACGAACCCCCTGCTGCCGACGAACAACGAGTACTTCGGCCCTGCGCCAAACCATGGAACAGCACGGAACTCGTACGCAACCGCGCCACCTCCAGCAAAGCCGTCGGCCTGGCCGAGCAAGCCTCCTGCGCCGGCCTCTACGCGCCCGAAATGAGCACGAGGGTGCTTTCGCGGCGGCCCCGCGTCGGGGTTGACGAGTCCAAGAACGACAGACACCACCACGGAAGCCGAGAACATCGGCCAACGCTAGTACGCGCTGCTGGCTTCACCCATCGCATCGAGGTCAACCCTCGATTGCACGAGGCCGTCGCCACATGCTCGTCATGCATACGAGGTTTGCGCTTCGTGCACGTGGCCCTTTGTCCGTCCGCCCCTATTGTCTGGGGCAAAGGACGAGCATGGACAAGAGCAAGATCACCGATGAGAACGTCAAACTGGTCGTCGACGCGATGGACGGCATCCTCGTGGAGCACAGCGAAGCCCGGGTCGATGAGCATTTTCATCCCGACTTCGTCCAACACAACCCATGGGCGAAGGACGGCGCCGCACACGTCAAGGAGATGTGCGCGTTCGAGTTCGGCGTCCAGATGAACCGCTTCGTATCGCAAGGAGACATCGTCGCGTACCACGGGATCTACACCGCACCGAACCCGTTGGGAGACCTTCCCCTGCTCTGCGTCGACCTGTGGCGCGTGCAAGGGGGACAGATCGTCGAACACTGGGACGCCCTTGCCCCGATCCCCAGCGACCACGTCGAGCAGTACGTCGGTGGACCCGGCGACGGCGGTGCGGACGTGCCCCCCGCGGAGGTTGCATCCAACGCCGCCCTCGTCCGCTCCGTCCTCGAAGGCGACCGTGGTGCGGAGGTTTTTGCTGCCGACTTCGTCCACCACAGCCCCGAAGGAGGGAATGTTGCTGCGCTGCTGGGTTGGCGTGACGGACGGTCGATCGAGATTCGGCGGACCGTATCTTCTGGCGATCTCGTTCTTGCACAGCTCGACACGCGCGCCGATACGCGGCAGGTCGTCTACGCCTGGTTCCGCGTCCAAGGGTCGAAGATCACGAACTTCTGGTCGGTCACGCAGGACTTCGTCGGCGACGCCGAAGCCGCAACCAAACACCCCCACTTCTGATGCGCGCGTATCTCGTCCGACGTCCCGGCGGAACCGCAGTGTTGGAGCAGGTCGAAGTCGACCTGCCCCACGCACGGCCGGGCTGGGTGCTGATCCGCGTGTCGGCGTTCGGGCTCAACCGGGCCGAGCTGCACACCAGGCAGGGGCATTCTGGCGCGGCCGTTCAGTTCCCCCGCGTTCTGGGCATCGAGTGCATCGGGACGGTCGTGAACGACACCGAACACCTTGCAGCGGGAACCCAGGTCGCAGCCGTGATGGGGGGCCTCGGCCGAGACGTCGACGGAACGTATGCGGAGTTCGTCCTCGCCCCCGCTGCGCACGTCTACCCC
>CAYSPB010000389.1:0-7655 GCA_964432695.1 uncultured Nannocystaceae bacterium
CCCAACGTCGTGCAGGTGCACGAGAGCGGATTGCTGGGCGACGACCGCTACTTCATTGCGATGGAGCTCGTCGTCGGCGACAGCGTCGAGCGCTGGTTGGCTCGAACCTCTCGAACGCGCGTCGACGTGTTGTTGATGTTCGCGCAGATCGCCGACGGACTTCACGCGCTGCATCGCCGCGGCATCGTCCATCGCGACCTCAAGCCGGCCAACGTCATCGTCGGTTCCGAGGGAGTGCCCAAGCTCGTCGACTTCGGATTGGCGACGTCGCTGGAGGGCCCAGCCGATGCGCGTCATGCCGCGACGAATGAGGTCGCCAAGCCGTCCGCGGCCCTGCCCGAGGACGCGGCGCGCTGCTCGGCCGAGGAGGACGAGACCGATCTGGACACGGTGCTCGACGCGTCTCCGCAAACCGGTCTGGGCTCGAGTGGCCGTGACGGCACCGAAGCGGTTGCGGACGACCTGGAGGCTGAGCGTACGCGCGGCTTCATGGGCACGCCCAAGTACGCCTCGCCCGAGCAGTTTCTCGGGCTCGGTGCAGACACGCGATCGGATCAGTTCTCGTTCTGCGTGGCCCTGTTCGAGGCGCTCGTCGGACGGCATCCGTTTCCGGGCCGGACGTACGCCCAGCTCGCACAGCAGGTCGTCTCCGTCGAGATCGACTGGCCAGCCCGAGGCCTCTCGTCCCGCCTGCGTCGCTTGCTCGAGCAAGGACTCCAGCTGCGACCCGAGGACCGACACGGCTCGATGGACGAGGTGGCCAAGGCGCTTCGGGCGATTGCCCACCGCCGTCCGGTTCGCCGGGCGCTGCCATGGGTCGTGTCCGCTGCGGCGGCGGTCGGTGCAATCGCGGCGACGTCCGGACCGACGGTCGAGGAGTGTCGTGCGGCAGCGCGGGCACGGACGGCACACTGGGCCGAGGCGTCCGCGGCATTGTCGACACTCACCCGGGAGACGGCAGGCGCACGGGCCGGAGGTGCGCTCCTCGGCGAACTCGACCACTACGTTGCGCAATGGATCGATGCGAGAGACTCGTCGTGCGAAGCCGAGGCCGCGCAGGTCCCCGATGTCGACCTCGTGACGACGTGCCTCGAGCACGACTACGTCGCCTTCGAGCAGCTCGTCAGTGCGCTCGAGGAAGAACTCGCGAGTTCGCACGATGCCACAGCGTCCGCGTTGCTCCGCTTCGGGGTTTGGATGCCACCGCCTTCGGGTTGCCGGCTCGCGCAGGCCCGGGCGCATCGAGCGGATGCGGCGCGTCTCCCCGACCTCGATGCCACGATCTCTCGCGTTCGCGTGCTTCGCATGCTCGGACGCTGGCCGGAGGCCGAAGCCTTGGCGGCGGAGGTTGCCGCAGCCGCGCGCACCGCAGACGCCATCGGCCTCGCCACGGTCGCGGATGCGGAACGGGGCAGCATGATGTTGCTGCAGGGTCGGCGCGAAGAGGGGACCACGCTCCTGCGTGCGGCGCTGCTCGAGGCGGAATCCCGCGAGCACCTGCTGCTGGCCGTCGAGATCGCAGGTCAGCTCGCGATGGCGGACGCGGAGGCCGGCGTGTCGTCGGCGGCCACCCAAGCCGAGTCTGCCTTGGCCCGAGTTCGTGCCGCTGGTCTGGCCGACGGCGAAGTGGAAGCCTGGGCTAGCGCGTCGGCGGCCTACGTCCACGCCAAGCTCGGTCGCTGGACCGACGCGATCGCGCGCAACGAAGACGCACTCGCCTCGCTCGAGCAGATGTTCGGGGCCGACGACGCTCGGGTTGCTGCCGTGCGCCTGAACCTCGCGGCCGCGATGGCGGCCGGTGGTCGAGGGCTCGATGCGTGGCCGCTCGCCGACCAGGGCCTGGAGACGCTCGTCGCCCACTTCGGCGCCAACCACCCCATGATCGCCCGACACGCGCTCGACGTCGGTCGAACGGCGATGCACGCCGGCCGATGGAGCGAAGCGCTCGAGGCGTTTTCAATGGCTCGTACCGCGGCGCAGGGCACGGCATCGCTTCAATCGGTGCGGGACTTTGCGAGCATCGAGAGCGCCGTATGCCACGGCGCGCTCGGGGATGCCGAGGCGGCGGTGGCCAGCCTGGAGCGTGCGACGCCCGCGTACCCCGATGCTGTCCATGTGGCCCGTTGGGCCGAGGTCGCGGTCCAGACGTATGGCACCGCGAAGCGATGGGGCGCCGCAGCGAACGCGGCCGAAACCCTGCTGCACTACCGCGAAGCAGTCCGGCCGCGGGACGAGGCGTCCATCGCCAAGGCTGCACTGCAGCTCATCTACCTGCGTGTCCAAGACGGCAAGGCGTGCGAGGCCGACGGGCTCGCCCGTACGTATCGCGCCAGCCTCGACGCCCATCAACCCGAAGCTACGACCCGAATCCTCTCGACCCTCGACCCTTCCCGCTGCACGGAGTAACGCATGTCCACCTCAGGTCTCAGTCTCGACATCCTCGCCCGCGTCGAATCCTCGACGTCCGTCACCTTCTGGCGCCCCCAGGCGACTGGTGAATCTGGGCCGTCCGAATCGTTCGGCACGCGCACCGACTGGGTCCAGATCCCCAGCTCCGGATTCTCGACCACGCTCGGTTCGAGAACCCCGGTGAAGTGGGTCGAGATCACGCTCACCGTGTTCACGAAGAAAGGGGTGCCGACTGCGACCGTCAACGAAGTCTTCACCCCCGGGACCACCAAGCTCCTGTGGACGCAGGAGAGCAACGACCGCGATCTGTCTTCGCCCAGCTTCGTGAGCCCGTCATTCGCGCTGGGCTCGGGTGTTCAAACGGGGGTCTCGGTGAACGTCGACGGGCAGGTGTACTCGCTGCCGCTCTCAATCGACGTCGTTCAGTACAACGATCGCGAGCCGCCTCCGGTCGACCCCATCATCAAAGCGGATCTTCCCACGCCCCAGCCGAACCCGATCGGAAGGGACGTTCTCGTCGCCAGTGGACTGCCACAGCTGCCGTCCGTCGGCCCCATCGACGTGCTCGTCAACGTGTTGCGCCGCAATCCCAGGCTTCTGCGGCGTGGCGACACCATCTCGGTCGCCTTCACGCGCTTCCTCGACGCGGGTCCGCTGCGCTGAGCGGCCGCGCCTGAGGGCGTCTCGACTTTCCCCCCGCGGTGAGGGCCGACAGGAGTCCCGCCCCACCGCACTCATTCTTCTCTCGCGAGGACTGCTTCCGCATGGATGCGGGGCGGTAACGGTTTGTCATGTCACCATCCCCCGAACGTGCCAGTGCACGGTTCGAGCGGTTCGTGGAGCGCAGCCATGCGCAGTGCCTCGAACACTCGATCAAGCTCGATGCAGAGCAATGCCATGATCATCGGCTCAACGCGTGGTTCTCGTACGACCACGAGACGCGGGTTCTCGAAGCGCTCACCCTGTTCGAGACCTTCGCTGCGCAGATGGGCGTCGACTTCGACGTTCCGTGGGCCCGCTCCGTCGTCGACGGCCTCGATCTGACACTGGCAAAGTCTGTCGTCGT
This sequence comes from uncultured Nannocystaceae bacterium, assembly GCA_964432695.1. Lineage (GTDB taxonomy): Bacteria > Myxococcota_A > Polyangia > Nannocystales > Nannocystaceae > CAJXVA01. Next base: position 3,476 of record CAYSPB010000389.1, read on the forward strand.
TGGAACCGACTTCCGCCGCAATGCTCGACGCAGCAGACTCAAGCTCGCGTTTTCGTTCGTGGGTGCGCCGTCTGCCGTGTCCTACGCTCGCGGACTGGCGCCCATCGGCCCAGCGCTCGAGGCAGCCCTCGCTGAGCGTCGACTGACGTTTGGACTCGCGATCGACGGGGCCGGACGCCGTCACGTGAAGCTCTACCCCAGCTTCCACATCGACGGGGACGACGTCGCTCGCTTTGACCGGTTCGCGACTCAACACCTCAGCTCGCGGGCCATCGCCTACGCACACCGGTGCATGCGCGTGTTTGTGACCGAGGGGGCACCGCACGAGGGGGCACCGCTGGTCCTTCACTTTCGCCCCCGCGAGCTGGATGCCTTCATTCGAGACGAAGCGTTCACCGGGCTGCCTATCGCGCAGGAGCTCGAGCGACAGCGAAGCTTGGGACGCCGGCCGCTCGTGATCTCTGCACCGCACGGGGATCTCGCTGCCGGGCGCGTCCGCACCACCAACCTCTATGCCTTCGAGTCCGCGCCTTCGGCTGGGTGAGCCGTCGTCGCAACCGAACACCGTCACCCAACTCCAACAACGAACCATCAAACACCACAGCAAAGACAGGAAGACGATGCCTCCAGTGTTTCCCACCCGTATCAGCCGCCCGACCAGCAGCTCCTCGCAAGGCGTATCCGCGCCGAAGAACAGCGAGGTCCGCAAGATCGCCGAAGACGCCTTGAGCGCGCTGAAATACTCGTTCGCTTCGGCGATGGCCAAGCCCAACGCACGCGTCCGCGATGGATCGCTCGAAGCGGTGTTCCAGAAGCAGTTCGCACGGATCCCGACCGAAAAGCTCGCCCAACACCGCAAGACAGCCGCGGAACTCGTCGACATGCCCGAGGCGGGACGGACCAAGATCTTCGGCCGCTACGGGGCGCTCTCGGCCGAGGAGTTCCTCTCTGGAGGCCTCGACCGCGCTGCCGAACTCGTCCGCACGCCCCTGGCCATCGATGCCAAGCTCCTGGGTGCCCGACTGCCTTCGATTGCGATCCGCCCTGGCATGACCGTCGTGCCCGACGGCGCCGACGTACGTATCACGGGCATGCGCCTCAACCCCGACCTCGCTGCACGCGACTTCGAGTCAGCCAAGGCCCAGCTCGCGGCGCAGGCCGACGATGCAGGCCTCGTCAACGCCGAACGCATGGAGGATATCTGGGGGCCGCTCGGTGACGACTTCAACCTCGTTGATCCGGACGAGTTCGAAGGCCAGGACTTCCTCGACAAGCTCAGCTTCAAGATCGAGCGCGTCAAGTGCATCGACGAAACCAACCCCGAGTGGCCCGGCAGCGATGAGATCGCGTTCGGGGGCATCAGCGTCGACGAGACGGGCGACACGAAGAAAATCAACGAGCGCTACGTCGGCGGGGGGTTCGATGATGGCGACCAGAAGGGCTACAACCCGCATCTGGACTACCACTGGTTCAACGTGCGCGAAGAGATGGTCGCGAACCAGTGGCCCAAGCAGTACGCGATCACGCTGATTCTCGCCGAGAAAGACCACGGTGGTCTGAACGACGCGCTGAACTCCGCGTGGGCGCACGTGAAGTCGCACGTGAAGTCGATGATCTCCAAGGCGGTCGCAGGGGCGTTGACCTCGTACCTCGGCCCCGTCATCGCAAAAGCGATCGGTGAAGCGGTCGCGTGGATCGTCGATGTCTTCGTCGGTTGGCTCATCTCGCTGTTCAAGGACGACATCTTCCCGCCGGTGAACTGCTTCATGAACCACGCCGGGCCGTACGCGAAGTTCACCATCGACGGCAAATGGGGTTCGCCGCGTTCGCGAACCCACCGCGCGCACTTCTATGGCCACGGTGGTCACTACGCCATCGACTATCACTGGCTGCTGCACAAGTAAGCACGGCCTGCGGCGGGGTGTGATCGGGCACCTCGCCGCACCCTCGACTTGAAAGACCTCATGAATCCCGGACGTACCGATCTCTGGCAATGGGCGTATGCCCACGAACTCCCGGTCCGAATTGGACGAGGCCGGGGTGTCACCATTGCCCTGCTCGACGACGGCGTCTCGCGACGGGTCGAACCACTCCGCGGCGCTACGATCGTCGCCCGAGATTTCGTGCGCACCGGGCCATCTGGGGGGCACGGGACGATGTGTGCCGTGGCGTTGGTCGGGCGGTGCGAGCACTACGTGGGGTTGGTACCCGACGCCACGCTGCTCGCGGCGCGGGTGCGGGGACCAGGTCAGGGCACCGAGCCTCTGCAGCAGGCGTTGCGCTGGCTTTTGAAGGAGCGCCCCGACGTGGTCTGCATGCCGATGGGGCGAGGCCGCAGCTGCCCTCATGTGGGCGCGCTGCTTCGCCGACTTCGCGAAAGAGGCGTCGACATCGTTGCGTCGGCAGGCAACCGCAGTCCTGACCAGATGTTGTATCCGGCGTCGAGCCGGTATGTCGACGCCGTGACCGCGGTCGATGAACACGGTGAGGTGGCGTCGAACTGCTATCGAGGCGGTGGCGCGGCGCGCTTGTTCGCGGTGGACGTCCCAACGTGGGGTCTCGAGGGCCCGACGACCTTTGGTCGGACCTCGGCCGCGGCCGTACTCGCGGCGGGACTGCGGGCGTCCGAAGTCGGGATGTGTTTGGGGGCGAGCGGGTGATCGACTACACGTTGTCGACCATGTCGCTCGACGTGGCGCGGGTGCTCTTGGGAGATGCCCTGCTGGCTCGGTGGAGTGGTGCCGCCTCTCCGCTCGCCGCCGGTGGCTCCGGACAGACGCTGGTGCGCTGGCTCGACCGCGTGGCCCCGGACCACGACTGGGCCGAGCTGCTTGCCGGTCTTCACGTCCGGCGATTCGATCTCAACACCGCAACGCTCGCGCAGCTGTCGAGACTGCCTGCGATCACGTCAGAAGAACTCGAGGCGATCGTTCGCGGACGGCCGCACTTCTCGCTGGCGGCCTTTCGCGCTGCCGATCCCATCCTGGCCGCCGTTGCAGATCGTTTCGAGCGCTTCTTGGCAGGACCGGTCTATGCGTATGTCGACCGACCCACGGCACGCACGATCGCCCTCTCGGTCAGCGATGTCGGCCTCCTATTGCAGGCGGATGACGTGGGACGCGCGGGCGAAGGGACACTGCGCTCGCTCGGCTTGGAACGTCTCGACGTTCGGGAAGGCTGGTGCGCGGGTCGATGGGCGGACGCCACGACGGAACCGACCGTGTTGCTTCGCCGCCTCAAAGCCGAATCCTGGGTGGGTGCGGTTCTTCCCGTATTCGTCTCGGAGCAGAACTCGGAGCTTCTCGTGGTGCACCCGCAGGACATTCTCGTTGGGTTGCGCCCCTCGGGCCAACCCTTGACGGAGCGGGTGCGGGAGCTGGGCTACGCGGTCGTCCAGGTCCACGGAGGATGGCTCGTTCGGCTCCGCGCTCCGCTCGTACGCCACGACCCCGCGGCGATCTTCCGCCATCTCGACCGCTTGCAGTCCGAGCCCGACGTGGCCTTTGCGGAGCCGGTGCGGTGGTCCGTTTCGATCGGAGAACCTCGATGACCCCTGAACGACGTGCGTGTTTCCTCCTCGGCCTCGATCCGGATGCTGCCTCCGCTTTCGTGCGCGGCGTGGACGTTCCCGGCGCCGAGACCTGTCCGGCACTGGTCGACTCCCCACTGCGGGTTTCGCCACTGACGCTTGCTCGGCATCGTGCAAACCCGAATCGGGTGTCCTGTCATGCATGGCGAGCGTTGGTCGGGGACCGGGCCGATGCCGTCGTTCGGGCGCGGCCGTTCTTCTCGATCGAGGAGGTCGCTGCGGCCGCCCAGGTCCCCGCGGGTACGCTCGCGGACCTGGTCGGTTTCGAAGCCTGGACGTTCGAGGACCGACCGCGGGGCATGACCGTTGCGCTCGAGCCCGTACCCGGAGCCTTCGTGGTGGAACTCGGGGAGTCCGAGTCACAGGTGCCCGCAGCGCTCTCGGCCGCGCCCATTCCGGGGTCGGGCACGTTGCGTCTGGTCACGGCCTCGGACTTCGAGAGCAGTGGCGAGGACGTTGCAGCCCTCAAGCTTCACCATCGCGGGCGCCTCATGCCGGTAGTCGAAGATGGGGAGAACAAGACACGCTACCTCGCCCCCGGGCGCCTCGTCGTGGGGTTTGCCCCCTGCTTCGACGGCACGGACGCGCTCG
>CAYSPB010000390.1:0-7640 GCA_964432695.1 uncultured Nannocystaceae bacterium
CCGGGTGGAGAGTTTCGTGGCGACGCGTTCGATCATTGTATCGAGGACGCTGTCGGGCAGCTCGGGGATGAGGCCCTTCCGGGTGGAGAGACCCTCGCCCTCGCGGTACACGCTGAGCACGACCGAACGTGCTGGGTAGCCCGAGACGACGGTCGTGACGAGGTCGTCGACGTTGTCGGAGATCGGGCGGTAGGGGACGCTGAGGTCGCCAGCGGAGATCTCGACGACGACTTCTTCGCCGCCCGCGTCATCGGGGATGCGGATGGGGAAGACCTCGGTTCTGGCTTTGCCGTCGTGATCTCGAAGCGTGACCTCGAGCTCGAGAAGGTCGCCCGCGTGCACCGTCTCCTGCAGGCGCCGCACGTTCTCGATGGTGTCGAGCGGCGCGCCGTACTCCATCGTGATCGAGTGTCGGACGTCGTTGATCTCGGCGACCTCGAACTCGTTGTCGAGCAGGGCCAAGATGGCGAGGACGCTGCGGGTGCGGCCGGCGATGCGACCGACGAGTCCGCCGGGGAAGAACACCTCTTCGTCGAATTCGAGCGTCTTGCGGCCCTGCGACGAGGTGTACTCGATACGTGTGCCGATCTTGAAGACGACCTCGGCGGAGTCGCGTCCTGCCTCGTCGAGCGCTTCGGCGAGGATCGACGCGATGAGATTGGGCGTGAGGTCGACGCCGAAAGCGACCCTGTTCTCGTAGGTGCGTGGCTTCAGGTCGGGGTCGGGCCCCTGCATCGTGGTGACGACCGGGATCATCGGTGCCCGGACGTCGGTCCGCAGGGCGATGGCCGCCTGACGGTCCTGGTACATCAGGCCGTCGATGCTCAGTGGGCTGCTGACCTTCACGGAGCGCTGATAGCTGTTGATGATGGTGTGGACGCGGGCGTGCCCCATCGGGACGTTGGTCGGACCGTCGTCGAACATCGAGTGGCCGAACGCCAGCAGGCGGTCGCCCTTCTTGTTGACCCACGTGACGGTGCCGTTGCCGGCCACGCTGCTGTCGCCGTCGATCAGCACGACCGAGACCGCGTCGCCACCACCCCAACCTCGATTGGTGCTCCCACCCGCGCTCGCCTGACCGCGGCCGCCGCCGCGTACCGGCGTCATGCCGAGGGCGTCGCCGAGCATGCGGCTGGCCGCGGTGCCCATGCCCGAGACGGACATCGGCACCATCAGCGGCACGAGAGACTCGGATGCGTCGAGGTCGTCGGGGCGCCGGCGGGTCGGAAGCGGTGAGGTGTCGAGGCCGAGCATGGCGTCGGCCCAAGCCTGCGTGCCACGGCGCTTCTTGCCACGCACCGCGGGGCGCTTGAGCACGTCGGGGCGGAAGGGAAGCTCGCCCACCTCGAACATGTTCTTCATCGGGGTGAGGGCCCCGAGGGCATCCTTGTTGAAGGGCCACCCGTACGACAGCGCACCGACGAGCTTGCCCTCGATGAAGATCGGGCTGCCCGACATGCCACCGACGATCGAGCTGTGCTCGAGCCGCGGGTCGTTCGACTTGAACAGCACCGCGTCCTGCTTGGGCAGGTAGTTGTGGATGACGTCGACGATCTCGACCTCGAACTTGTCGGTCTGTTCGCCGGAGAACACGGTCACCGCATGACCGCGCATTCCAGGCCTCACGTCGGAGACGGGCATGACCTCGGGGGTCTTGGCCGCTTCGGCCGGACCGACCGCAAGCAGTGCAAGCGCGCCGAGAACAGGGAGGGCCCAGCGGGCGCTACGTAGGAGAGCGGGGGCGCTCATGGCGGGACAGAGCCTTTCGCATCATGCCGGCCAGATCGTCGGACGGCGTATAGAAGTAGCGGTGCTTGGTGCGTCGCTCGTTGGTGAGCGTGAGGTCCTCGACGCCTTCGGGCGAGAGGAACACGACGCGGGGAATGTAGTCGCCGTCGGGGGCGTACTCGAGGCTCCGTGGCTCTTTGTCCTGGTCGACGTTGACCATGACGAAGCCCTGCGAGAGCTTCTCAATCTCGGTCTCCGCAAAGACCGGCTTGAGCTCCTTACAGCGCTTACACCAGCTGGCGTGCACGACGAGCATGACCGGCATGCCCGCCGACTTCGCGTGGGCGAGCGCGCCTTCGAACGGCTCCCAAGGGATCCCCTCGCCAAAGCCGTGGGAGGGCGCCGTGGCGGCGCGGGGCGGACCCGCGGGCACGGCTGCAGCATCGTCGCAGCCCGCTGCACCCGTGATGGCGAGGAGGCCACAGAGGCTGAAGACGAGTCGTCGCACCGGCCGCTGACGATAGCACGCACGGGCGTGTTCGCCCCGAACCCACCTGCAAAGCCCTGCGCAGGTGTCCGGTCCCGGTTCATCGCCCCACCGTGGTGGCCCATGGGTTGGCCGCGGGCGGTCGGCGCCGGGCGTCGCATGGCGAAATCGTAGGTTCTCGAACGTGGCATGCGGGTTGAAAAGGATGGGTCCATGCTCGATGGGACTGTCTCCGATCTCCCCGTCCTCGAACGGCCTCGCGAACGGCTGGCGCTGCTGGGTACGGCGGGCCTGCGCGACGTCGAGCTCGTGGCGTTGGTGCTTGGTGGCGGTCGGGCGCTACCAAGGGCTGCCCTGGTGTTGGATGCCATCGGGGGCCTGCGTCATCTGCGAGCGGCCACCCAGCACGAGCTGCGTCAGGTCGACGGGTTGGGGGATGCCGGCGCGTCGGCTCTGTGTGCCGCGTTCGAACTGGGCCGACGAGCTGCGCTGCTGGACGTTCCGCTCGGCACGCCCCTGCGCAGTCCCAGCGATGTCGGCGCCTACGTCCGCGCCCGACTCGGCGATGCGCCGACCGAACAGTTCTGGGTCCTGGGTCTCGACGCGCGGCAGCGGGTCGCTCGGATCGAGTGCATCGCCATCGGGTCGCTGGCCTCGGTCGAGGTTCATCCGCGCGATGTCTTTCGTCCGCTGGTCCGCGCAGGCGTGCATTCGTTGATCGCGGTGCACAACCATCCCAGTGGGGACCCCTCGCCCAGCGATGCCGACGTCGAGCTGACGCGCCGGCTCGCGGACGTAGGGGTGCTGATCGGGATCCCGCTGATCGACCATTTGGTGGTCACTCGCACGCAGGCCGTATCGATGGCCGGACTCGGCCTGCTCCCATGACGGTTGCGCGCCGCGCACGGCGCTTGGCTCCAATCTGGCCGCCTCGACTGGCGCGAGCGCACGCGGCCGCGGGGAATAGGACCCGCCGCGCACGGTTGGCAAGGGCTACACTCCCTCGGAGCCGCGATGAACTGGAAGCGCATCAAGGCCGTCGGCAAGCTTGGCTTGCTGTTCGGTACCCCGTTGCTCGTCGTCCTGGGCCTGTTCGGCACCGGGGTCTACGTCGGCGACTTGTATCGAGAGCCGATCACCTCGTTCGAAAAGGAGTGGCTCGGTCTCGACGTCGACGTGGCGCCTGGTCACGATGCTCCGGGCGAGGACGAGAACGAAGACACGCCGGAGGACGAGCCGGCTCCGAAGGGCGACGAGAACGACGCCTCCGAGGCAAAGGACGCGTCCGAGTCCAAGGCTGAATCGGCCGAGCCCGCGGGCGAGGTTGCACCGAAGCCCGAGCCGAAACCCGAGCCGCCCGCGCCCGACCCGTCGCCTACCGAGCTCACGCCGCCGCCCGCCGAGCCTCCGCCGGAGGTCGCCGTGCCGCCGATGACCGTCGACCCCGTGGAGGGTCCGCTCGCCACGCAGCTGGCCACGCCCGTCGCCGTGGGCGTCAAGGTGCTCGTCGACGATGCGCTCGTACAGCGACGACCCGACTGGATCGACTACGTGCAGCGCACCGTCTCGCGCGCGTCGTCTGTGTATCAAAAGCAGTTCGGCGTGCAGCTCGAGCTGGTGTCCGTGGGCCGCTGGGGCGTGCCGACCGAGGGGTTGTCCTCGCTGGAGCTGCTCGAAGACGTCCAGGCCCGGCCGCGTGAAGCAGCCTCGTTGGTCGTGGGGTTCACCGAACGTCCGCTGGACGACCGCACATCTGGAAAAGCCTTCACACCCGAAGCGGACGCACCGTTCAACGCCTCGGCGGCCGTTGTCTACGCCAACGCGTCGCATCGCGATGCGCACCTGCGGAGCTTGTTGCACGAGCTGGGGCACCTCTTCGGGGCGCTCGACATCGCCGACGCCCGGCACCCCGACTATCAGTCGGGCAGCTGGATGAGCTACGCGCCGGTGCCCGAGTCTCAGGCACCGTGGATCGACGCGGCCAACCGTGCGCGCATCCTCGAGCGCAAGCAGAAGCCGTTCGCACCCGCATCGGCCCCTGCGCCTGCAGCTGCCGACCCCGCACCCGAAGGAACCACGCCATGAGTGCACCGGACAAACCGGCCAAGGCCGACGATGCGGCCCTCGTGTCCACCAAGGAGGGCGACGAGGGCGAAAAGAAAAAGCGCGGCCCGCTGGCGTGGGCCCTGGGCTGGATCGCCGTTCCCGGCGCCGTCCTTGGAGGCATATTCGCCGGTGGCGTGATCGTGGGCGCGAACTTCCACGACAGCTGGGTGACGCGCGCCTTCGTCTGGATCGGCAACCTCGGCTCGTAGCGCGTCGGTCAGTCGGGCCGCCGCAGCATGTGCACGCGCGCCCCGACGGGGGTCGGGTCGATCGGCGGATGGTCGGCCACGAGCCGCTCGATGATCGGCACGGCCTTGGTCACCGTGGTTTCCGCGTGCATGGGCGAGAACTCGCCGTCGAAGATCGCAACCACCCGGTAGATGCCCGCAAACGGGCGGGACAATGCATGCACGTCGCCCATGGGCATGCACCACGCCTGCGTCGACCCGCAGGCACGCGCAATTGCGGCCCAGGTCAGCAGTAGGCCGTCGGGGTCGTCCGTCGCGTCGAGGCGCGTGCGTACGTCGTCGAGTCGGGCCGCGAGTGCGGGGGGCGGCGGTGGAACCTGCTGTCCGGCAAGCCAGCGCTGCACCGAGGCCGGTGGTGCGTCGCCAAACGTCTCGCCGAGCGAGCGGGCCTCGTCAGCGTCGGTCATCCAGGCGCCTCTCGTCGAGCTGCCCCAGACGATGGGGGAGCGCTCGTCGACGACCCAAACCGCAGCGGCGCCGATGCGGTCTTCGAGCGCGTCGAGCGTTTCGCGGATCTGGCTGCGAATGCGCTGACCATCGTCGGCAGGGCGGGGCGCCTCGGTCGTCGCTTCGGTCCAGGCGCGATGAAAAGAGGTGGCGAGCGTTTCGAGCTGTGCCGCAGCGCCCTCGGGAATCGCGTCGAACGACGCACATAGGTTCCAGCCCCGGTCGAGCGCTACGCGAATCGTCTTGGAATCGTCGGCGGAGCCCGACGCGTACTCGAGCCATGCTCGCGTGGCGCCCAGATCCCGGCACACGAGTCCCAGCAGCCGGTCGAGGGCTTCCATTGCGGTGGAGCCTACCCCGGATGTGCCGGCGCCGATGGTTCGAAGGCGGGACTGCGGCCGGTCTCGGTTTGGACGTCGTCTCGGTAGCGGTTCAGCTCGTCCTCGATTTCCAGTGCAGAGCCGCCGCGGGCCTCAACGAGCATCGTCGCCGTCTCTCGCGCGACTGCACCACCGAGCGCCGGGTCGGTCAGGGCCAGCGGGAGACGTCGTCTCAGCACGTCCGCCACGTGCTGGGCACCCTCGTAGCGGACCGCATGCCGCAGCTCGACGCGCCGGTAGGGCAGGTCGGTGACGAGCCGCTCTGCGAGGGATGGATCGGCCGCGCAGTCCTCTGCCAACGCTCGGGCGAGGGGGCCGTGCCGCCCGTGCAGATCCGCGATGCACGGATCCGCAAGCTCTTCGGAGGTGAGCCGATTTCCGGGAACGAGGGGGGCCGTGTCGGTATCGCAGGCACCGATCGGTGGACGATCGTCGGGCCATGCAGGACGCAAACGATCGACGACGAGGTCGACCACCTCTTCGGCCATCGCGCGATAGGTGGTGAGCTTGCCGCCGACGAGCCCGATGGCGCCGGACTCGGCGTGCACGAGCCTGTGCTTGCGCGAGACCTCGACCGTATCGGCGCCTGCACCTTCGGGCCGCACGAGTGGGCGGACACCGGACCACGCGCTGATCACCGCCTCTGGCCGCAAGTTGGCGTTGGGCAGGACGTGCGCGACGGTCTGCAGTAGCTTGGCCTCTTCTTCGGGAGTGACGCCGGCCCGGCCGGGGTCGCCTTCGTAGGGGACGTCGGTCGTGCCGAGGTAGGTGCGCGAGCCCCAAGGCACGACGAAGAGGATGCGGCGACGATCGCCGGGGGCCTGCACGACCACCGGTTGCCGAACCGGTACGTCCTCTGCGCGCAGCACCAGGTGAATGCCCTTGGACTTGAAGACGACGCCGTCGCCCGAGGTCCCCAGAAGGCGTCGTCCTGTCCATGGCCCGGTTGCAACGACGAGCTGGCGACCAACTGCGCGCAAACCGTCGTCGAGCAGCGCCGCAACCCCCTCGCTGGTTTGTTCGAGGCTGCGGACGGGGGCATACGTGAGGATCTCTGCCCCATGCCGCAGCGCGTCCTGGAGGACGGTGAGTGTCAGCCGAGCGTCGTCCGTCACCGCATCTTCATAGAGGACCGCGCCGCGCAGGCTCTCTCCGCGTAGCAGGGGCTCGAGCTGGGCGCAGCGCTCCGGACTCGCGTAGTCGTGCGCCTTGCTGCGGAAGAAGTTCAGCGTGTCGTAGAGCGTGAGCCCGATGCGGAGCTTCCAGGGGCTGAGGCGGTCGCCTGCGTAGGCCGGAAAGAGGAAGCGGGCGGGCGTGACGAGGTGACTGGCGCTTTCATACAGCCGGGCGCGCTCGCGGAGCGCCTCGTACACGAGGCCCATCTGGCCCTGCTCGAGGTATCGGACACCGCCGTGAATCAGGCGCGAGGACCGGGAGCTGGTGCCGTAGGCGACGTCGGCGGCATCGAGAACGAGCACCCGGAGCCCACGACGGGCCGCATCCCGGGCCACGCCAGCCCCGCTGATGCCCGCGCCGACGACGACGAGATCGTACATCGCGCCGGTGGAAAGCCGTTCTCGGACCGTAGAGGCCGTCGCAGCGCTCCACGGAGCGAATGCGCCGTTTGCGGAAGACGGCGGAGAATCGATGCGGGGGGAGTCTGCCTGCATGTCCAGCGACGCCGCTTGCCCAGGGCTGTACGCGATGCCGGGGGGATGGTCAAACGTTCTCGACCCCTGCATCCGAAGCGTCCGGCCAGTTGCGCTCCGCGCCGTGCATTGTGAAACTCCACTGGCCAACCCGAACAGGAGCCTCGATGGCGCTGTACACCCTGTACGTTCAGTACGCGGGCCGACCCCCGGAAACCAAGTCATTCGATAAAGAAACGATCGTCCTCGGACGTGACGTTGGAGACATCGCGCTACAGGACCCGCAAGTGTCGGGCCGTCACGCGGAGATGCGGTTTCAGGGGGGCCGCCTGGTGTTCCAAGACCTCGGTTCCACGAATGGATCCTTCCTCCCCAGCGGTGAGCGTGTCCAAGCGCCCATCGAGCTCGGTATCGGGCAAGCTGTCCGCTTGGGACAGTCTGTCATCACGGTGCAGCATATCGACTTCCCCGGCGCCGTCGGGCAGAGCAAGACGATGTTCGCGGGAGCCGGCGCAGCGCCGCCGCCCGCGGCACCCCCGGGAGGTCAGCCGTTTGCGCCTCCGGCCGCTCCGCCGATTCCCGGCGCGCAAGGACA
>CAYSPB010000391.1:0-579 GCA_964432695.1 uncultured Nannocystaceae bacterium
GCAGGTAGTGCGAGACCTGCGTCGCCGACCAGACGGTGAGCAGTCCGTTGGGCTCGACGTGGGCCACGGCGCAGTGCGGCTCGATCGCCGCGTGCGTGGTGCCCTCGAAGAAGTAGTCCGCCTCGATGACGACGTCGGACTTGTCGAGTACGTCGTCGACGTCGCCGAACTCGAGCAGCACCTTCTTCGAGAGGTTGCCGGTCCGCGCGTACGGGTTGATCTGGTTGTCGCGGCGCTCGAGGGACGTCTCGGGGTCGTACAGCGGCTCGAGCACCTCGTACTCGATCTCGATGAGCTCGAGCGCTTCGATTGCGGTGTCCTCGTCGACCGCCGCGACGCAGGCCACCCCGTCGCCGACGTGCAGCGCCTTCTCGACCGCGAGCGCGGTCTCGTCGGGCGTCCAGGGGATGATGCCGTAGGGCGTGGCCAGGTCCTTGCCCGTGATGACGCCGTGGACGCCAGGATGCGCAAGCGCTTTGCTGGCATCGATCGAGACGATGCGGGCGTGCGGGTGCGGGCTGCGCTTGATCTTCGCGTGCAGCATGCCCGGCAGCTTGATGTCGTCGGTGTACCGGGTGA
>CAYSPB010000391.1:589-7639 GCA_964432695.1 uncultured Nannocystaceae bacterium
CCGCATCGGCTCCAGCGCGTCGACCTTGCGGTGCGACTTGCCGATCTGGTTGGTGGGCATTTCGGTTTCGTCGCTCACTGCGCTGCCTCCTCTGCGGTCGAGCCGCCCTCGTCGTTGCCCACGCCGTGCATCACTTCGGATGCATCGACGACCGCGTCGAGAATTTTGGTGTAGCCGGTGCATCGACACAGGTTGCCCGCGAGGGCTTCGCGAACCTCTTGCCGGTCGACCGGCGCCTGACGCCGTCGCAGCAGCGACTCGGCGCTCATCAGGATGCCGGGCGTGCAAAAGCCACACTGCGCCGCGTCATGTCGGTCCATCGCATCCTGCAGCGGATGGCAACCGCCGTGGGACAGGCCCAAGCCCTCGACCGTGGTGACCTCGCGGCCCTCCACATGTGCGGCCAGGGTCAAACACGCCAGCTGTGGACGACCGTCGACCTGGACGGTGCACGCGCCGCAGTCCCCCTTGTCGCAGCCTTGCTTGCTCCCGATCAGATCGAGCTGATAGCGCAGCACTTCGAGCAGGGTGTGATGGGGTTCGACCGCCAGCTGCACCGCATCCCCGTTGATCGTGGTGCGCAGCAGGATGGCGTCGGTGGCGCTTGGGCGCAACGTTCCCGGCATGGCGTGATGATCGGGGATCGAGCCGAGTGCCCGCAAGGCTGCGCCCCGTGAGGAGAGCCCGAGGTCGGCGCGCGTGACCTGCCGCCAGGCGATGTCCCTTCGAGCCCAGAGACGGTAGCCTGAGCGGGTGAGGCGTAGGTTCGCCCCGATTGCGCTTGCGGCCGCGACGATGCTCGGCGGCTGTCTCGTGCATCGCGAGCATCAGTGGTCCCCGCGACCCGAGGCGGCGCCTCCGGCCGTGTCCGCGCCCGTGAGTCTGATCGTGCTGGGCGACGCGGGCGCGCCCGGACGGCGGGCGTCGGCGGTGGCCGAAGGGCTGAAGACCACGCTCGACGCCGAACGAGCTGCCGGACGCACGCCGGTGGTGCTGTGGACGGGCAACCTGCTGCTCGACCGCCGCGGACGCGTGGACTGTGCCGCGGCCACCGATGTCTGGGGACGCCCCGGGGTCGGTGAACTGGGAGAGGTCGTGCGCACACACCAAGCCGCAGGGGGCGCAAGCTATGCGTTGCCGGGCGAGGCTGCGTATCGATGTGGCGCGCGGGCGCAGCTTCGCGACGGTGGGCACCCGTGGTCGCAGCCGGGCGTGCACTACGCGATCGACGTGCTGCCGACCGGTTCGACCGCGCTCGCGACCCAGTGCAGCGAGGGTGCTTGCACCCCGCTCGTGCCCCACGATGACGCGCTCGCGCAGCTGGTATTCGCCGACATCACCCCGTGGATCGCCGGCCGACGCCCCGCCGACCAAGACCTCGACCTGAAGGGTCTGGCCGCCCTGATAGAGATGCTCGCCGCGACTCCAGGGCCACCGCGCATCCTCGTCAGCCACTATCCCGTCGAGGCCGCCGGTTTTCACGGCGTGGGCGGTGGCGACCCGGACTCGACCGTGCACACGATGGCGCCCGCCGTCGTCGCAGCCGTTCAGCGCGGTGTCTTTGTCGGCGCGCTCTCAGGGCATGACCGGGCGACCTACGCCTCCGCCGACATCACCGACGGCACGATCCGCAGCGACCGGGTCTTCTTGCCGCACGCGATGTTCCAAGTGGTGTCCGGTGCCGCCTCCACCCCCGACGCCCGCGGCCGTAGCGGCTGGCGTCGCCTCCGATACAACAGCTCGATGGCGCTTCAGGCCGACCGCTACACGCCCCGCGCCGGCTTCGCCGTGGTTCGACTCGACGGTACTCACGCCGAGGCGGAGCTGCATGCACACCGGTCGGGGCGGTGGCGTACGACGAACGTCGCCCTCGACCTGCAGCCTCCGGCCCGGGGCGCGCTCGCAAAGACGCCCAGCGTCGCGCCGTGCCTTCGCTGCACCCGCGTTCCGGTCAGCGAGCGCTGATCGAGATCGTCCGCCCCTCCCGCGCCGGTGGCCCCCGATGGTCCGGCCGCGCCTCAGCGTGCCCTCGATGAAGCCGCCACGAACCGGCCGTCGGCCTTGCTCCTGCACGAGCCGACCGCACAAGAGACGTGGTGGCGCACGCAGGCAAACGGGTGGCGGTGATCATCCTCGGCACGGAGATGGACGTGTGGCCTGCCGCCCGCATCACGGGGGCGTGGTCCAAGCGTACGGACGTGGAACGAATCGAGGTGATCAGCTGGGATGTGACGCAAGCGGCCTGCGCGATGCTGCCCGGCGTCGATTCCGTGCACGCCTTGCCGCTCGCCAACCTTCGCGCCCGCGCCCGCATGCACGCCCTCGCCCCTGCGGCAGCGCTCGACGCCGCCCTGCAGGGCATCATCGATGGGCGAGCCTTCGACCACGTGCTCAACCTGACGTACGCCCGTACTTCGGGGTATCTCGCGCCCGTGCTCGCACGCGACCACCATGCTGTCGTGGGGCCGTTCATCGACGACGGCGGCGACTGGCGGTGGTCTCACCCGGCGCTGGGCTACTTCGCGACGTGGGGGCTCGATCCGGCGCTCAACGTGTTCGCACACCAGGACCTCTGGGCCGCGGCAACCCGCGTCCGAATGGATGAAGGTGGCACGCTCGGCGCGGATCCGGTTGCGGACAATCTCGCTGCGTCCGCCATGGCGCACGGACGCCCTGCACCGCTGGTGGTCGTGCCCGCCAAGGTCTCCGGCGCGGTGCTCGGCGGAGCTTGGGAAGACCTGGTCTCGATGTTGATGCACCGCAACCGGCGGCCGGTGATGCTGATGGCGACGCCCCGCAACGAGGCCCTGATCGCGCCGCTGGCGCGAAGGACCGGGGCAGAAGTCGCTCGCTGGCCGACCCGACACCTCGCCGCGCTGATGAGACGCAGCGCCGGCGTAGTGACGGCCGATCACGGTGCAAGCCTGCTCGCCGCCCGCGTAGGCGTGAAGCAGATCGTGCTGCGTCCCGCGATGCCCTTGCCCTGCGCCGCGCTGCCCGGACCCAACGCGCTGATGGTCACACCGCAGTCCGGCCTCCCCTCCGCCGAGGACGTGCAAGCCCTCGCCGCCACGCACCTGCTGGACCTTCCGCTAGCCGAGAGCGCGGTTCGTCTGGCCGCGCACCGCTTCGAAGTTCGCGAAGTCGGCTACGCCCGTGACGGATGCCTCGCGGCCACGCTTCCAGCGTGGTGGGACGCGCCCGCTGACCAACGCGCTCACGACGAAACGATGCGGGCGTGGCGTTCGGTATGGATGTCGACATGGCTCGGCCTGCCGCCTCCTCCGGCCGATGTTCTGCACGTGCTTACCCGGGGCGACGAGACCCGCGTCCACCGAGCGTGTCACGACCGCGGCCCGCTCGGCCAAGCGCTGCGGGCGATGAGCGACCACGTGTCGAAGGAGCGCGTCGCATGATCCCGGAGTGGATTCACCGTCGGCCGTCGATCTGGGTGACCGAAGGACTCGATCCCCGGATGCCGACGGGCGCCGTCATCGTCCACCTGCGCGAGGCGGTTGGACTCGGTGCAGACCATGCACTGCCCGAAGCGGTCCAGCGCGCATGGGCGCTCGGGGCCGAGGTCGAATGCCCCTGCGATGCGCCCCCGATGGTGCATGACGTCGCCGCTCGACTGCGGTCACGACTGCCGCTCCGCATGCGCGGCCACCTCTGCAGCATCGCGGCCACGCTCGGCCTGCCGCAGACCGGCGTTGCGATGGCGACGCTCGGGGACGTGGGACCCGGTGAGCTCGGCCGCGCCTTGATCGACGAGGGCCCAGACGGGTCTCCCCGGCTGAGCCTCGAAGCGCGACTGTTGCTCGCGCTCGATGGGTTGTAGCGGCTTCGTAAGGTGCGCCGGTCTTCGGAGGCCCCCCCTCTGGGTGAAGGGGGCCTCCGAAGACCTCTCGCCGGGCCCGTACGGTCGCCGCAACTTCCTCTTTCCCGCTCCGCGCCCCTTTGGGTCGCTCGCGCGTCTCTCTTCGTCGCGAGTACTCCGCCCCCTCTGAGTGAGGGGGGCCTTCCTCGTGCCCGTGCTGCGCGAGGGCAGGTGGGCAGGGCTATTCGCAGTCTTCGCCGGGCATCTCGAGGATCCACTGCGTGATCAAGTTGACGCCGAAGTCGTCTGCGAGCAGGCTCGGAAGCTCCGGCATCTTGATCTCGGGGTCCTCGCTCGCCATGCGGAACGGAATGATGCTCTCCTCGGGCTTACCGGGCCAGATGTCGTAGCGACGGCCACCGGCACCAGGTCCGGCGGCCGCCGGGAGCTTGCAGACACCGAAGTCGGCTTCGTTCTCTTCCCACGCGGTGAACTTCAGGCCGCTGGATCCCCCGGCACCGCCAGCGCGGTGGCAATGGGCACAGTTACCGTGCAGGTATGCGCGCGCGCGCTCATCGAGTGATGCGTCGCCGGCGGGATCGACGAAGGCGGGCAGCTCGGTCGAGGCTGCGACGTCGCCGGTGAAAAAACCGTTCTCGGCAAGCCAGTCGATCTGGTTGACCTCGGGTTCGTCGCTGCCCGCGATCGCCCAGGTCGTGTTCATCTGGTGCGTCGTCGGGCCGATGATCAGCTTCTGGTCATCGCGCTGGTGGCAGCTCTCGCACGTGTTCTGGTCGGGCACGAGATACAGCTGCTCCGACGAATTACCGGCCTCGTCGATCACGTCGACGAAGACATCCGCCCCCGCCTTGATCTGCTCGGCCTCAGTCTGCTCCTCGTTCCAGAGGTACCCGTAACTCTGCCAGTCGCCGCTCTCCTCGAGCACCAGCAGGCGCGTCTCGATCACGCGCAAGTCTTCACCTTCGCCCCGGTCTTGGTCGAAGTAGAAGTTCTTGATGAACACCGAGCCCGGCGGGTAGTCCCACTCGTCGAAGTCGGTGAATCCGATCGTCGAGTCCTCGGGGATGACGAAGTAGCGGCCCTTCTCGGCCGCATCGGCCCACAGCGGAGCCGACACGGTATACGGGATGACGCGTTCGTTCGGTTCGAGGTCCCCGAGCTCTCCGCGGAAGAAGTTGTACTCGGACAACGTCTCGAACGGATACGCATCGAGGTCGAGAACGGCCGGAGCCGTCTCATCGTCGGTGGTCTCGGGATCTCCACACGCACCCGCAAGCAGCAGGAGCGCGATGGACAGTCTGGAAAACGAAGTGTGCGTCATCGTCGTAGCGATTGGGGTTTAGAAGGGGTCGACGGGCGACTCGGTCGGCAGCGCGGGCTGAGTGCACGAGAACGGAGCGATGTCCGTGTTCGTGCCGCCATTCTGCTGGCAGGCGTCCGCGTTGAAGAACTGGGACTCCTCCACCGCGAAGCAGTTCGCGAGCGCAGCATCGGACTGATCCTTGTCGGCGTCGAAGCAGCCACCCACGATGACCTCGGGGCCCGGCGTCGCGTTGCCGTTGAGCACCAGCACGAGCTGATCCGGCTCCTCGCCGTTGCCCGAGATGGTGTTGTCGTGAATGTTGTTGCCCTCGGAGTAGATGTCGAAGTCCGGGTCGTTCGGCGGGCTGAACAGCGACTCGAGGTACGCGATCATCGCGACGCCGACGCTCTTGTTTCCCGTCACCGTGTTGTTCCAGATCTCGTTGTTGTCGACCGCAACGAGCAAAATGCCCAGACCAGGCGGGATGAGACCCACCGTGGTGCCGGGGTCGCCGAAGTTCACCGTGTTGTTGTTCTCGACGAGGTTGTCGTGAACGTTCGCGCGCTTACCGTCGAGAATGTCGAGGCCGGGCAGCGTGATGACGAGGATGCCGTTGGTGTTGTCGTGCGTGTGGTTGTTGCGCACCACGACGTCGGTGGAGTTCTCCACCTCGATGCCGATGACGTTGCCGTATGCCTCGGAGTTCTCGATGAGCGACTTGCTCGACTGACCTAGGTAAACACCAGCGTCGGCGGCACCGTAGACGACGCAGCCGTCGACGATGACGTTCTCGGACTGCACGGGGTACAGCGCGTAGGCGCCGTTGCTCTCGTCGGCCTCGGCAGCCCAGCCCACGGTGACGTTGAGGAAACGGACTCCGTCGACATCGTTGGCACGAATGCCATCACCGGGCGTCTCGACGACGGTCAGCGAATCGATCGTGTTGCGGTCTCCTTCGATGAGGATGCCGTTGCCACCGCTCTGCTGGCCACTGAAGTCGAAAACGGTGTCGTCTTGGCCTGCGCCGCGTAGCGTGACGTCGTCAGCCGTGATCGTGAGCTGGCGAGTCAGGGTGTAGGTACCTGCGCCGACGCAGACGGTCTCCATCGGCTGCACGTCGACGAGTGCAGTGATGAGCTCGTCCTGGGCGGCCTCCGAGGGACCCTCGACGTAGTAGTTGCACCCCTCCGGGAGGTCGACGGCGGTGTCGGAGTCCGCGGAGCCCTCGGTGTCTTCATCACCGGAGGGGTCATCGGAGTCGCAGGCGGTGACGGTCAGGGCGGCCGGGAGGAGCACGGCCGCAATGCGCATCAAGGGGGAAGTCGGAAGGGTGCGTAGGGACATTGGTTCGTTCTCCGGCTAAGGCGCTGACTGACCGACCGGTCAACCTTTGCTATCAGCTTTCCATCACCGTTACCACAAGCGCGGTACTCCCGCGAAGGTGAGTCTGCACGCATCTAGACCCACATCTTCGCCCGAATTCGAGAACGCGCATTGCCCGCCACAGTCGTTGAGGCTGCAACCAAAGCAAACGCCCCGGCCGTTTCCGACCGGGGCGTCCACGGCGCCAACGCGCCAAAAACCTACTGAACGGTCAGAACAAGGGCAAAGACGACGTTCGGCGCGGTGCCGGCCGTGCCGCTTCCGGTCATGCCGCCGGCGTCCGCGACGTAGTCCTCGCCGGTGCCGGCGCCGCCGAGGGCGACGAACAGACCGGTGTCGTCGGTCGCGTCCTCGGAGATCGAACCGTCGGCCTGCGGGTAGCGAATCGTCGCGCCGCTGCCGTCCATCATCGGGGTGACGGTCGCGCCGGAGACCGGGTTGCCGTCGGCGTCACGCACGAAGCCGACGATGCCGCCGCCGGTGCCCAGCGGTGCGCCATCGATGCCCTCGAGGCCCGGGTTCCAGG
>CAYSPB010000392.1:0-3767 GCA_964432695.1 uncultured Nannocystaceae bacterium
GAAGAGGAGCAAGTTCGGGTCCTCCGCGATGACGGAGCCGCCCAGGACGCGGGCGATCGGTTTTTGGTGGTAGCCAGACCAGGCGTCCAGCGCACGCTCGATGATCTGCGCCGGTGCGGCCTGCCGCAGCGGTGCGTTCAGATGCACGCGGCCGTCTTGCTCGAGGCGAAGCAGCGCGTCCCGGGTCTGGCCGACCTCGTCTTGCAGCTCCTCCATCGGCACGGCGATGTCGCCCCGATGCCGAAGCCGCGCGAACAGGTCCAGGCCTGGCGTCGCGCGGCAGAGGCGGCGGAACAGGACGTGTGCGACGAGCTGCGTGCCCATCACGACCGTCTCCTTCACGTAGGCCTTCGCGATCGCCTTGCCCAGGTCTCGGGTATAGGCGGCGTCGCGAGCGGCGTCGACGACCGGCGTGCCCCGCCGGGACACGTACGACCCCGGATCGATGACGCGGCCGTCGGGCGCGAGCGAGCGCCCCTCGTCGTCCACGGGGTTGCAAAATGGGTCGATCGGTTCGCCGAACCGGATCACGCATGCCGACTCCGTGTTTTGGAACCGCTTGAAGAACGAGACCCACCGCTCCACCCGCGAGAACTCGTCGTCCTCGATGATGTAGCGCGCGCGTCCTTCCTCTTTGAGGTGGTCTTCGATCAGCGTCTCGGCCTCGAGCACGAGCGCATAGTTGATTGTGGCCGGCACGAAGAACACCGGTCGGTTCACGCCGCGAGCCTGGTTGCGCGCGAACGCCTCGACGCCAGTACCCGCCAGGCCCAGCTTGAGGCGCTGCTCGATCGCGCCGGAGCGAATGCGCGTGCCGCCTGGAAAGAACAGGGAGTGGTACCCCCGCTCAATCATGATGCTCGAGTACGCCTTGAGCACGTCCTTGTAGAGACGCGCCCGGACGCGCCGGTCGACCCGATACGCCCCGAGGTTGTGCATGAAGAACGAGATGAGCGGGTTCGAGAATAGGTTCTTGCCCGCGCCATAGACGACCGGCGCCAGCGCCTCTCGAAAGACAATCCACCCCATCGCGAGCGAGTCGAGGTTGGAGCTGTGCGTGGGAAGCAGCAGCATCGTGCCTTTGCGCTGCAGCTTGTGGATCTTCTCGACCGGTCCTTCGACCGACACCAGCTCGTCCAGTCGAGTGCCCGAGTCGAGCACGTTGCGCATCACGTTGCTGGGGTTCATCACCCCGGTGAGCAGGCCCGGCACCGCCCGCGCGGCGAACTTGTAGACCCGCGGATCGAAATTGCCCGCCACGTCCTTGGCCATGCGCATGGAGATTTCCCGGAGGGTCTCGTGCTTGCCCTCGCTCGACATCCGGCCCACGCGACGAATCACGCCGCGCCAGTACTCCAGTCCTTTGCGGCCTCCCTCGTCGGTGCGCGGCTCGAGGCGACGGATCTCGTGATAGGCGGCGTCGCCGATGATGAACTCGATTGCATCATCGGCCTCGTAGCGCTCCATGATGCGCCGGACGACGTCTTGGAGGATGTCGGCCCGTTCGCTGTTGAACCAGAAGATCTTGGGATCCGACGGCTCGGGCACGTACGTCCGCAAGCGAGGAAGGTGGAGCGGTCGCTTGGGCAGCAGATTCATCGCGGGCGGCCGCAGCATACCGTAACGGCGCACACGGCGGACCCGTGGTCCGAACCTCGCGGGGCTGCTAGGTTCCGGGCGTGATCGTTCTGGGCGGCGGTGTCTCTGGGCTCACCACGGCCACCGTGCTCGCGGAAGCGGGTCACGCGGTCGAGGTCTGGGCGGCGGCGCTTCCACCCCACACCACCTCCAACGTTGCCGCGGCGTTTTGGTACCCGTACCGAGCGTTTCCTTTCGACCGCGTGCTCGGCTGGGCCAAGGTGGCCTATGCCCAATTCGTGACCCTGTGCGACGACCCGCGGGCCGGGGTGCGCATGCGTCGAGCATTCGACTACGCCCGGGCTCCGCAAGCTCGCCCGTGGTGGGCCGACGCGGTTCGCGGCCTCGCGGAGCTTCCGGAGGCTGAGTGCCCACCTGGGTTCGCGTTTGGCTGGGGGTTCGACGCCCCCGTCATCGACACCCGCGTATACCTGCCCTATCTACGCGCTCGACTCGAAGCGGCGGGCGGCCGGGTGATCGAACGACGAGTCACATCGTTCGGTGAGGCTGCCGGTCGTGACGTCGTGATCAACTGCTGCGGTCTCGGGGCGCGCGAGCTGTGCAACGACGGCAGCCTGCATCCAGTGCGCGGTCAGCTCGTCCATGTCGACAATCCCGGAGTGGACCGCGTGCTGCTCGATGAGCACGACGGCGGCGGCATCGCCTACGTCGTACCGCGCGGCGACCACGTCGTCCTCGGCGGCACCGCGGCAGAGCACGACGAGGCACTCGACGTCCGACCCGCCGAGGCCGACGCCATCGTGGCGCGCTGCGCTCAGCTCGACCCGCGACTCGCCGACGCCGCGCGCCGCACCGACGTGGTGGGCCTTCGTCCCGGACGCGCAACGATTCGACTCGAGGGCGAGGCGCACGGCGACCTCTGGGTCGTGCACAACTACGGGCATGGCGGCGCCGGGGTGACGCTGTCGTGGGGTTGCGCCGCCGAAGTGCTCGAACACGTCGCCCGACGCTCCGCCGCATGAGGGTCCTGGTCGCCGGCGCGAGCGGCTTCATCGGAACCGCCGTCGTGCGCACGCTGCTCGGCGACGGGCACGACGTAGTCGCGGTCTCCAGAAGCCGCGGCACCCTTGTCGAGGGCGTCGAGCACGTCTCCGCAGACCTCACCCGCGACGTGCCCGAGCCCGGTGCGCTTGGTTCGGTCGACGCGGTCGTGAACCTGGTCGGGATCGCCATCGAGCGCGGACAGAACACCTTCGAAGCCGCCCACGTCCGCGCGGTGGAGCACCTGCTCGCGCTGAGCCGCGCCCTAGAGGTTGCTCGCTTCGTGCACGTCTCGGTCGTTCACATCGAAGCCAGCGACGGCGAGTACCATCGCACCAAGCGGGCTGGGGAAGGCCTCGTGCAGGCAAGTGACCTGCCCTGGAGCATCGTACGCCCCGGCCTCGTCTACGGGCCTGGAGACGCGATGCTGTCCAACCTCGTGCGCTTCATTCGATTGGCCCCGGTCTTTCCCGTACCCGCTGGTGAGGTTGGCCCGCTGCAGGTCGTCGACGTGGACGACGTCGCCGTCGCGGTGGTTGGATGCCTACATCGCAACGCCGCGCTCGGCATCGCCATCGACGTAGTGGGTCCCGACCGATTCACGCTGCCGCGCCTCATCGACACCGTCTCGAGCGCGCTCGAGCACCGGACGCTGACCGTTCCCCTGCCCCGAGGGCTGATGCGAACCGCGGCCGCGCTCATGCAGCGCGTCCTGCCGAACCCGCCGGTCACGCCGACTCAGCTGGCCATGCTGATCGAAGGGCTCTACGGCAACGCAGACCAAGCCGCCGCCCGGCTCGATCTTCGGCCCCGCGCCATCGATGCAGCGCGCATCCGCGGGCTCGCGGCCGACGTCGAAGGTCCGAGCCTACGCCTGGTTCCCTCGGCCGACGCCCGCGACGAGGCCTCCGCATGGTCGGTTCCTCTGCCGTTCATCCTGACCGCCGTCGCGCTGCTGCTGCTCGCCGGTGCGCTGCCCAATGTCGACATCTGGTGGCGCATGCTCGGCGTCAACGTGGTTCTGGTCGCGGGCCTCAGCTCGGTTTCGCCTCCGCTTCGCCGCTGGCTGCGGCCGAGCCTCGGACGCGTCGCATGGGGCCTCGGCGCGGCGGCCGTCATGCTCGGGG
>CAYSPB010000392.1:3777-7631 GCA_964432695.1 uncultured Nannocystaceae bacterium
CACCATCGCGGCTCTGCGCGCGATGGTCCCCGACATGGTCGACGCGGCCTCGTCGGTCTACGCCTGGGGCACCACCTACCACCCGCTGCTCACGCTGCCCCTGCTCGTCCTCGTTGCCGGCCTCGAAGACCTGGTGTGGCGATTCGGCATCACCCTGGGACTCGTGCGCCGACTCGGACCCGTCGGCGCGGTGCTCACCGGCGGCGCCCTGTTCGCGCTCGCCCACGCGACGGTCGGGCCCCCGATCCTCGTCCTTGCTGCAGCCCTCGCTGGCATGGCCTGGAGCGCGCTCGCCGTCCGAACGCGCTCATGGGTGGCGGTCATGACCTGTCACGTCCTGTGGGACGCGACGATGGTCCTGCTTGCGCCTTGAGAGACCCGACTTCCACGGCGGCCGCTACTGCTGCGGCAGCGTGCACGCGCCCACGTTCTGCCACTCGGGGTCGGGCGACATCCAATCGGTGCACTCGAGCTGAGGGTCGATGTCTTGGCATGCGCCGTCCCCTTCGGACAGATCGCAGTATGCCGTGCAGCACGATGCGAACGTGCACCCCGGCACGCGATCATCGGTGACGCAGACCAAGCCCGGCTCGCACTGGTTCGCCAGTGCGCACGGCTCGAACATGCCGACGGGCGGTCCCGAGGGGGGCGGCGTGCACAAGAAGCCGCTCTGCCCCGCTTCGGTCGGCGAGTCGGGAATGCAGTGCCATCCGTTCGGCGAACAGTTCTGCAGCAGCGGGTCGCACCGGTCCATACACGTGGGCAGGTTCGGAACGCCCGGCAACAGCTCGAAGAACGCTTTGCAGGTTTGATCGGGGTCGCAGTCGTTGCCTGCCGGATCGCAGAACTGGCGGCAGAGTCCGGTGAGCGAGTCTTCGTCGTCGAGGACGCACATCGAGCCGGGTTCGCAGTTGTCGACGCAGCTGCCGTTGTACTCGTCGGCGGTGCACGGTTCGCCGTTGAGCGCAGGCTCATCGACGGCAGGACAGCACTGGATCTCGTCGGGGATGCCGTCGTCTTCGAGCGAGTACGGCATGCACTTGCTGCCCTCGCCACAGTCGTCGGGCTCCCACAACACGCACTCGCCCTGCGGCGCGGTGTCGTTGGTATCGATGATGCCGGTCTCGTCGGCCTGGCCCGTAGAGGGGTCTGGCGTGCTCGTCGTGGTGCTCGTCGGGCTCGCGGTCGTTGGACCGCCACCGGTGCTGCCATCAGCCGCACCGGTGCTGCCATCGCTTCCCGTCGCTCCACCGTCGTCGCCGCACGCGGGCACGACCGCCAGCGACGCGAGCAGGAACAAACTCAGCGAGGTGCGTCCAAAGCCAATCACGATGACAAGACTAGCAGGCGAAACGGCCCGGCGAGGCGCTCGGGATGGTCCGGAGCACGCCGTGAAGAGCGCCGTGGGCCAGCATGCCCCATCGGGCCAGGAGGGCCCGGATCGGCCTATCGCTGCGAGGCAGACTGCCGCGGCAGAACCTGTGCCAGCGCACTCTTCATGACCTTCGCCGACGCGAAACGCTCGGACGGCTCCTTGGCACACGCCGCCGCGAGCACGCCGTCGATCGCCGTTGCAACGTCCTCGGGCAGCTCCGGCAGCACCGCTCGAATGCTCGGGACGTCGATCCCTCGCTGCATCTTGAGCATCTCCATGGGCTCCGCGTCGTCGATGCCTGGAAACGGGTGCAAACCGACGAGAGTCTCGAACAAGGACAGCCCGAGTGGATACAAATCGGTTCGGCCGTCCACCGGCTGCCCCATGTACGTTTGCTCGGGCGCCATGTAGCGCGGGTCGCCCATCAACCGAGGCGGCGGCGGCTCGTCGATGCGCCGGCAGATGCCGAAGTCGATCAGCTTCACGATGACCAGGCGGCGGTCGTATGGATCGCGCGTGATGAAGATGTTCTCGGGCTTGACGTCGCAGTGAACGATGCCGCGCGTGTGCATGTAGTCCAACGCGTCGAGCGTTTGCGAGAAGATGTCCACCAGCAGTGGAAGCGAGACGCGTCGACCGCGATCGATGACCTGCCCCAAATCCCGACCACGCAGGGACTCGAGCGTCATCTACTCCAGTCCGTGTCCTTCGATCGTGCCGCGGTCGAGCACGCGCGGCAGGTTGGGGTGCGAGAAGTTGGCCGCAATGACGGCTTCCCGCCGGAAGCGCTCGCGCTCGTTCGAAGGCACGTCTGCCTTGAGCACCTTCATCGCGACGTAGCGGTCCATCACCGGGTCGAATGCTCGGTACACCCGACCCATGCCTCCTTCGCCAATACGCTCGACGATGTCGAAGACCTTCGCGTGCCCCACCTGGGTGCCCGGGTCGAAGTCGCCAGTCGACTCCCGCTCGGCCACATCCGCTTCCTGCAGGCTCTGCGGAATGGCGGGCAGTGTCGACTTCCGCACTGAGCGTTGTTGGGACTGCGGGTCCACGCCCCTCTACGGTATCGCCGATTGGCGAGTCGGAGCTACCCCGATGACTTGCTCCCCCGCGTTGAGACGGGCACGCTTGCGGGCATGGGTCGACGAGGTGCGGCAGCGCTGGGACTGCTGATCGCATGTGGGTGTGGGAGCACGCCCTCCCCTGCCCCCGAACGCGCCGACGACGACCAAAGTGGTCTCGCGACGACCGGCACCACCTCGGGGCAGCCGCTTGCGACCGGCCTCGACGAGCTCCCGCCGGGCGCCTGCGAGCGCAGCAGCGACTGCGAACCCGAAGATGCGCCGTTCTGCGCGGCCCCATACGACCCAGGAACCCAAGCCGTCGGTGAAGGCGCCTGCGTCGCATCCTGCATTCGCGCCGACGATCTCGCGCGCTTTTGCCTCGACGACGCGGGCTGCTGCGAGGGTTTGTCGTGCAACCCGGTCGACGGGTTTTGTCAGGGCGAGTCCGGGTCGAGTTCCGGTACCGGGGGTTCGAGCAGTGGCGGCTCTCCCTCCAGCACCGATACGACCACCAGCGGCGGGGACACCGACACCACGGGCACGTCCACGAGCGGCGGCAGCTCGAGCAGCAGCTCCGGCGATGCGCGTCAGCCGTAGCGGTGGTTGTGGGATAGCCGGACGTACTTGCCGGCGAGCTTGCGGTGGAACGCTTCGTCGGCCGCGGTCAGCGTCTTGACCACCTTGCCCGGCACCCCGAGGACGAGGCTGTGCGGCGGAATGCTGGTTCCTGCCGTCACGACCGCTCCTGAACCGATGATCGAGCCCTCTCCGATCAGGGCGCCATCGAGGATCGTGCTCTGAATGCCGACGAGCGTGCCCCCGCCGATGCGGCACCCGTGCACGACCGCGCGGTGCCCTACGACGACCTCCTCGGCGATGAGCGTTGGATCGTTGTCCCCGAGATGAACGACCGTCCCGTCCTGCAGGTTGCTGTCCGCGCCGAGTTCGATGCGATTGACGTCGCCTCGCAACACGCAGCCGTACCAGACGCTGGCCCTCGGACCGATGCGGACGTCCCCGACCAACGATGCCGTCGGCGCGATGTATGCCGAGGGGTCGACCGTCGGGACGGTTGCGAGATAGCGCCGGAACACGACCCCCTCGTGTGCGTCGCGAAGCCGCTGCAGCTCGGCCTCGATTGCGTCGAGGTTGTCGGGAGGTCCGTCGACGATGGACACGGAGTCGACCACGGTGCGCGAGGCCATGCAGCAGGGTACCGCGCGCGGGTTGCCACGTGCATCGGCGATCGCGTAAGAGGGTGACGTGCCCGCCAAGACCTCGGCCACCCCGCGTCGCTCGTCCTCCGCCAAGAAGAAGACCGCGGCCAAGAAGAAGACCGCGGCCAAGAAGAAGACCACGGCCAAGAAGAAGACCGCGGCCAAGAAGAAGACCGCGGCCAAGAAGAAGACCGC
>CAYSPB010000393.1:0-7616 GCA_964432695.1 uncultured Nannocystaceae bacterium
GCGCGCCTCGGGTGCCGGCGGTCAGCACGTCAACACGACCGACTCCAAGGTCCGGCTCACGCACATCCCCACCGGCCTTGCCGTGGAGTCTCAACAAGAGAAGTCGCAGACCAAGAACCGCGAAATCGCGATGAACCTGCTGCGGTCGCGCCTGCTCGACCTCGAGATTCAAAAGGCGCAGAAAGAGCGCGCGGCCGAGCGCAAGTCGCAGGTCGGCAGCGGCGACCGCTCTGAGAAGATCCGGACGTACAACTATCCGCAGGACCGGATCAGCGACCACCGCATCAAGCTCACGCGGCACAACCTGGACGCCTTCATGGATGGCGACATCGCCGACGTCGTCGACGCGCTGCGGGCCCACGACGAGGCCGAGCGCCTGACCGAGCTCGAGCAGGGCAAGGGCGCGTGAAACAGTCGGTCGAGGTCGAGCTCGCCGGGCAGCGCCTGGTGATTCGCACCGATGAAGGGCCGGCCTACGTTCAAGAGCTGGCCGACTACGTCGACACGCAGCTCAAGCAGCTCGCGGGCAATGCGGGCCGCTCCACGCTCAACGTACAGCGCCTCGCCCTGCTCGTCGCCATCGCCTTAGCCGACGAGCTGTTTCGCGAGAAAGACCTGCACCGCCAGTACCGACAGCAGATCAGCGCCAAGCTGGCGGCGCTGGACGCCGCCCTGCAGGAGCACGCCCGCCGCCTCGATGCCGTGGACGCCGCGCCCGCGCAGCCGCAAGACGCCACGGATGCGGGCGCGTCCGCGCGCGAGTAGACTGCCGGCGTCCAGGCGACGCCATGTCCACGTCCGACTTCACGCCCCAGTCCCCGGCCCTGCAAGCTCTCCAGGCGCGCGGCTTCATCGACGCGATGACCGACGCCTCGGCGATCGACGCCGCCTTTTCGGCGGGCATGGTGACGTTCTACGTGGGCTACGACCCGACGGCGTCCTCCCTGCATGCCGGCAGCCTGACCTGCATCATGGTGCAGCGGCTGCTTCAGCGCCTCGGCCACAAGCCGATCGTGCTGCTCGGTGGCGGCACCGCCCGCGTGGGCGACCCCAGCGGCAAGACCGAGACCCGCAAGATGCTCGACGATGCGACCCTGACCGCCAACGTCGCGGGCATCCGGCGCAACTTCGACGGCTTCTTGGACTTCGACGCGGGCAAGCCCAACGACGCGGTGCTGGTCGACAACGCCGACTGGCTGTGCGGGCTGCACTACCTCGAGTTCCTCCGCGACATCGGCTCGCAGTTCACGGTCAACCGGATGATCGCGGCCAAGACCTACCGCGACCGTCTCGACAACGAGCAGCCGCTGTCGTTCCTCGAGTTCAACTACCAGCTGCTGCAGGCCTACGATTTTTTGCACCTCTACCGCCAGCAGGGCTGCACGATGCAGTTGGGCGGCAGCGATCAATGGGGCAACATGGTCGCGGGCACCGAGCTCATCCGCCGGGTACTCGAAGGTGACGCCAAGGCCCAGGCACTGACCTGGCCGCTGCTGCTCACCGCCGACGGGCGCAAGATGGGCAAAACCGCCGACGGCGCGGTCTGGCTCGACCCGGCGCAATGCAAGCCGTTCGACTACTACCAGTACTGGATCGGGTGTCACGACGACGACGTGCGTGGCCACCTGCTCAAGTACACCGACCTGCCCGTCGAAGAGGTCGACGAGCTGTGCAAAGCCCAAGGCGCTGCGCGCCGCGATGTGAAGGCCCGGCTCGCGCACGAGACCACCGCCCTCGCTCACGGCGCGGAGGCAGCCGACGCCGCGGCCGCGGCCAGCAAGCAGGCCTTCGGGGGCGGCACGGACTGGAGCGCCGTGCCTGCGGTCGACGTCGGCGTGTCCAGCATCAGCCTGCTCGAACTGGTCGTGCATCCCGACGTCGGCGCGTTCAAGTCCAAGCGCGAGGCTCGACAACGCATCGACGCCGGCGCCGTGAAGGTCGACGACACGCCGATCAAGGACCCGAGCTTCACGCTCGAACGCACGTCCTACGATGCCGCGACGGCCCGCCTACAGGCGGGCAAGAAGAAGCGCTACCGCATCGTGCTCGCCTGAACGCGCGGGCGACGTGCCGTTCCCGGTTAGACGTCGACGGCCGCGATGACGTCCACCCACCGAGGAGTGCGCCTCGTTTCATCGATGCGGCCCGCCCCTGTGCGTCGCAGACCGAGCGAAACGCGGAGCAGCTCGCTCGCCAGTTCGGCAACGTGACGGACATGGTCGGCATTCCCGGTGCAGCAGCCGGCCGGGTCGATATCGACAGCCAGCCGCACTGCACGCATCAGCGGCGCATGACGACTCCGGAGTTCGAAACGTCGCTGAAGGCCCTCATGAAGGACCCAGCACCGCCGCCGCAGCCCAACGAAGAGCGCCGTGGCACCAGCATGAGCGCGGTACTCGATCCGCAGATGCTCCTCGGACTGGCGCAGACCGCCCGCGGAGCGCGTCTGGTTTCGAGGAGCAAAAGCGGGGCGAGCCGAAGACGGTTGACCCGGCGCGCGGGGACCGCGACACTCCCGCCCATGAAGCGTTTGGCGATCGGTATCGCACTCGGACTCGTGGCTGCCCCCTTCACCGGCTGCGACAAAGGCGAAGAGAAGAAGGAAGACGCGTCCGGCGAGAAGGGCAAGGACGGCGAAAAGGGTAAAGACGGCGAGAAAACCGCGGAGAAGAAAGACGCGGCACCCGGCGCCACCGCTGCGGACGCCATGAAGCTCATCCCCGACGGAGCGAACGTCGTGGTCGGCCTCGACGCCGCAAAGGTCGCGGCTTCGCCGATGATGCAGGACAACCAGGACCTGCTCAAGCAAGGCGACGCCGGCGAGATGATGGACGCCGCGGACGCCTGCAAGGTCGGCATGTCGACGTGGAAGTACGCCGTGGTCGGTGCGAACTCCGAGAACGACAAGATGAGCGTTGCCGTCGTGTCCGCCTCCGGCGTCGGCAAGAAGGAGACCCTCGACTGCATCGGCAAGAAGGTCAAAGAGAAAAACCCCGAAGAGAAGTTCGAGGTCGGTGAAGAAGACGGCCGCACGGTCGTGACCGGCGGCGACGGCGGCCAGAAGATCTTCTCCGTCTCCGACGACGTCATCGCGCTCGTAGGCGCCGACGCTCAGGCTGGCTTCGTCGGTCTGCTCAAGGGCGAAGGCAAGACGGCCGCCGACGGCTCGCTGAAGGACCTGGTCGGCTCCATCGACCAGTCCGCGCACATGTACATGGGCATGCTCGCCACCGCCGACATGGCGAAGAACGAGCTCGAGGGCCTCAAGCACGTCACGGCCTCGGCCGACATGTCCGCCGGCCTCGCGCTGAGCATCTCCGGATCGTTCGCCGACGCCGACAAGGCCAAAGGTCTCGCCGAGATGGCCAACAAGCAGTTCGGTGAGATGAAGGGCATGGCAGGCATGTTCGGCGTGCCGCAGGGCGTCGTCGAGAGCGTCAAGATCGAGGCGAAGGACACCGCCGTCGTCGCCAGCGCCAAGGCCAGCCAGGACGATCTCAAGAAGATGTCCGAGACCATGAAGAAGCAGCTCGCCGGCCCCGGCGGCGCGCCTCCGCAGTAGTCGGCCCCGCCGCACGGCACGAAAGCCCTCGCTCTCCGCGGGGGCTTTTTCGTGCGCACGACTCTCGTTCCGAGACGGACGATGCACCGGACCGAGACGCGCGAGACACCGCCCATTGCGTCGCGCCTGCACCGCTGCTCGGCACGGCTCCTGCACTGCATCGAGGCATGTCCCCCGAAGTCGACTCCCGCGACGTTCTCGTCATCGAAGACGGCCCCGAGCAGCGCACCCTGATCCGCCGCTGGATCCTGCATGAGATGGCCGTCGACGTGCGGGCGGTGCAGTCGGGCGAAGACGGCCTACAAGCGCTGTTGTGTCACCCGTTTTCGCTCCTCGTCTGCGATCTGGGCCTTCCGGGCATGGACGGCATCGAAGTCGCCCGCCGGGCTCGCCGCTTGGCCCCCGACATCCGCACGTTGATGGTCAGCGCAAGCTCGGACCTCTCCGAGCTGACCCGAATCGTCCGCGGCCCGGTCGACGACTTCGTACCCAAGCCCCTGCGCCGACCGCTGCTGCTCGAGCGCGTGGGCCGTCTGCTTTGGGCATGAGCCCATCAGCTCAGCGTTCCGACGCGCCGCCGGGCCGTTCAGGCCCAGCGGCGCGTCGTCGTCTCAGCGAGTTCGTAGTCCGCCGGGACCGCACACCAGCCGGGGCTGTACCGACGCGCGCCAGGCTTGGAGTCCGTCGGCCTGTCGTCGCGGCCGATCGTGCGTGCGGAACACCGCCGCGCTGATCGGCACCGTGCGCTCCATCGCGACGTCGACGACGAGCTTGGCCAGGTTCGGCCCGTTGGATGCGTGCGAGAGCGACCAGGGCGAAAGGCCCGGCTTGCCCGCGAGCAGGTACAGGCGGCCGTCGTGCCCTCGACGGAGCCGAATCGAGCTGGCGTAGGTGAGCCCCAACGCCCGAACGACACGCCCTGCCGTTCGCAGGACGTCGACGTCGTGACTGGTCCGGACCCGAGCTTCGCCGCCCTCGTCGTACGACTCCCACGGCACGCTCGCAACGATGCGCCCGCGCGCGTCGGCGACGACGTCGACCCAGATGTCGTCTCCTTCGATCCACGACTGGAGCAACATCGCGTCCGCGTCGGCGAAGGCGGATCCGGGTACGCGACGGGTCACCAGCATTGGCGCGCGGTTGCAGTGCTGGTACCGAGGCTTGAGCACCGCAGGGAATTTCCAGTCGTCCAGCGGCGTCTGGGCCTCCACGACGCACGTGCGCGGTCGAAGAGCAGCGCGACGGCAGCGGGCGTAGAACGCCCACGTGTCGACGCAGTCCCGCAGCGCCGACGCCGAGGCGCATGCAACCCGAGCCCCGGCCCCGACGAACAGCGCCGCCGCGCCACGAACGGCCAGCATCGCTTCGAGCGAGGTCGGCAGCACCACGTCGACCCCCCAACGCCGAGCGGACGTCGCGACCGTGCCAACGTCGAGTCCCCCCGCATCGTCGTGCTCGACCACGGTGCACCCACGGCGTTCGATCTGGCTCCAGCCCGCGTTGGTCGAAGGGCTTCCGACGAGGAGGACGGTGGTCATGCCGCGAGAGAAGTTCAAGAACCGTGCCGCTCGCGGCGCGCCTGCGATTCGCGCAAGCGTGAGCCTCAGAATGAGACATCCCGTCCCGCGTTGATGCGCACGGGAACGGAACGCCCCGCGAGACGGCGCTTCCCGTTTCGGCACGGCGCTTGCTCCGTGCTCGGGGCGGAGACCGGATGCAAAGCGCCCTGCAACGATTGAGACCGCCTGCAAACGCCCCTTTCGTAACGGTCGTCGAAGACGACGCGACGTCCGCCGGCATGGTTCGGCACTGGCTCGAAGCCGACGGATTCTGCGTCAACGTGCTCGGCTGCGCAGAGTCGCTCCTGGAGGGACTCGCCACGACGATACCCGACGTGATCGTCTTGGATTTGGGCCTGCCCGGTGTCCGTGGCGTCGAAGCGTTGACGCGGATTGCAGCCCAAAGTCGCGGCATCCCGATCGTCGTCCACTCGGCCGAGCGCGACATTCGAACCGTGGTCGCGGCGATGCGGGAGGGGGCGTTCGACTTCGTGGAGAAACCGGCGAAGCGGGCTTCCCTCGTCGACGCGGCCCGCCGCGCCTCGGCCTCGGTCTCCGCCCCCTTTCACACCCATGCGCAATGGCGAGACTTGCTGCAGTCCTCGGGCGCCGCCGCGGCCGACGTCGAGAGCCTGCAGCGGCTCGCCACCACGCAGGTGCCGCTACTGCTCTTGGGCTCCGACGCCGGACAGCGAGCCACGCTGGCGCGGACCCTTCACGAGGGCAGCTTGGCCTCGCATCAACCCTTCGAGACCGTCTCTGCCCCGAGCCTGCGCACCCCAGCGGCACGCGCCGAGCTGCGACGCCGGCTGCTCGCCACGGATGCTCGACTCGCGGATCTCGACCGTCCGGGCACGTTGTTCATCGACGATCTCGACCAGCTCGACGCCGAGGCCCAATCCCTCTTGGCCCAGAGTCTGCGCGGCGGGCCGCGCCAAGGGCCAGCGCGCCCGCGCATCATCGCCGGCAGCGGACCCGAACTCTGCGCACGTGTCCGTGCCCGTCGCGTTCGCGCCGACCTGTACTACGCACTCTCCTCGTTCGAGTTCACGCTCGAGTCGCTCGGTGGCAACCCCGAGCGCGTACGTGCCCTGCTGGCCACGACCCTTCGCGCCGCACCGACCTGCGCCACGATCAGCGAGGACGCGCTCGAGGTCTTGTGTCGCTACGCGTGGCCCGGGGACCGCACAGAGTTCGACGGCGTGCTGCAACGCGCGCTTCATGGGTGCACGGGGTCCGGCATCACGCTCGCCGACCTTCCTCCCGCGCTGCAAAGGCGCCGGTCCGCCACGGGCTCCCCGTCGGCCCCAGCCCGCGACCGCACGCTCGCAGAGCTCGAACGTGAGGCGATCCGC
The DNA here is from genome assembly GCA_964432695.1 of uncultured Nannocystaceae bacterium. GTDB lineage: Bacteria > Myxococcota_A > Polyangia > Nannocystales > Nannocystaceae > CAJXVA01. The sequence goes on from CAYSPB010000393.1 coordinate 6,477, forward strand.
GAAACGCTCGCCCGTCATCGCGGAAACATCTCGGCAACCTGTCGGGTGCTCGGCATCGGCCGCACCACCCTCTACCGCAAGCTCGAGCGCTACGGTCTTCGATGAACGACAGCCCCCTGCCCTGCCGCCTGCTTCTCGTTGACGACGCGGCTGACGTTCGGCTGCTCATCTCGCGCCTGCTGCAGCGCCACCGGTGTGACGTCGTCACCACAGCGACGGGCCGCGACGCACTCGACGAAGCGCGACGACGCCGATTCGACGCCATCTTGCTGGACCTCGAACTGCCGGACGTGCACGGCATCGAGCTGCTCGGACGCTTGCGCGCCCTGCCGACGTGCACCGAGACCCCCTTCATCGCCCTCACCGCTCACGACGACCCGCGCGTGGCTCGGCGCTGCCTTCAGGCGGGCTTCACCAGCTACCTCGCCAAACCCGTGCGCTGGAACGTGCTGCTGCCGATGCTGGAGCGGGTCGCGGCCCCGCCCCCCGTGCTGGACCCGATGATCGCCGACCTGATCGAACCGTTCGTCCGTCGGATCGCCGTGGCACTCGAGGGCTTCACCGCGCCGCTGGCTGCCGACGCCCTGGTTCGGCTGGGTCGCGTGGGGCACGACGTCAAAGGCTCCGCGGCCCCGCTGGGGTTCGAGACGCTCGGACACCTGGGCGCGCAGCTCGACATCGCCGCGAAGGCCGGCTGCGCGGACGATGCGATGCAAATCCGCGCCCACATGCAGGACGCCCTGGCGGGCATCTTGGACTCAGTGCCCACGGACGGCGTCGATCGCCGCGCGAAGAGTGGGTAGCTCGATGCCCGAACCGGCCTCGGCGATCAGCCGTCTCGCCTTGCGCCCACCCGGCCGACCGAGGAAGAGTCCGTGGACGTGGCGCGTGACGTGATGCAGGCGCCCCCCGTCGGCGACCCACTGCGTGGCGTAGCCGTACGTGGCTTCGAGAACCTCGGCCAGCGTCGGGACGGGGTCCGTCTCGCCGAAGACCCCGCTCGAGTCCCGGACCTCCGGCAGCATCGCCGGGGGCACCCCGAGCGCGTCGAGGAGGAAGGGATCCCAGTCCCCCTCGTGGATGTCGAAGAGCAGCGTGCGCGACGCGTTCGAGGGCTCGGTCGCGAAGACGCGGCCGCCC
>CAYSPB010000394.1:0-7603 GCA_964432695.1 uncultured Nannocystaceae bacterium
GTTATCCCCCCCTCCTCTGTGGTCCCATTTGTGGTTCCATCGCAGAGGGCGCGATGCTGTCCACGCACTCGGCTCGCGCCGCTTCCGAGAGGTGCGTGCACCCGAGTGGCGGCACCCGGCGCTCAGCGTCTATCTTACCCGTGCCGCGAACATGTGGGTCGTCAACAACCGCACGCCGTATGAGGCCGACCGAACCTGGGTGCAGGACCGTGACGGGGCCAAACACTGGGTTGTCGCCGTCAAGGCCACGTTCGACATCGACGCCCGCGGGCAGCTCACGGTGTCCGAAGAGCCCGAGCCGGTGCATCCCGCTCCCGTCTACAATGGTGAGGACGGCCTCTCCAGCCTCCGCTTCGAGACCGATCTCGTAGCACCGAAGCCGGGGACGGATGTCTATGTGGTAGGCGCGGCCATACCTCCAGGGTCGAAGCCCACCGCGAAGCTCAACGTCGCGCTCGTCGTCGGCAACAGGAGGAAGGTGCTCGAGATCCACGGCGAGCGGGCCTATCAAGGGGACATGACCCGGGTAGTACCCGGCCCCTCGGTCGACTTCATACAGATGCCGATCGTCTACGAGCGAGCGTACGGCGGGTTCGATGATCAAGACCCCAATCCGGCGAAGCAGTACCTGCACACGCCGAACCCCGTGGGGGTCGGCGTGGTCGAGACGCGTCATCGTAAGGTCGACGCGCCCGCGGCCAATGTCACCTTCGTCGGGGACGACGACGGAAAGGACCACGCGGCGGGGTTCGGAGCCGTGTGCGGACACTGGTCGCCACGGGCTCGACTCGCCGGGACGTACGACGCCAAGTGGGTCGAGCAGCGCAAGCCCCTGCTTCCGCTGGACTACGACGAACGGTGGTTGATGTGCGCTCCGGAGGACCAGCAGTTCATCCCGCACCTTCGCGGGGGGGAATCGGTGGAGATTGTCGGCATGCATCCCGACGGTCCGCTCTCGTTCGTGCTGCCAAAGCTCGCCTTTGGCTTCATCACCCGGTTCGAGACACGAGACAAGCCGGTTCACCACCGCGGTACGTTGTCCACGGTGGCGATCGAACCCAATCGGCGTCGTCTCATGATGACGTGGGCCACGAGTCTGCCCTGCGGCCACGACGAGATGGACTACCTCGACGAGACCGTCATTCGTCAGAAGCGCATCCTGGGAGGGAAGGCCTAGGTGTCTATCGCGATCGCAGCCTGCGGCGCACGGACGGCGGTTGGGCTCGGCGCCGATGCAGCTGCGGCGGCTGTGCGCGCCGGCGTCAGCCGACTCATGCTGCACCCTCGGTTCGTGGACACCACGGGCGAGTCGGTGCGGCTGGCGTACGATGCTTCACTCGACGTCGACCTCCGCGCGCCAGAGCGGATGGCGGCGCTGGGCCTGTCGGCGGTCAAGGAGGCGCTGGCGGAGCTCGACGGCTCGGCGAAGCTCGGGCTCTACGTCGCAGGTCCGGAGCCTCGCCCAGGTGCGGGAGAGCAGGCTCTCCAACCCGTGAGCACGCGCCTGACCGGGGCGCTCGTCGAGCGGTTCGAGGTGGTCGCGTCGCGCGTGTTTCCGTTCGGCCACGCCGCTGGGGCGAGCGCGCTGCAGGCCGCGACGGCGGACCTCACCGCCAACAGGGTAGAGCTCGCGCTCGTGGTCGGGGTCGAAAGCTACGTCGATCACGAGACCCTCGCGTGGCTCGATGCCACCCGCCAGCTCGATCACGAGCGTTGCCGCTCCGGCTTCACCCCGGGCGAGGGGGCGGCCGCCGTGCTGCTGGTGCAGCGTGGCCGCTCGCGGGCGTTTCGCCTGCCGGAGCTGGCCTCGATCCTCGGCGTAGGACTGGCCATGGAGCCGATCACTATCAACAGCCCCGATCCGGTCCTAGGGCTGGGGCTGACCGATGCGATGAAGCAGGCCACCGCGCACCTGAAGTACCCGCAGAACAAGATCACCACTGCCTACTGCGACATCAACGGACAACGCTATCGGAGCGAGGAGTTCATGTACATCCCGCTGCGGCTGTGGGCGCCGTTCGTCGACGCTAATGCCTATGAAGCGCCGGCAGACTGCTGGGGCGACATTGGCGCGGCATCGCTTCCGGCCTTCATGAATCTCATCGTTCAATCAGGGCGTCGAGGCTACGCAAAGGGCTCCTACAATCTCAGCTGGGCGAGTTCGGTCGGAGGCCGCCGGGGTGCCGTGTTGCTTGAGCTGCCCGAAGGCAGGGGGTCTTGAATGAAGGTTGGCGTCAACCCACCGAAGACTCCGGTCACCAAGGGAAGCTCGGGCATGGCCGCGGCGACGGTGCCAAACGTCTGCAAGATGCCCGGTCCGCCCGCACCGTTCGTCCCGACGCCGTTGCCCAACATCGGCCAATCGAGCGACGGTCTGGCCAAGGCCACCAAGAAGGTCAAGTTCGAGAAGAAAGCGGTCGCCATTAAGGGGTCCACGTTCAACAGCAAGGGGGACATCGCCTCCAAGGGGACCGGAGGCGGGCTGGTGTCGGCGACCACGCACGGCACGACCAAGTTCGTCGCGCCCGGATCCATGAACGTCAAAGCCGAGGGCAAGAATGTCCAGCTCCTCGGCGACCAGATGACGAACAACAACTCCAACCCGGCCAACGCGTTGACCATCGCCGAACTCCAGGGCGCGACGACTCTCATGGAAATCGAAGATGCCCTGGCGAAAATCGCCGAGGAGTGCAACGACGACGTCAACCAGAACGAAGGCTACACGAAGTCCAATCCGCCCTCAGGGCCGGAGTGCACGGCGCTGGGCACGAAAAAGCATAAGTGTTGCGAAGACGCGATCAACCAGGCCAACAATCCAAAGGTCAAGTCAGAGGTGCCGTACACGTCCTCGGGGCGCACGATCGGGCAGGCGTCGGCGAACGCAGCCAAGGCACGAGCCGATACGGTCTACAACGCCGCGAAGGCGACCGCGCAAGGGCAAGCGGCAGCAACGGGATTGGCCGGCGGTGCGGCCCGATCGTTCGTCACGGCGGCGACGAAGGGGGTGTGGGCCTCCACGTACTTCGGAGGCGCGGGGGCGCCCCACCTCAAGGCTGACGTCGTTATCGTCAATAGCCCGAGCAAGGGCACCGCGAAGAGCAACATCAACAAGGTCCTCGACTTCAAGTTCAACTGCGGCGACAAGGGCAAGATGAGCAAGGAGCAGCGGGACAAGTACAAAGACACCCTGGACGTGACGATGACCCAGAACAACATCATTCATTCGTCGTGGTGATGCCTGTTTCCAAGGTCACGGTGGATGAGGCCGGCCGCTACGGTGGTCCAAAACTCCGCGACGGCTTGGTCGTCGCTTTCTTCCGCCAAGTCCCGTTCGACGAATGGGCGACGGATGTGTTGCAGGCCTTCGAGCTGTTCGAGCAGACGATCCCCGAGGATGCACTTGCACACATCCTCGTTGGCGCCAAAGCATCACGAGACTGGCCCTATTCGATGCGGACCCGGGCGCAGGCTCTCAAACAGTTCGACCCGTCGAAGGCGGCGCAGCGGCGCATCAGCTCGGTCGAGGTATGGGGCCCGCAGCCGGTCAACGCCGACTATCACTTCGACATGTGGGGCGGTTCCAACGCCCAGCGTGTGGAGGGGAACGGCGCCACCAACTACGTGCACTTTCGGTTCCCCACCGCATTCGGAGGCGAGGACGGGGGCGCTCTCGTGGACTTCGCGCGGGGTGTCGCCGAACGCCTGCCCTTTGACAGCGGATATGCTTCGCCGGCCTTGCATTGGTCGACCGAAGGGGAGCTCATCGACACCCGCAGGGCGGTGCCTGGCATCGCCCTGCGCCACCCCGGCTTCGACGTTCACGATCACCCCTCGGTTCGGTACGAGTTGGGGCGAAGCTGCATCGGCCCCCGCTGGCTGTCGTTCCTCGGTCACGAGCTGCTGGAGACCCTAGGCGGCACCGAGGCGCTGGAGAGCGCGCTGGGGGGGGTCGCCGCCGTCGAGGCGTTCGGTCACGGCGCTCAGATCCGGGTCGCCACGCCGCCCAACCCCGGAGATGTGAACATCGGCGACACGCTTCCCGAGCTGCGCGCGCTGGCTGAGGTTCTTCAGCCAGTCACGCACTTCGCGGAGGGGTCAAAGCTCTTTCCGAGCGAGGGCGACGCGTTCGAGCGCTGGCAGCAGAGGTTTCTCGACGAATGGCGGTCCTGACAGCGTACGATCTGGGGTTCATCGTCTCGCTGCCGGATGCGCCCGCGTTCCGCGAGGGCCTCGGCATGCAGATGCGGATGACGTTTCGCTCGCAGCCGTCAGACGATGACTCGACGGCCTTCGGGGCGCTCGTCACGGCGTGGCTCATGCTGGCGTCCGTCGGCGCGATGTGTGGGGAGTCGATCCAGGCGGATCTCTCCTTGGTCGAAGACTGGGCCGGGCCGGTGATGAGGCAACAGAGCCTATCGTGGAGTCTCAGCGGCGCTCGGCTGGATCCCCGAGCCGTCGTGGTGCTTGCGCACATGCTGCGCGAAGAACATGCCCGCTTTCCGCTGTCGCGGTTGGATCTGTTCGTCATGGGCCGCCAAGGAAGCAACCAGCTCGTCGTCTACGACCCCGACGCGTGGGACGTGTACCCCGGTGTCGACAAGAGCGTTCGGTTTCCGATTCAGACGCACGACCAGATCATGTCAGAAGCGCGGATCCTGTTGACGTTCCGGGCGGTTCCCAATGCCGACCAGCGCAAGGCCATCTCGGATGCTCTGTTGACGTGGGCCGCATCGGCGTCGATGGGGGGCTACGGCATCGCGCCGGCCCCCACACACCACAGCGGCTTTGTCGCCAGCAACGACTTCGAGTTCGTCGACGAAGAGGTGGACTGGCTCCTCACCTCGTACATGGCGCACGAGGGCGCGGCCCACTCCCTCATCAACACGGTTGCTGCGATCGATCGCAGCATCCTCGAGGTCGCAGCGCTGGTCGTAGAGTGAGCCCTATGCCATGCTCCGCGCGTGGCCAAGGGAAGAATTGGGGTCCTCGATCACGACGAGAACTGGGTCTTGGAGCCCACATTCGACGGCATGCTCACGACGGTCAAAGGGCCCGTCCCGATCAAGCGCGGCAAGGCGTGGGGCTTGCTCGACCGTGAGGGCAACGTCAGCGTAGAGCCCGCATTCAGCGAAATCGGGGCATTCACAGGCCCGCTCGCGCCTGCTCGAAAGAAGAAGACATGGGGATATATTGACGCCTCCGGTGCGTGGGCGATCGAGCCAGCCTTCGAAGCTGCGCGTTCGTTTCGCGACGGCCGAGCAGGCGTACAGAAGGGCGGCAAATGGGGCTTCATCGACACCTCCGGCGCCTTCGTCATCGAGCCCAATCACGATGGTGTGACCGTGTTCTCCGACGGTCGCGCGGGCTTCAACGTTGGGGGGACAGACCTCAATGGCCTGCTCACGATCGGCGGCAAATGGGGCGTGCTCGACGTCGACGGCGCGATGATCGTCAAGCCAACGTTCGATGCGTTCGTCGGCTACTCCAACGGGTTGTGCGCCGTTCAGAAGGGCGGGAGGACGCAGGTCATCGACGTCCGTGGCAAGGCGGTCTGGAAGCCGAAGGCGGGCATCTTCGTCGGGCCGTTTCGCGAGGACCGGGCGTGGGCGTGGGACGGCACCACCGCCGACCAGCTCCGTCGGGTGGTTTCGGACGCGTTCGAGTGGCTCGGCGAGCCTGTGTTCTCGGACTCCGGCGTCTTCTCCGAGGGGCTGTGCGCCGTCAACGTGGGAGGCGAACGCTCCGAAGGCGAGCTCATCGGCGGCCTCTGGGGGTTCGTCGACCGCGACGGCTCGATCGTGATCGAGCCTCAGTTCGACATGGCTGACGGATTCAGTGCCGGCTTTGCGGCCGTGAAGAAGAAGGGCAAGTGGGGGCTCATCGGCAAGTCCGGTACGGCCTCGATCCCGTTGACATACGCGGAGATCGCCGTGCTCTCGCCATCGCTCGTCCTCGCAAGGGCGTAGCCCCCACTGCAGCGTCCGTCAAACCACCGTCGTGGTGTAGCCTCCCGCCTCACCCTCGCGATGAGTCCACAGTCCGCCGGCATCATCCTGCGACCCGAGACCTGCGCCATGGCGGAGAACAGCAATTCGCTGCGCTGGTCCGCCAGCGCCTCATCGACGTAGCTCCCAGGCTCGAGTTTCAGCTTCGACCAGTCGAGCGCCGCGACGTGCTCGGCTGGCAGTACGTGCTGCAGCTCCGCCGCGGCGCTCTCCGGCTGCTGGAACACCGACCTGAAGAGTCCTGCGGCGTATTTGTCACGGGCGCAGCGAGCGATACCACCGTCGTCGTCTCGGCAGATCGTTCCGGCCCGCAGTTGGGGTCCCCGAGGTCTCCTGCCCGCCGCTCCGGCGTTCGCCGATAACCTGGGACATATCCTCAGGACACGGCTTCGGCGAGTCGTCGCCCGATGCTTCTCAAGAACGGACGAACACGTCATCGAGGCTCTCTGCCCCAACAGCACGACCCGTCCAAAGCTGGAGAGTCTCTGCGTCTGAGCAAGCCTCTACCCGAGCTCGAACCTCGTCCGTAACCTGAAAGCCGCGCGTCTTCAGGATCACGAGCAACGACGCGGCCTGCCCCCGAAGCACTCCTTGGGCAACTCCCTCGGCAACCCCTTGAGCCTTCCCCTCGGCTCGAAGCTGTTCTGCGATGGTCATCGTGATGGACTCCGCGGCAGGTGCTCGCCCCGCGAGGATGACACGGAACTGCTCCAGCTGCAGGTCCGGAGAGACATCGGCGACGTAGCGCAGGAGAGGGGCTAACGCGCGCTCACCGCCCGGCATCCGCGCCAGCGCCTCGAGCTCGTCCGCCCAGTCCACGAGACGCCGGAGGAGCAACGCGCTATCGCGAGCATCTCGCATCAACCACAGCGCGAGCCGGGCCTGCAGGGCCACCTCCCGTTGCCTCAGACCCGCGTCGTCCGCCTGATAGAGGTCGTCCACGGCGTACAAGAAGTCTGGCAAGACAACGTGAGCCAGGGGCCCGAGGTTCGGCGAAAACAAGCCTGAAAACCGCGTCGGCGCCTTCCAGCCCCCGGCAACCTGAGACAGCACAGCTGGCACGATCAACGGCAGCGGCGCCTTCTTGGCGGCGTCGGAGAACCGATCCCAGATGCTGACCATGTAGCTCAGCAGGCGCAGTGCCATCCTGGGCTCCGGCGTCGATTGGTGCTCGAATAGCAAGTACACAAGCACGCGCTCGCCGGAGGCGCGCGCCGTCGCCGAGAACAACAAGTCGCTGTGCTGGTCGGCGAGCTTCTCGTCGACGAAACTTCCGGGCTCGAGCTTTAGCGTCGACCAGTCGATCGCCGATACATGCTCGGCTGGCAACACATGCTGCAGCTCCGCCGCCGCGTTCTTCGGCTGCTGGAACACCGACTTGAAGAGTGCGTCGTGCGGGAACTTCGTCACGGGCGCCGGGAACATACCACCGGCCGCTTTTGCGGAAGCGGGCGACCCGCCCCCACAACGCCTTGAGCGGCGGACACGTCGCCTCACACGGGGTGCAATGCGATCACACTAAAGCCGACAAAGTGTGACTCCCTGGCTTTTCGGGACAGGTCGATCTTCCTGTTAACCGCGGATCCCCCGTGTCATGG
>CAYSPB010000395.1:0-7603 GCA_964432695.1 uncultured Nannocystaceae bacterium
ATCTCTCGCCCGATGGGGTGATCGATCTGGTCACGACCGGCCGCCGCACGCAGGCGGGCAGCGAAGCGGTCGACTTCGACCCGACGCTGACGTTCCGCGAGCAAAAAGAGCGCGCGGTGGAGTTGTTCGAGGAAGCCTACTTACAGTGGCTGCTGCAGCGGGCCGAAGGCAACATCTCCCGCGCTGCGCGGGAGGCCGACATGGACCGCAAGTATCTGCACAAACTGTTGCGTCGCTACGGAATCGACGCCAAACAGTTCGCCCGGCGGTAGCGGCCCGTCGAGACGGATGCCGGCTGGTCCTCCCGCGCGCGTTCGCAGGGGAGTACCATACAGATCCATGGTGGCCTCGGACGAGGGCGCGCCGCATCGCGACGCGTGGCAGCATGCCGGCGGGACGATCGCGTTGACCCCGCCCGTGGTGATGGCCGTGCTCAACGTGACGCCGGACAGCTTTCACGACGGCGGCGCGCTGTATCGGGGCGGTGCCATCGACGTCGAGGCCGTCCGCGCATCGGCTCAGTCCGCGGTCGAAGCCGGCGCACGGCTGCTCGACGTGGGGGGTGAGTCGACCCGTCCAGGCGCAGACCCAGTGGCGCCGTCGGACGAGAAAAACCGCGTGCTCGCGGCCATCGAAGCCATCGTCGAGCTCGGCGTGCCCATCAGCTGCGATACCCGCCGAGCCTCGGTCGCCGATGCTGCGATGCGTGCCGGTGCGGTTATCATCAACGACGTCAGCGGTCTTGCCGACCCCGATATGGCTGCGGTCGTGGCTGAGCACGGGGCCGGGATCGCGATCGGGCACCTACGCGGCGTTCCAAAGACGATGCAGGCGGGCATCGCGTTCTCGGACCTGCTTGCCGACATCGGTCGCGAGCTGCGGGTGGGGGTGGATGCGGCCGTGGCTGCAGGTGTCCACTTGGAACAGGTCGTCGTCGACCCTGGCATCGGGTTCGGAAAATCCGCGCAGCAAAGTGCTGCGCTCGTGGGTGCTTCGGCGGCAATGCGGGCAGCCACCGGGTGCCCGGTGATGATCGGCGCATCGCGGAAGAGCTTCATCGGTGCGCTGTGCGAGGGGGGGACGCAGACACGCCTGCCCGGGTCGCTCGCGGCCGCGGTCGTGGCGGTTCAGCGCGGGGCTTCGATCGTCCGGGTGCATGACGTGGTCGAGACGGTGCAGGCGCTCACGGTTGCCGCCGCCATCGAGGCTGCGGCGGCCGAGCAAGGCGGTGGAGCATGAACCCGCAAGAGTGGGTCCAGGCGCTGACGTGGCGCGATGCTCTCGACTTCGGTCTGCTCGTCGTCATCGTCTACAATCTGCTCAAAGTCGTCCGTGGGACGAGGGCGGTCCCCGTCCTGGTCGCCGTGTCGGTCTTCGGGCTGTTGGCGTGGACGGTCAGTCAGCTCGACCTCATCGCGTCGGCGTCGCTCCTCAAGTACTTCTTCGAGTCGATCATCATCCTGCTGATCGTCGTGTTCCAGCAGGAGCTGCGCCGCATGCTTCTGTACCTGGGGCAGCGGCTGCTGCCGTCGAACCGACGCGAAGCTGCCAAGTCCGCAATGGGAGAGTTGGTTGCCGGCCTGGAGCGCCTCAAAAAGGCGCGCATCGGGGCGCTCGTGGTGCTGCAGGGCGACCTCGACGTGATGGGCGTGGCGACCGGCGTGGGCGCGGAGATCGATGCGCCGCTCAAGGCGGAGACGCTCGTGGCTCTTTGCATTCCGCACGCGGCGAACATCGCCCACGATGGTGCGATCGTCGTGGAGGACTTCCGCATGCGTAGGGCCGGGGTCATCTTGCCGCTGAGCGCCCAGACGCTGGACCCGCGGTTCGGGACGCGCCATCGCGGTGCGATCGGGGTCAGCGAAGAGACGGATGCGCTCGTGCTCATCTGCTCCGAAGAGCGGGGAGAGCTTCGCATCGCGCAGCGCGGCGTGATTTCCGAGCCGCTGGAGGCAACGGAGCTGCAGGCGCACGTCGAGGAGTGGCTCGCGACGCCCCGCGAAGACCCATCGCGCGGTGAGCCGGCGCCATCGTCCGCAGCCCTGGACCGGTCCGAGTTGTCTCAGTCCGGTCTGCTCAGCACGTCGACCATCACGGCGCGCCCCCCCGAGGAGGCTGCCAGCCGCAGTCAGACGCACATGAGCAAGGCTGCCGCGACCGTGGAGGAGGTCTGAGGTGTCGACGATCATCAAGGTCCTCACCGACACGTTCTTCCGCAACCTCGGGCTCAAGGTCGTTGCGATGGTCCTCGCGGCGGTGCTGTTCGTACTCACTCGAGACGAGGTGACGCGCACGTTCGAAGTGCCGCTTCGGGTGGTGAGCGACCCCGAACGCGTACTGCTGACCGAGCTGCCCCCGTCGGTCACCGTGAAGGTGCGCGGGCCGTGGACCCGCGTGAACCGTTTGCAGGACTACGACCTCGGTACCGCAGCGCTCGATCTTCGCGTCGCCACGCCCGGTCCGCTCGAAGTGGACCAGGCCAGCATCGTGATGCCCTCGGGCGTGCTGCTCGCAGAGGTTCAGTATCCGCACGTCGATCTGCGGTTCGAGCCGGTGATCGAACGGGCGAAGCGGATCTCGCCAAACGTGGTGGGCGAACCCGCGGGCGGCTATCGGGTGGCCCGTATCTCGTCGACTCCACCCGAGTGGGTCGTTCGGGGCGGACGCTCCCTGGTCCAGGGCATGGGGGCGCTGCGAACCGAGGCGCTCGACATCTCGGATCGGACCGCCACGGTGACGCAGTCGCTGCAGGTGCTGCCGCCCGGCGGAGACCTGACGCTGCGCGCTGAGCCGGGAACCACCGCGCGCGTGTCGATCCGCGTGGAGATCGAGCCCATCGTCGAGACCCGGGAACTCTCGGTGCCGATCGCCGTTCCCGATGGCTTGGATCCGACGGGCAAGATCCCCAAGACGGTGTCGGTGCAGGTCTCGGGCCCGCGCCTGTCCTTCGGGGCCCTGGACGACCTGGGCGTCGAGTTTCCCATCGACGGCAGCGTGGTCCCGCTCGAGGGGCGGACCGACGCCGGCGGGAAGGTCATCGAGCTGCGCTTTGGCTGGTCGTCGGCGGTACCCGTGGACGTTGCGTCGGCACTGAGCATCGATCACGGGGTCGAGACCGTCGTGTTGCCGCCTCCGCCCGCACCTGCGCCGCCCCTCGATCCTCCGGCTTGATCCGCGCGTCCAGCTCCGGCCCGCTCGCTCGGGGACTGTGGCCCAGGTCGGTGCTTCGCCTCGGCGACCGGACGTGGCTGGGCCGACATCCCGCTAGCGAGCGAGAGTCGACGACGGTACAACCAACCTATGGCGGAAGCGGGCCAATCGGCGTCCCGGCGCATGTTCGGCACGGACGGCATCCGCGGGGAGGCCAACGTCTACCCGATGACGCCCGAGGTCGCGATGCGGGTCGGCATGGCCGTGGCCTCGCACTTCGGTGGCAGCGGACGCATCGTCGTCGGAAAAGACACGCGCCTGTCCGGCTACATGGTGGAGAGCGCGTTGGCATCGGGCCTTGCGGCGATGGGCGCGACGGCATTGCTCGTAGGCCCCATGCCCACGCCGGGCATCGCGTATCTGACCCACTCGATGCGGGCATCGGCCGGGGTGGTCATCTCGGCCAGCCACAACCCCTACGGCGACAACGGCATCAAGATCTTCGGCGCCCAGGGCTACAAGCTGCCCGACGAGGTCGAAGCGAAGCTCGAAGCCGACATGGCGGGCACCGAACTCGATGAGAAGCGCGCCCGCGGCGATGCGATCGGGCGCGCGTTTCGAATCGAAGACGCGCCAGGCCGCTACATCACCCGACTCAAGCAGGCGTTTCCATCCGGAGACGACCTCACCGGCCTACGCATCGTGGTCGACTGCAGTCATGGTGCGGCGTACCGCATTGCGCCGACGGTCCTCGAGGAACTCGGGGCCACCGTCCTCGCGCGCGGGGCCTCGCCCGACGGGCCGAACATGCACGACGGCGTCGGGGCGACCCACCCACAGGCGCTGTGCGCCGCGGTCAAAGAGGCGGGGGCCGATGTCGGCATTGCGCTCGACGGTGACGCCGACCGCTGCATCTTCTCGGACGAGAACGGCAGCATCGTGGATGGCGACACGATCATGGCGATGTGTGCCCGGGACCTGCACCAGCGGGGAGACCTGCGGGGTGGGGCGGTGGTGGCCACGGTGATGTCCAACTTGGGTCTCGAGCGGAGCCTCGCCGAGCTGGGCCTTTCGCTCGTGCGGACGCCGGTGGGCGACCGCTACGTCGTCCACGCGATGCGCAGCGGCGGATGCAACCTCGGCGGAGAGCAGTCTGGACACCTGGTGTTCTTGGATCACGCGACCACCGGCGATGGCGTGGTCGCGGCGCTGCAGGTGCTCACCACCATGCGGCGCACGGGCACCCCGCTGTCGCGGCTGGCTCGGGTGATGACCCGCGTGCCGCAGAAACTCAGCAGCTTCAAGGTGCCGCAGAAGCTGCCGTTGGACCGCATGCCGACGCTTCGGCGTGCGATTCGAGCCGTGGAGCGCGAACTCGGAGACGAAGGCCGCGTGCTGGTGCGTTACTCGGGGACTGAAAAGAAAATGCGCGTGATGGTCGAGTGCATCGACGAAGCGAAGCTCGGCGACTACGTCGGTCGCCTCCAGGAAACCGCGGTGGCCGAGCTCGAGGCCACCGCATGAGCGTGTTGGGCATTGGCCTCGACCTGTGCCCGATCGACCGCATGAAGCAGGCCATCGATCGGCATGGGGACCGCTTCTTGCGCCGCATCTTCACGCCTGCGGAGCGTGCCTACGCCGAGGGCGCCGCTGGGGGCATGGCACAGTCCTTCGCGGCTCGCTTTGCCGCGAAGGAGGCCGCGAGCAAGTCTATCGGCGCGCCCAAGGGCATCGGCTGGCACGATGTGGAGGTCGTGCCGGCACGAAAGGGGCTGGAGGGTCCGCGGCTGATCCTGCGCGGTCGGGCGCAGGAAGTTGCGGACGCGCGCGGAGTGAAGACGATCATGATCAGCCTGACGCATGCCGGCGGGGTCGCGGCGGCAGTCGCCGTGGCGGTTGCATGACGACGCCCGCCACGCTGTGGGGTGCTCGCGAGGCGCTGGACGCCGACGCACACACGATCTCCACGCTCGGCGTGCCGTCTGCGGTGTTGATGGAGCGCGCATCGTTGTGCGTCGCCGCGCAGGTGCAAGCCCGGGCTGGGCGCGAGCCGGTCGTATGTCTCGTTGGCCCTGGCAACAATGGCGCCGATGCGCTGGCGGCCGCGCGCATCCTCGCGGCGCGGGGCCTGCCGTGCATCGCATGGTTGGTGACCGAACGTCGCAACGACGCCGCGCAGCAGCAGCTGTCGATGGCGCAGATGTACGGCGTGTCGGTCACGGCGGTACCCGACGCGCTGCCCCAGCGCGCTGCGTGGGTCGATGGTCTGCTCGGGACGGGGTCTCGCGGGGCGCCACGGGGCGCCGTGGCGGATGCGATCGCGTGGCTGGCGGGTCGCGAAGGGCCCGTCGTCTCGATCGACGTGCCCTCCGGGGTGGATGTCGATACGGGCGCGGTGCCGACGAGCGCGGTTCGAGCGGATTGCACCGTCACGTTCGTTCGCACCAAGCCTGGGCTGCACGTCACGCCAGGCCGAGGGCATGCGGGGTCGGTGGTCGTTGCCGACATTGGCATCACGCCGCCGCCGTCGTCATCGGCCGCGTCCGGAGAGCTGCTGCTCGCGCGCGTCGTCGCAGACCGACTTGCGCAGGCGCGCACACTCTCCGCGGCTGGCCACAAGGGACATCGTGGCCACGTCGGCGTGCTCGGAGGCAGCCCGGACACGGCTGGGGCAGCCGTGCTCGCGGGTATCGCCGCGATGAGGTCGGGCGCCGGATTGTGTACGCTCGTGGTTCCGGGCGCGACGAGCATCGGAGCGTCGTCGAGGCCCGAGCTGATGTCGGCGCCGTGGGCCGAACCGTGGGCGGTACGTGCGAGCGCCTTGGTCGTGGGCCCTGGGCTCACCGACGTCCCGGACCCCACCGCGATGGCTCGGTTGTACACCGACGACGCGAGGCCGGCGGTCTGGGACGCGAGTGGACTCGATCATGTGCCGCTGCACGTGGACGCGAGGGGCCCGCGCGTGCTCACGCCACATCCGGGGGAGGCGGCTCGACTGCTCGATCGCGTCGAACCGAACGCCGGATGGAGTGCTGCGCGGGTGCAGGCGCGCCGCATCGAGGCCGCAACGGCGATCCATGTGGCCACCAAGGCCACCGTCGTGCTCAAGGGCGCGGGCACGGTGGTGGTCGGTCCGCAGGGGCTTCGCGTAGCGACCGAGGGCACCGCTGCGCTGGCAACGGCGGGGTCGGGTGACGTGCTGGCGGGGGCCGTGGGCGCGTTGCTCGGTCGAGGCCTCGATGCCGAAGCGGCTGCCGACGTCGCGGTCAGCGTGCACGGACGGGCAGGGGTGCTGGCGGCGGAGCAGGCCTGTGTCCCACTGGCGCTCGATGTCGCTGAACAGCTGCCCTGGGCCGAGCGTGCACTGGCCGCGGTGTCGCGTGGCGAGGGGGAACCGACGTTCGTGGCGGGCTGAGCCGCACGGCTGATACGCTCTCGCCGTGCGACGGCTGATGATGTTCTTGGCAGTTGGGACGGTGCTCACCGCCTGCCGCGCAAAGACCCAGCCCGTTCCGCCGCGGCAGGGGCCACCGACCTTCGACGACGAGGCCAACACGCGTCCCGACGCACCCCCGCCCGCCGAATCCCAGACGCCGCCCCCGGCGGAGGCCGAGGCGCCCGGAGGCTGCAGAGCCTCGGGCTCGCCGTGGGACGGCAAGTTGCAGGGCTGCTTGTACGAGGTTTCGGGGTGCTGCTATCCCGACGATGCGAGCGCGTGCGCAGCCGCAGGGTGCGAGGGCGATACGTGTCAGGTTCTCGAGTCGGCACCGGCGCAGGTACGATGCACCGTGCCCGCCGTCGC
The DNA here is from genome assembly GCA_964432695.1 of uncultured Nannocystaceae bacterium. GTDB lineage: Bacteria > Myxococcota_A > Polyangia > Nannocystales > Nannocystaceae > CAJXVA01. Next base: position 6,953 of record CAYSPB010000395.1, read on the forward strand.
CGGCTGAGCGCTACGGGTATGGGAAGCCCGTGCCGACGCCACAGGTGACGGTCGGGATCTGGCCGTTCGCCACTGTCTGGCAGGCATCGGGGCCGCAGCCGATCGAGTTGCAGGCCCGATCCTTGGTGGCGAAGCAGCAGCCCGACACATTGTAGCCACAGTCGTCCTGGTCGATCGAGGACAGCAGCACACCGCCGTCCTCGCAGGAGGTCTTTTGCAGGTCCGGCACTTCGGAGCTGCGGGGCGGACGGACCGGATCCTCGCCCTTGGGCGCCGTGGCGCCGCTGAAGAAGCGCGCGTCGCTTCCGGAGCCACATGTGTATGCGCGTGCGCCCGGGGTGCCGGTGGACATGCACGCGCGCTGAGGCCCGCTGAGCACCACCTCGAAGTCCTGCAGCCCGCCTTCGGGGGTGTGATGCTGCGCGTCTTCCATGGTGCCGAAGCGCAGCGCGTCGTCGGAAGTCTGCCGCGGCATCAATCGGCGCATACCGATACGGCGGCCACCGCTGTCGAGGTCGTCGTTGTCGAGAACCCAGAGCTCAGGGTCGTCGCGGGGGATGAAGACGGCGCCGTCGAGGTCGAGCCGCTCGGGGGTCTGGCTGTCTGCAAGAGCCATGTATGCGCCAGAGCGCGCGCCCATGGCCCAGGCTT
>CAYSPB010000396.1:0-7590 GCA_964432695.1 uncultured Nannocystaceae bacterium
GAGGTTGCACTGAAGAGCCAGCACACCCAAGGGCACGCGATCGACTTCAACCTCGCGGGCGTATCGGTCGGCGAACTCTATCCGTGGCTGCTCCGAGAGCACCGCGGCGGCGTCGGCGTGTACCGACGCAGCGGCTTCGTGCACATCGACACCGGCCGCAAGCGGACCTGGTCGGGCTCGTGAGTCTCAAGGCTGCCGCACCACGCCGGCCTGAATCCGGCGAGCGAACGGACGGTCGGCTTCGAGGAACTGTTCGATCGGCAGCGACGACACGTCGTGCGCACTGACCGAGGCACCGGGTTCGAGCACCGCCGCCGCGCCGTCGTCCTCGGCCCAGGCTGCGCCGCCGACGTGATAGACCAGCAAGACGACTTCGGGGCCCGGCGGCGGATACACGTGATGCAGGACCTCGGCGATCGCTCCCACGCGCAGGGCGTCGGCCGCGGGCCCCCACTCCTCGATGAGTTCCCGCGTGAGGGCCCGCGCCGGGGACTCGCCGCGCTCGACCTTTCCGCCGGGAAACTCGAGCATGCCGGCACCGTGACGCGCGTCGGCCGGCCGGCGCTGCAGCAGGACCCGGGTGCGCGTGAGCCAAACGAGGCCAGCGGAGACCAGCAGTCGTGGTTGTTCGGGGGGCATTTCGCCCCGAGGCTACCAAGGGACCCGATGCGCGCTCCCCCACGCCGCGGTGCTTTGACGGGTCCGGCCGGCTGCCTCTATGCTCGGCGCGATCCTCATGCGCCTCTACGCAAGCAAGATCTCGCACATCACCGACGCCGTCTCGCGAGCGCTGGTCGAACCCGGCCACATCGAGACGAACGATCGAGAAGAGTTCAAGCGAGACGTCGAGTCGATCCTGCGCGAGTACCTCCGCAAAGATCGCGAGCTCACCGAGACCGCCAAGGACATCCTCGAGCAGCGAGGCCTGCCCTACTCGGACTTGTTCCGCACCAAGCGTCAGCTCGCCGAGCGCGAGGACTTCGCGATCGGCGACGAGTCGGTCAACTGGATCGCGACGCAGCTGCTCGAGCTGTTCATGCGCTCGCAGTTCGTCGAAGAGATCTTCGCCGAAGACGTGATGCTTCGCCGCATGCTCAAGGACGTGCTGCGCCGGCACATGCAGGCCGACGACGATCTCGACCGCGAAGTTCGACGCCATCTCAAGCACCTCAGCGAAGGCACCTCGAGCTTCGAAATCGAGTACCAGAAGCAGCTCGAAGCGGTGAAGAACAAGTACGGGCTCGAGTAATGGCCCACATTGCGGTTCACCTGCAGCGCACGCCTCACGGCCTGCACCCCGCGAGCGCGGTCGCGCTGTGCTGGGCCCGAGACATTGCCTCGAACCGCGGGGCGAGCGTGACGGGCGTGTGCCGCGGAGATGCAGGGGCCAACGACCAAGGGCTGGTGGAGGCCGCCGGCCGGTTTGGCGCCGACACCGTGTTGTTTTGCGGCCCGCAGGGGTTCGAAAACCTGCGCGAGCGCCTCAATCCGGTGCACGTGATGGTGCCGCACACCGCCGAGGGCCTCGGACTCGTCGCGCAGCTCCCCGAAGGTCCCGCGATCGCACGCTGGATCGAACGTCGCTCGCCTCCCTACGCCACCGCCGACGCGGTGACAGCCGTCGTCGCCGGCGTGCAGCCGTGGCACCGCTTCGACGCGGACGTCGAAGCCGAATACGAGGGCAACGTCGACGATGTCGATCTACCGGCGTGGGTTCGCGAAGAGGGCGCGCCTCCGCCCTTCCAGATCAATGGTGGCCCCGGCTGTGGCTTCATCGCCCCCGAAGGCACCGATCCCCTCGTCCTCGGCGCGCTCGAAAAGCTGGGCGCGACGGCAACGACCTGGGCCGACGCACCACACCGCGGGGGTGGCACCACGGTGTTGCTCACCCCCGGCGGCATGGCGCTGCCCGGAGGCTTCGAGACGCGTGACGACGGAGGACGCATCGTGCTGCTGCCCGGACCAGACGTGAGCCCGGATGCCGCGGTGCCCCCCGCGTGGGCCTCAGCCGACTGGGTGCTGCCCGGCGTGTGGCCGGACGTGCTCACGAGCGTCCGGGAGGGGCCGTGGACTCGGGCGAGCGACTGAGTCCCGCACAGGCCGACCGAGCCTCCCGCATCGTGGAGGCTCTGTGGCCCGCCCGGGGGGCCGCCCCCCGCGTCCTGCTCACCGCCGCCGCGGCGGACGACGGCCGATACAGCGGCCCCGGCTCCTCCCTGAAGGACCGCGACCTCGCCAAGGCGATCAAGGAACGGGACGGTGCCCTTGTGCTCGTGGCGGTCCGACCCTCCCCCACGCTGCTGCGGGCCCTCCGCGGCACGCCCGTGGACCTCCTGGTGCTGCTCGGTGATGGAGACGACCTCTCGCCCGCCGACCGGTCTGCCCTCGCGACCCACGTCCTGGGGCCCAACGCGGTCCTGCACGTCGAAGACCTCGGCACCCGCACCCCCGGCCGTGCGGTGGCGTGCGCCCACGCCCCCGACGAACTCGAGGGCATCACCCGCGCCCTCACCCCCCGCGTCCTCCCCCTACGACTCTCGCCCACGCCCGCGTGGTTGCCGACGCTGCTGCGCCACCCATCGCTGGCCGGCCTGTCCATCGCCGGCACGCTGGATCGGGATGCGCTGCACGGCGGCTGGGTCGAGTGGGTCCGCGAACGAGATGCGCCCGCCGTACTCGTCCCGCTGGGCGTCGACGCTCCGGCGCTGGACACCGACGACGACACCATCCTCTTGGCGACCGTGGCTGCCCATGCGCTCGAGCGGCGCACTGGCCCAGTCTTTCCTGCCCCGCGCGTTCTGGCCGGCGTGCTCGACGGCCTCGAGCACCGTGGCGAGACGACGCCCCCTACCGCTCAGCAGCTCGCCATCTGGACGCAAGCCCGTCGCGCGCTGCCGATCACCGGCGCGGCGGTCGGCATGGTGGAACCCGATGGAGACCTCGCGATGCAGGCGCCGACGGCAGCGTTCTTGGCCCAACGCGTGCTCCTGCGCGCGCGAGCCCACGACGCCGCGATGAGCCGCGGCGCCCCCGACCTCGAGCCCCTCGACGACGACGGCCAAGCGCGCGCGAGCGAACTGCTGCGCAACGCCGCCGAGATTCTCACCGACCAGGAGAGCAAGGTGGTGCTGCGCGGCTTCGGATTCGACGTGACGCGCCAGGCCGTCGCGAACTCGGCCAGCGGCGCCGCGGGCTTCGCCGACCGCATCGGCTACCCGGTCGTGCTCAAGGCCCTCAGCCCCGACCTGCGGCGTAGGACCGACGTTGGTGGCGTCATGCTCTCGCTGCGGACCGCATCCGCTGTTCGTCGCGCCTATGCGGCCATCATGGACAACGTCGAGCGGGAGGCCCCGACCGCCCGCGTCGATGGCGTGGTCGTGGCCGAGATGGTCGAAGACGGGGTCGACATTCGATGTGGGGCACGGCGCCTGTCCGATGACCAGGTGGTCGTGTACGGACGCATCGAAGGGGCCAGCGCACCGGTCGAGGCTGCGCTTGGCCTGCTGCCCCTGAGCCCCGAGGACGCCTTGGCGCTTGCGCACGCCGTCCTCTCCCGGGCACCGATGCCGGCCCTTCGGCGCCAAACCGACCCCGACGTGCCGGGTCTCGCGACGCTGTTTTGCCGCCTCAGCGCTCTCTTCTCGCGCACCGATGCGCGGGTTCTCAGCGTGGACCTCGGCCCAGTACGGATGCTCGAGCGCGGCCTCGTCACGCTCGACGCCCGGATCACGCAGCAGGCCCACCTCGAAGGTCTGTAGCGCCCAAGAAAAAGCCCGCGCCGGTTTCCCGGCGCAGGCACGTTCGAAGCGTCGTGGCGCTTAGAGCTTCTCGGCGTTCTCGCCGAGGTACGCGGCAACGCCTTCGGTCGTCGCCTTCATGCCGGCTTCGCCGCGCTGCCAGCCCGCCGGGCAAACTTCGCCGTGCTCCTCGTGGAACGCAAGTGCGTCTACGAGGCGGATGACCTCGTCCATGTTGCGACCCAGCGGAAGGTCGTTGACCATCTGCGAGCGGACGTTACCGGCCTTGTCGATTAGGAAGGTCGCGCGCAGGGCGACGCCGTCGGGGTGCTCGACGCCGTAGGCCTGGCAAATCTCGTGCTTGGTGTCCGCAACCATCGTGTACTTCACGGGGCCGATGCCGCCGTCGGCAATGGCGGTCTTGCGCCACGCGGCGTGGGTGAACTGCGAGTCGATGGACACGGCGACGACCTCGACACCGCGCTCCTTGAGCGCTTCGACGCGGTGGTCGAGCGCGATCAGCTCGGAGGGGCACACGAAAGTGAAGTCGAGCGGGTAGAACACCAACGCGACGACTTTGTCCTTCGCGAACGCCGAGAAGCTGAAGTTCTCGACGATTTCGCCGCCAGGGCTCACGGCGGCGCAGGTGAAGTCAGGAGCGGGCTGGGTGACCAGAACTTGGGGGTTGGACATTTGTGTTCTCGTTCGACGAGGCGAGCAGGACGCGACGCCAGACTCTCGCCTCGACGAGTCTGGCAGCGTGCGCGGTGGCTAGCCGCCAAGTCGTCCGCGCGTCAGCGAGATACCACACCGCCCTCGCGCGCGGGCGGGCCGGTGCCGGGCCCTTGTGACCGCGCTCAGGCTCGACCCCGAGCGCAGTCACAACTCCCGAACAGCGCCGCTCCACCCCACCCCGCTGACTGGCTAGGTCGATACAGCTCGAGCAACGCGGCCGTCACCGTCTCGTGAAGCAGCGCGAGGCCTTGCTCGCGAAACGCATCGATACAGGGGCGAAATGCACCTGCAGGACCCCACAACTGCACGGCTCGACGCTGGCGATCGAACTAGACGCAACGAGGGTCCGCGGACCAGACTGAGAATCGGACTCCATGCGTTACTAGCTTTAATTTTGAATACGAAACGCAAAACTAAAACATTTTACCATCAAATAGCATTTGAAATGCTGACCTTATCGATGGTTTTGACAATCGTTTTCATTAAGACAGGCTCAAAAACATGCGGTCGACGGCTCAACGCGCCCGGCTGTGGATTCGGCGCATCCACCTCTATTGCGGGCTCTCGCTCGTGCCGTGGGTGCTGCTGTACGCCGTCTCCGGACTGCTCTTCAATCACCCGAGCTGGTCGGCACCCGACGATGGGCAAACGCGATTCAGGCTCCGCGACCGGGTGGAAATCGACGCGTATCCCCTGCTGCAGCCTCAGCGCAGCGCGGAGGCCGTCGCGCTTGCGCTCGGCCCCGAGGTTGAGGTTCTCGAACAGCCAGCGCCACGCTTGCGTCGATCGCTGCGCGCCTCGGGACGCGATGCAACCGAGCCATCGCTGAGCGTTCGCTTTCCCTCGGGCCTCGGGGCGCACGGCGTGCGCATCCGTCCTCGCGAGCGTAGCCCCGTCTCACTCGAAGGCCTGACCGCGATCGACGTCCCCGGCCACGACGCCGAAGCATGGACGGCCCTCGCGGGTGCGGTCGCCGGAACGCACGACGACGTCGAGTCCTCACGATCTCTCGAGGCCACGCCAACGCTTCGCTTCGCCGCGACGATCGATGGCGAGCCGTGGCAGGTCGACTACGTGGCGAAGGATGGCGCAGTCTCCTTCGAGCCGCTCGCGGACAAAGACATTCGAATTCCTCGCCTCCTCGCGCGCTTGCACATGACGCACGTGTATCCCGACGCGTTCGGGGCGGCTTGGATCCATGCACTCATCGTCGACCTCACGGCCTTGTGCCTGGCGATGTGGTGCATCACCGGACTGATGATGTGGTGGCAGCTGCGTCGCGTCCGACGCGTCGGTTGGGTGGCGATCGCTTCGGGCCTTGCGATCACCGTCGCCCTGCTCGCCGACGTGATTCCTCCTCTGCTGTCTTGAAGGCCCGCATGCCCAGAATCCGGCGTTCTCACCAACCCTACCTCCGCCCCCGCGGTACCCATCACCTCGCGCGAGCCCACCAGGCCGCGACGGTTCATCACGCCGTCGTACGGCAAGCAACGTGGATCTGTGCGGGGTTTCGGCGCCTCACCTTCTCGTCGGCCGCGGTCGATCGAACGTGGCATCTCGGAGACCGCGTGCTCGTTGCCGTGGACGGACACAAGCACCGCACCTACACGGTCTGCGGTCTCAACCTCGCCCGCGGCACGTTCGACATTCTCGCCGTCGCCCACGATCGAGGACCCGGCGGGCGGTGGGTCACCCAGGCATTTTCCGGTGACACGATTCGGTTCTTCGGCCCGAAGCCGGACCTCGACGTCCGCACCCGCGGCGCCGATCGGATCGTCTTGCTCGGCGATGAAACCACGGTGGGGCTCTTCGAGGCCATTCGACGCCAGCGACGCGACGAAGCGACCTTCGTTGGCGCGTACGAGTGGGGTCCATCGTGTCCGGTCGTGGCCAGTGGCTTGTTGGCGCTCGACGGTCTCATCGATCTGCGCCGTCGCCCCCTTCGCCCCGGAGAGCGGCTACAGGCCTGGGTCGAGCGCAACATCGTCCCCACGCCGCGGACCGTGTACTTCGTCAATGGACATGGCGCGGCTGTCCGCGCGCTCCGACTGCGCCTGCTCTCCATGGGGATCCGTGGCGCGGCGATTCGCTCTCGCGCGTACTGGGGTCGCGGATGAGCGCCGCCAAGGCTTTCGACGACGCGGCGGTGTACCAGGCGGAGATCCGGGCTCTGGTCCCCGGCTATGACGACGTCCACGCACGCCTGCCCGGCATGGTGTCGATGGCGCTCGGGCATGTCCCCGCATCGGTCGCGGTCGTTGGCTGCGGCCCCGGCCACGAGCTGCTCGCACTCGCGATGAAGTTCGAGGACGCCCAAATCGTGGGGCTCGACCCTGCCCCGGCCATGGTCGCATCGGCCCGCGCAGCGATCGACGCCGCCGGCCTCGAGTCGCGCGTACGCGTGCTGCAAGACGCGGTGCCGACCCCGACCTCGTACGTTCCCTGTGAAGCCGTCGTGGTCGCGCTCGTTGGACACTTCATCCCCGACGACGGACATCGCGCGGCGTACTACGAGGGACTGTGCCGCCTGCTGAAGCCGGGCGGCGTCCTGGCGAACGTGGAGCTTGGGCATCGAGGACCGGCCGACGATGCCGCCGTCACGTCCCACGTCGCCCATGCCCGCGCCGCGGGGCTGTCCCCTTCCCGCTGCGACGCGCTGCGCACGAGGCTCAGCGACCGCTTCCACCGCCTGACCCAGCAGCGGCGCGAGGCGCTGATGCGCGCGTCCAGCCTCACGAGGATCGCCACGCCACAGGTTCACCACACGGTCGTGACGGAGCTGTACCGTCGCGATGACCTCACGCAGCAAGCGTCCGTGCGTGCTCGATGAGGGCCGCAGCGGTGTTGCGCGCCGGGTCTTCGAAGCTCCACGCCAGCAGCCGGCGCATGGTCTCTCCGACCGCGGGCCCGGGTGACAAGACGCCCTGAGCGATGAGCGCACCGCCCTTGAGCGCCAGCTCGCCGACCGACAGCGGCGCATCGCGAACCGCATCCTGCACGGCTGCCCGCGTCGAGGCCGACGCGCCCAACACGTCGAGGGCACCGTCGAGCCGGGGCCGCGTGAGAGCCGCGGCTGCGTGACGCACGGCCACCGGATCGAACGGCGACACCGCGGCCC
>CAYSPB010000397.1:0-7581 GCA_964432695.1 uncultured Nannocystaceae bacterium
AGGCCGAACTTCCGCCGCTGCTCGAAGCGGTGCAGCGGACGGGCAAGAACGTGCTGTGGACCTCGGACCCGATGCACGGCAACACCGAGGTCACTGCCGACGGCATCAAGACCCGTCGCTTCGACAACATCGTCTCCGAGCTCGAGCAGTGCTTCGAGATTCACCGACGCGTGGGCACCACGCTCGGCGGCGTGCACCTCGAGATGACCGGCGAGAACGTCACCGAGTGCGTCGGCGGCTCCACGGGCCTCGAAGAAGCCGACCTGCATCGCGACTACCGCAGCCGCGTCGACCCGCGGCTGAACTACGAGCAGGCGCTCGAGGTGGCGATGCTGATCGCCGGTCGGCTGCGCCGGGCTGCGGGTCGCTAGCGCAGCGTCCAACGCGCGGCCCTCATCCCCCACGCGCCAGGGGGCTTCAGGCCCCCCTTTTCGCGGTGTTTCCGGGGGAAACCCTTGGGCACCGCTTCATCGTGTTAGCGTCGCTACATGCGTTACGGGGGACTGCGCGTGTGTTCACTCATGATGGCCGTCGGGCTGGGAGCCTGCGACTCTGGAGGCGGGGCGGAGACGCAGGCGTCTGCATCGGGAAGCGGCGGGATCGACAGCGTCGGTGCAAGTGCCAGCGACGCCTCGACCGCAGCATCCGAGTCCGACTCGATGACGCCGACGGCATCCGGCAGCGCCAGTGGAACGGGCATGCCCACCACGGGCGCCGGATCCACCACGGCGGAGTCGGCGAGCCAGGGTGATGGCAGCACCAGTATCGACGGAACCTCGGGTGGCGGAGCGGACTCGAGCTCGACCGAAGGCGGAGACGACCCGACCACGGGCGGCCCCGTCGACAACTGCACGCCCGACGGCGATCAGGTCGTGGAGTTCTCGTACATCTGGGTCGCCAATAGCTCGCAAGGCACCATCTCCAAGATCGACACCCAAACCGGGGTCGAGCTCGGCCGCTACATCACCCGGCCCGACGGCAGTGGCAACCCATCACGTACGTCGGTGAACCGGTTCGGCGACGTGGTGGTGGCCAACCGCAGCGGCGGCATCACCAAGGTATTCGCCGACGCCGGCGACTGCCTGGAGAGCAACGGCATTCCGGGCATTCAAACCTCGAGCGGGCCCGAGGACATCTTGCCGTGGGGCGAAGAGGAATGCGTCGCCTGGTACACGGAGATCGCCCACAACAACAACCGTCCGGTGGCGTGGACCAACGGCACGCTCAACGAGGAGACGTGCGAGTACGAAGGCGTCGACGTCTTTACCGCATACCTCGACAACGGCGTCGCCGGCTCGCTCGAGATCGCCAAGCTCAACGGCGCCACGGGCGTGGTCATCGAGACGATCCCGATGCCCGACACCCCACTGAAGTCGCACGGCTTCTACGGAGCTGCCGTCGACGGGGAAGACAACGCGTGGTTCTCGCAGCTGCAGGGCGGACAGCTCGTGCGGGTAAACGCGCTCGACAACAGCGTCGACGCGTGGGACGTCGAAGGTGTCCATAACGGCTACGGCATCACCGTGACCCAAGACGGATACGTGTGGATCTGCGGCCGCGACACGCACCGTTTCGATCCGGCCACCGAAACCTGGGCCACCGCGCAGGCCGTCGACCCAGGGGCGTACGTTCACACCGGCGGATGTATGGGGGACGGCAACGGCGTGCTCTACCGCGGCGCGCACGGCAACGTGCTCGGCGTCGATACCGAGACCCTCGATACGGTCGTCACGCTACCGGTCGTGCAACCGGGCGACGACCACGTGTGGGGCGTGGCGGTCGACTTCGACGGGTTCGTCTGGGCGATCCCGCGGAACTCGGAGCACGCGTATCGACTCGACCCCTCGATGCCCGACAACCCGATCACGCTGACGGTGACCGGTCTGCAGGACTCGTACACCTACAGCGACATGACCGGGTTCTCGCTGTTCTCGGTCGTTCCCGGCTGAGGGGCTCCGGTGTGCAGTACGTGCGACGTCCGCACGCGCTGCAACCTGGAGCACGCCGTTTGCTGCGCGCGGTGCCGGAGTGCACTGCGCGCCAGCTCGAACGCCGTTCAGATTCCGGTTTTCGCGCCTTTTCGTGGGTCGTCCAGAGGACTGAAAGTCGCCTCGGGGTGGCGCGAGACGCTACGATGAGGGCGCAGTGACGACGGGGGTCAACTCACCCGTATCCAGCGGACATCACGTCCAGGGGTACGTGCTCCGGCGCTTTTTGGCGCAAGGCGGCATGGCCGAGTTGTTCCTGGCGCGGCCGACCGATCCGCAGCGAGCGGGCCAGGTCGTCGTAGTCAAGCGGGTGCTCCCCCAGTTCGCACAGGACATCCAGTTTGCTCGCATGTTCGCGCGCGAAGCCTCGCTCGCCTCACTGCTCAAGCATCCCAACATCGTGGAGGTGTTCGGTGCCGAGGGCGTGAACGAGCGCGAGTGCTTCTTCGCGATGGAGTACGTGCACGGGCCCGACCTCAACATGCTGCTCAAGCAGCTCAAGGAGGGCACCCGACCGATTCCGCTCGAGCACGCCATCCAGATCGCGATGGGCATGTGCGGCGGCCTGCACTACGCGCACGACTACCGCGGCGAAGACGGCAACGTGCTCGGCATCGTCCACCGCGATGTGTCGCCATCGAACGTCATGATCGCGGGCGACGGCGTCGTGAAGATCACCGACTTCGGCGTCGCCAAGGCGCTGGCGCTGACGAGCTTCACGCAGGCGGGCACGCGCAAAGGCAAGCTCTCGTACATGTCGCCCGAGCAGGCGGTGGCCGATCCCGTCGACCGTCGAACCGACATCTTCGCGATTGGGGCCGTCTTGTACGAGATGACCACGCTACAGCGAATGTTCGGCGGGGAGAACGAGCTCGCGGTCATGCACAAGCTGCTCTTCCGCGAGCGTCCGCGACCCACCGCGCTCCGCCACGACTATCCTCCCGAGCTCGAGAGCATCGTGATGAAGGCGGTGGCACAGCAGCCCGGCGACCGCTTCAGCACGGCTGAGGAGATGCAAAAGGCGCTGTACGACTTCGCAGAGCGACGCCGCCTGCTCAGCACGCCGACCCACCTGACGCGATGGGTCGCAAGCGTCATTCCACCGACGCCACATCCCGCCCACGACCCCTCGTTCTTCTCCACCGACGACCCCTCCGGCATCATCCCGCTCCCGCGCAGCGCGACCCTCAACGGCGTGGATGGACAGGCCACCGTATCCGACGGCGGCTTTCCCGACGGCGCGACGGTCATGGACGGCTCGGCGGGTCCGCCCGCGCCCGTTGCCGGTCAGCTTCAGGCACCCGCGAGCAGTTCCGGGCTCGTACCCACGCCGCCTGCAGTTGCCCCGCCCGTGACGACACCGGCCACAGGCTTCCCCGCGGCGTCCCCGTCCTCGAGCCAGAACCCGGTGATCTCCGTCCGGCGGCCGCCCCCACCTGCAGAGCCTTCCAACCTTCCCGCGATTGCGATCGTGGCCGGCGCACTCGCCCTCGCGTCGGTGATTCTCGCGGGCGCGCTTTGGTATGCCGACGAGCGGGACCGCAGCAAGAAGGCAAACGCGAACGTGCCAACACAGGCCGATGCTCCGCGCACGCCGACGCCAGCGGAGGAGCCGGAGCTGCCGCCTGGGGTGATCGATCCCGACCCGGCAGCGCCCTCTCCTGCGGCGGCATTGCCTGCCCCGTCCGACCCCACGCCGCCGGTCGCCGAAACTCCGGCACCCAAGCCTGCACCGACGCCCAGCCCAGCCGCGAGCAAGGCCGAAGGCAAGCGTCGGGGCAAGAAGAAGCGGTCGACATCGCGAACGCCCAAGTCGACGTCACCAAAGCCCACGCCGGCACCGAAACCCGAGCCGCCGCCGACCAAAAAAAAGAAGAACAAGCTCGACGAGCTGTTCCCCGGCGGCTGAACGGCGGAATCGGGCGCGCTGCAGCGCAGATTTGATAGTGTCGGCGGACCTGATGCGGGCTCCGCTTCGACGCTCGACCTGCGCCGTGCTTACGGTCGCGCTTCTCGCTCAGCCTCTTTCGGCATCGGCGGCGCCGTCTCGTTTCGGCCTGCAGGACCCCGACGCGATCGAGCACGCCGAAGCCGCTGCCGCCGCCGGAGAGCGCGAGGACTATGAGACCGCGATTCGGGAGCTGAAGACGGCATACGCGATCGAACCGCGGCCGATCGTCTTGTACGCGTGGGCCCAGGCCGAGCGCCTCGGCGGGCACTGCAACCGGGCGGTCCGCCTGTACCAGGACTTCCTCGAAACCAATCCTGGCGGCGAAATCGAGAATCAGGCGCGCGTGAACCTGCTCGACTGCCAAGCCGAGGTCGGCACCACACCACCGGCTCCGGACGTCGAAGGTGAGGACGACCCACCCGATCCCGAAGACGTCGACGGTGACGAGGACCCGCCGGACGAGAGCGACGACGGCGGCTCTCCCCTCGAGGGCGAGTGGCTCGCGCCCACGCTGCTCGGCGTCGGTGCTGCGACCGCGATCGCCGGTGGCGTCGTCCTCGGCATCGGTCGCAGCCGTGTCACCAACTCGGTCGATGAGCCCACGGAACTCGCCTACGACGGCGAGGTCGAAGCCGGGCGAACCATGTACATCGTGGGCGCAGCGGTGATGGGCGTGGGCGGCGCACTGCTCATCGGTGGTGCCATTCGCTATGTCATCGTCGCGCGCAAGGGACCCTCGGCGCCGAGCAAGACGCCAAACGCGTCGGCCATGGTGACCCGAACCGGTTTCGGTCTAAGCTTGTCCGGACGCTTCTAGCGTCGATGAAGGGGTTGAACGGCATGGTGCGCGTGTGGATGTTGAGCGGTTTGGCACTGTCCCTGGCGGGCTGCCTCGAAACGCCCGCCTACCAGTGCACGTCCGACGCGAACTGCCAGCAGGAGGGCGCCGCCGGCGAGATCGTTCAGGGAACCTGTGTCGTGGCAACCGCGACCTGCGTCTACCCTTCGGCCGCCTGCACCGGCATCAACTCGATCGAAGGCTGGGTCGACGGCAGCGGCAACTGCGTCGCCGCTCCAGAGTCTGCGACCGGCCCGGTGTCCACCACCGCGCCCGTGACGACCAGCTCGACCACCGACGATACGAGCGACCCCACGACCGACCCGACGCTCGACCCCAGCACCACGTCCACGACGGCCGCGGATCCCACGACTCTCGACTCGAGCGAGGAAGACTCGACCAGCGAAGACGACGAGAGCACGACCGATCTCGACCCGACCACGGGCGACAACCCGTGCGCGAGCCAGCTGGACAACATCACCACTGATGGCAACGTCACCGCGACCAGCGAGTTCGACGGCTTCCCTGCCCCACTCTCGGTCGACGGCAGCCTCTCCACGTCCTGGTTCTCGACCGGACCTGAAGGCGGCGGCGCACCCAGCGTCTACACCTGGTCTCTGCCGGTCGAGCGGTGCGTGAACCGGATCATCGTTGCCGACAACGCTGCCCACGGCAACGACGAGTTCCGGCAGGGTTTCGGTTTCAACAGCGCAACCGTTCGAGTCGTCAACGGGGACACGCCCGTCTACGAAGAGCTGGTGCCACTGCCCAACGACCCCGATGGCGAGTTCGTCGTCGACACCGGCGGCGTCGTGGCCACCCGCGTACTACTCGAGCTCTCCGGGCACGAGAACCCCAGCTGTGGTGGCTTCAGCGAGCTCACCGTCATCGGCGGCGACGCGCCCTGAGTCTCGCACGGCGAAACGCCCTGGCTCAGAACCATCCGAGCGTCTGACCGGCGACCACCGCCGACAACAACAGCACCTGTAGCACCAGCGTCACGATGATGAGGCGATACGTCGTCTCTCGAGATGCAGCCCCCGCATCCACGGCGGGCAAGGAGCCCGAACTCAGCGGTACACCGTCACCACCGCCTGCTTCGAGCGCAGCCGCCATTTCCCCAGCGGTTGCGAAGCGAGCATCTGGGTCCTTGGCGAGCGCCTTGAGGATGGCCGCTTCGATCGGCGCGGGGATGTCGAGCATGGGCGCCACCTTGCGCAGAGGCACCGGTGCTGCGTTGAGCTGCTGGTCGAGCACCTTGGTGTAGTGGTCGCCCGCAAACGGCACGCAGCCGGTCACCAGCTCGTACGCCAGCACGCCCAGCGCGTAGAGGTCGCTTCGTGCGTCGAGATGCTCGCCCCGAATGCGCTCGGGCGACATGTACTCGGGCGTGCCCATCACGCCGCCCTTCGCAGAGAGCGAGATCTCGATCCCCGGCTCGGCCATCAGCATCTTTGCGAGACCGAAGTCGAGCACCTTCACGAAGTTCGGGTTACCCGCTCGGGTGAGCCGCATGCAGTTCTCCGGCTTGATGTCCCGATGCAGGATTCCCTTGGAGTGAGCCGACTCCAACGCCCGGCACACCTGCATCACGATGGGCTTGGCCCGCGCCCAACCCAGGCCTCCGTCTTCGTTGAGCAGGTCCGAGAGCGACTGCCCGTCGAGCATCTCCATCACGAGGTAGAGCGAGCCCGTCGGCGTGACGCCAAAATCGGTCACATCGACGACGTTCTCGTGATCGATCTGCGAGACCGCCTGGGCTTCACGAAGAAAGCGAATACGAAAGACCTCGTCGTTCGCAAACTCCTGCGCGAGGACCTTCACCGCCAGCGACTTGCCGATGGTGACGTGCGTCGCGCGGTAGACGGTGCCCATCCCCCCGCTGCCGAGCACGTCATCGAGCCGGTACCGACCGTCGAGCACCTGACCGAGCAACCCGCCTACTGGTGCAAACGCTGCCGTCGCCACGCGCTCCCGCGCTCGGGTGGGTCGCTCCACGCAGCCCCAGCCTAACAGCCCATCGAGAGCACGAAAACGCCCCCAAACCACCACAGATTGAGAGCCCGCCAAGTTCTGCAGCGCAGCCCTCAAAACGCCCCTTCACGGCGAGCAAAGCGAGCCGGAGCCCAACAGGGCGAACGTTGGAGCGGGAAACGAGGCCCCCTCCAACACGCACGAACCCCCTCTCAACGCCGCCGCCCCTTCGCGGCGAGCGAAGCGAGCACAAGCCGGACAGGGCGAACGTTGGAGGGGGAAACGAAGGCAGCTTCGCTGCCGCAGTGGGGGAACCTTCCGAAGGTTCCCCCAAGGACTACACCTCGTCGGCCTTGTCGGCCGGCGCCGAGGCCTGCGGGGCCTCGTCGGGTCGCTTCATCTCCGCACCGCGGTGCGCACCGGCGGTCTTGTTCAACACCGCCGCCTGGGCTGCGTTGACCTGCTTGCCGACGTGCATGTCGCGGTAGCGCTTCTCCACCTGGCGCGGCATGAGGCCGGCCTTCTGAAGGAGCACGTCCGGACGGTTGCGCTCGTCCTCGGTGGCCTTGGCGTGCACGGCCTCGAGCTTGGCGAGCAGCTCCTCTTGGTACTGCGCCATCTTCTCGGCGACCTTCATCCGCTTGTTCTCTTCACGCTGAAGGTCTTCCTGGTAGCGCTTGAGGAAGTAGCCGATGGTCTCCGTCCGGATCTTGATCGACCCGGTGGGCTTGTTCTCGTCGATGTCCTTGAACGAGAAGTAGGGCGTGCCGGAGTTCTCGATGATCTCCTCGACGACCGTGTAGATCGGCGCGTCGTGACCACACTTGAAG
>CAYSPB010000398.1:0-7564 GCA_964432695.1 uncultured Nannocystaceae bacterium
CTTCGGGCTCCGCGATCGCGCAGGAGGTCCACGAGAATACGCTACAGCCGATCCTCGGCACGCGCCTTCGTCCTGTCGACATCGTCTTCGGGCTCACCGCCTCGGGCGTGGCATTGGGCGGACTCCTCGCGGTGCCCTCGCTGCTCGTCATGTTGAGCGCCGCGGCGATCGGGGGCGCATGGGCGAATCTGCCCACGGTTTTGCTGCTCCTGCCAGCAGCCTCGGCCTTCTTGGTGATGCTCACCCAGCTGCTCGGATTCGGGCTGGGTCGTCGCTGGGCGGCAGGCATCGTCTCCACGATGCTCAGCGCCGCGTTGTGCGTGCTGATGCTCTTCGGCGTCGGTTTCGGCATGAACCTCGAGGGCGAGACCACCGGCCTCATCGCGATGATGCCGCCGATCGGCCTCGTCCACGGACTGCGCGAGCTCTTCGTGCCTGCGCATCGCATGCACCTAGGAGAGCCGGAGTACGCCGTGTTCATCAGCATGGTCGCCGCGCTCGGCTACGGCGTACTCGCGGTGGTCATGGGTCGCGCGCTGACCCGACGCATCGAGGGCCGCACCCAGGTTTCGCTCAGCCGGGGCGAGGCGTTCGGCGCAGCCGCGATGGTGCTGATGATGGCGTTGGCCGTCATCCCCGAGTTCGATCACAACGACGCGCTTCCGGCGTACTTCGTGTCGCTCGGCCTCGCCGCCGTCCCGTGGCAGCTCATCCTCGCCGGGCGCGTGCCGGTGGGCGACGGCCCCGCGTCGCTGCGGACCGTTCCCTTGCGCCGCACGATGCTCGAGCTCGCCGGCTTTGCGGCGATGCACCTGGTCGCCATCTTGCTCATTTTCGGCCCCGAGCTGCGTCCCAGCGCGATGGGCCTGTTCCACCTCGCGTGGGCCCTGGGCGTGCTCGCCCTCGTCGCCGTTCGTATGGTCGCTGTGCCGATGGGCATTGTCTCGAGCCTGTATGCGATGTTCTGCCTGGGCGCGGTCGTCTTCGCGATGGCCCACGCGGCGGTCTTCACCGAAGCCGCGAGCGAGCCGCACGGCTTCAGCCACGTGCCCGCGCCGTTCCTGCTCTTCGAGGCCAGCCCGATGCTCGGCGTTCTCCAGGTCGCCCTGACGGCGCTCATCCCGGCCATGTTGGTCCGAGCGCTGCGCAAAGGCTCGGCGGGCCTGCGCTGATTTGCGCGGGGCTGCTACGGTGGGGGCATGCGACTGCCCCTGCTGTGCTGCGCATTGCTCGTCAGCGCCTGTTCGTCCACCTCGACCGACACTGCGCCCGCGCCCAAGGCGGGCGTGCCCACGTTCGACGAGTCCAAGGCCCAAGCCAAACCCGCGGCCGAGGCTGAGACCGAGCCCACCGCCGACGCGTCTGCCAAGACCCCTGCGCCGCTGAGCGAAGAGGACAAGAAGCTCCTCGCCATGGACCCCGCCGACCTCACGCCCGAGATGCGGCGCAAGCGAGCGTACGCGCGGCGCCGCCAGATCATGCAGAACCCCGACTCCCCGCAGGCTCGCATGCTCAACGATCTCAAGGACGCGTACGACCGCGGCGAGATCGGCGGTTCCACGCCGACGTTCACGCTCGACGGCATGAAGCCTGGCGGTGCGCCCCCGGCCGGCACTGCGCCCGCGGGGACCCGGTCGGAGTGAGCGCCCCCGGCCTCGTCGAAACGGTCGAGCATGGCCTCGTCCGCTGGACACTCGACCACCCGGCGCGTCGCAACGCGGTGCACCCCGACGCCCTCGCGTGGATCGCCGAGCGCTGTGGCGCGCTCGAGGGTGAGGTGGTCGTGCTTCGTGGCGCCGGTGACCAAGCCTTCTGTGCCGGGTTCGACCTCACCGCGCTCAACCCCAGCGCCGAGGGTCCGCCGCCCGATGCACCCTTGGCCGACGCCTCGGCCGCGATGGAGCGCGCCGACGCGACGTTCGTGGCCGCGATCAACGGGCTGACGATCGGGGCCGGCTTGGAGCTCGCGTGCGCGTGCGACCTTCGCATCGCCCGCGAAGACGCCTGGTTCGCCGTCCCGGCGGCCAAGCTCGGCGTCGTGTACCACGCGGAGGGCCTGCGCCGGCTGCATGCCGTGCTCGGGCCGGCGGTCGTACGACGGATGCTGCTGCTCGGCGAACGCGTCGAAGCGAGCGCGCTGCTCGAGGCCGGCGCTCTCACGCACGTCGTCGCCCCCACCGCGCTCGACGCGACGGTCGACGCCATCGTCGAAGCCGTACAGGCCGGCGCACCGCTGAGCCAGCGCGCCCACCGGACGGTGCTGCGCGCCCTCGACCGCGGCGACCTCGACCAGGACACCTTACAGCTGCACGCGTGCCAGCGCGCCGAAGCCTATGCGGCCATCCGCGCGGCCAAGGCCCGCAACGGCTGAGTGGCCCTGCTACTCTCCGCCCCATGTCCGTGAAGGACCAGATTCAGGAGAAGTTCAAGCAGGCTCGCCGCGAGCGGGATGAGCCCACCAAGAACGTCATCGGCATGCTCAAGGCCAAGGTTCAGAGCATCCTCAAGTCCGGCAAGGGCCGCGAAGAAGACGACGCGCTCTGGCTCGAAGTGCTCACCGCCTATGCCAAGCAGCTGGGCAAGACGATCATCGAACTTGAGAAGGCCGGGGACCGCGCGGGGGAAGCCCTCGATGAAGCCAAATTCGAGCTGGGCTTCTGCCAGCAGTTCCTGCCCGAGAAGCTCGATGAAGCGGGCACCGAAGCGCTCGTCCGCAAGATCATCGCCGAGGCCGGCATCTCCAGCCCAAAGGAGATGGGCAAGCTCATGGGCGTGCTCATGAAGAACCACAAGGACGAGATCGACGGCGCCCTCGCCCGTCAGCTCGCCACCAAGATCCTCGCCGAGGCCTGAGCCGGCCCTCAGCGACGAAGCAGCAGTGCGGCGCCGTGTCCTGCGGCGCCGCTTCCGATCACCAAACCCGTCTGCACGCCGGCGGCCGCCATGCGTCGAAGCGCCGTGCCGAGCAAACGGACGCCCGAGCCACCGCTGCAGCGCCCCAACGCGATGGCACCGCCCCAGCGATTGACGCCCTCGGGGTCGAGGCCGGGGAGCGAGGACTCCATCGCGAGCACGAAGGCCGCCGCCGCCTCGGAGGCCTCGACCACCTCGAGCGCGTCGGCTCGCTCGGCCTTCTCCTCGAGCAGACGCTTCGCCGCCACGACGCCGCCCAGGCGAGGCCGCGCAAAGGGGTCGCTCGATGCAAAGCGGGCCCCATCGATTTCGCCCAACGTGGTCCAGCCGCGACTGCGGGCCAGCTCGGGTCGCGTCAGCAGGACCGCAGCCGCGCCGTCCGCCTCGGTGGAGAGGTTGCCGGAGGTCACGGTGGCAATGCTCGCGGGGATCGGCATACCCGCGTCGTCCTTGGCAAGTGGGCTTCGGCGGCCCAGGCCCTGGGCGGTGACGTCGGTACGCGGACCCTCATCGTGTTCGACGATCATCACCCCCGCGCCCGCGGGCGCAGGCACGGGTACCACGTCGGCAGCGCCCGTCCGCGTGTGCCGAAGCGCCCGCGCATGCGAGCGTACCGCGTAGGCGTCTTGGGCCCCGCGCGGGATGTCGAAACGCAGGGCAACGGTTTCTGCCGCGGAGGCCAGTGTTTGCGCTGAGACGGGGTCGCGCAAGACGGCTGCGGTCGGCCGCAGGTCCGTCGCTCGTACGCCCGCCCACGCGCGAAGCTTGTCGCCCGCGGTCTCGCCCCGGCGCGTGCCCATGACCGCCTCGCGTAGCGGCGCGGAGAGGCCAACCTGAAGGTCGCTGGGCGTCTCCACGCCGACGGCGACCGCGGTGTCGATGTCGCCGCACAAGATGGCACGAGACGCCTCAGCGATCGCACGCTCCCCCGACACATCTCCCATGGACACGCTCGGCGCAACCGCTTCCATACCGGCACCGAAGGCGACCTCCGCGCCCAGCGAGCCCGTGGCGCCACTGCGCGCCGAGCCCACCACGACGAGGTCGATGACGCTCGGAAGCACGCCGGCACGAAGCAGCAGCTCGCGGGTCGCCACGGCGCCCAGCGATGCTGCGGACATGCCCGAGAGCCCCCCACCCCGCGGAGACCACGGCGTACGAACCGTGTCAACCACGGCGATGCGTCCACCCATCATGAGACGTCCTCCAAAGATTCGAAGTCGGCGCCGCGCTGGGCGAGTTCGACGAGCAACGACGGTGCCTTGTAGCGGGCGCCGAACCGATCCTCGAGCGCCGCGAGGCGGCTGCGCGTCGCCGAGAGCCCGCGTGCGGCCAGATGGCGGAACGGCCCGCCGCGCTGCGCCGGGTAGCCCAGCCCCAGGACGGCGGCAACATCCCCGTCGGAGGGCGTCGTGAGCACCCCATCCTGCAGACAGCGCACGGCCTCGAGGGCCGCGACCAGCGTGAGCCGGTCGCCGAGCTCGTCCGGATCGCCGACGCGCGCGGTCGGGGCCCCGAGAAAGTCCGCCACCCGCGAGTCGGGTTCGGGCTCCACGCCGCGCCCTCGACGATAGAAAGGACGCCCGGTCGCCGCCATCGCCTCGACCGACTGCGGCACGCTGAAGCGGTCGCCCAGCGCCGCGGTGAGCACGTGACCGACGCGGACCGCCGTCGCGAGCCCGATATAGTCCAACAGCTGCAGGGGGCCGATGGGCCAGCCGGCGCGCCGACAGCCGCGATCGACGTCGGCGATCGAGAACCCGTCGGCCACCAGCTCGCCTGCGTGCGCGAGGTAGGCCGCAAGCACGCGGGTCGTGAAGAAGCCCGGTCCGTCGTTGACGATGACCGGTGTCTTGTCGATGCGGCGTGCAAAGTCGACGGCCGTGGCCAGAGCCCGACCGGAGGTCTGCGGCGTTCGAATGATCTCGCACAGCGGGAAACGCTGCAGAGGCCGGAACACCCGCAGCCCGACGAGGCGCTCGGGATGACGCATGCGGGCACCGATCTCCGCCACCGACGTCGCCCGCGGGTGCGTGGCGAGAACCGCGTCCTCACGGACGCAGTCTTCGAGTTCCGCAAACACGCGCCGCTTGACGCTGACCTCTTCGGGCACCGACTCCAGCACGAGGTCCATGGTGGAGAAGCCCTGCAGCTCGAGACCGCCGCTGAGCCGCGCCCGCGTCTTGGTGCAGCGCTCGTGGTTGGGGTCTTCGGCAACGAGCGTTTCGACCCGCGCCAGCGCCCGCCCCAGGGTCGGTGGCGCCTTCTCCCGCACACGAACCGTGAGCCCGCCGCGCGCTGCGGCCACGGCGAGGTCGGCTCCGACGACGCCGCCCCCCACGATGCCCAGCCGGCGCACGGGAACCGGATGTACGTCGTCCGGCGGCGACCAGGCCTCGAGCACCCGCGCGCGAAGCCAGGTCTGGAGCTTGGCCACGGTTGCATCGGAGACCGCGATCTCGGAGAACGTGGTGGCAACGTCGGATCCCGAACGCGCCCGTCCAAGCAGATCGAGCATGCTCAGCCGAGCGCCGTCGAGCGCGTAGCCGCCGGCGCGCACGTCCTGCTGCCACTTCTGGAGCGCGCGCTTGTGCCGGATCGCCGTGGGCGTGCCGAACTTGGGACGCCATCCGAACCGCTCCCGCACGCCGCCGTCGTCTTCGGTCCGTGTGCGCACGGCTGCGCGGGCCGCCGCTTCCAAGCCCGAGGAGTGCACGAGCGCATGGGCCAAGCCCAGTTGCTGCGCGTCCCGGGCCGACACGGTTCGACCCCGCACGAGGAGGTCCAGCGCGGCTTCCATGCCGACCCTCGCAGGCAACCGCGTGATCGCATCGCCCGCGGGAAGCAACCCCAGATCCGTCTGCCGGAACCCCAAGCGTACGGCGGGATCGGCCGCAACGATGACCTTGGAACACGCCATCACCAGCTCGATCCCGATGTCGAAGCACGGGCCGCCGATCGCGGCGACAAACGGCCGGCGGCTGCGCTCGATCCGGCCCTGCGTCCTAGCCACGCGTCTTGCGAACGACGCCAGGCGGCGACGGTCGCGAACCCGTTCGACCTCCTCGAGCCGCAGACCCTCGCAGAACTGGGTCGGCGTGCCGCGCAGGACGATCCCGGCGACGTCGACGTCCCCCTCGAGCGCATCGAGGGCGCGCTCGAGCGCGTCGAGCTGGTCCTCTCCGAAGCGACCGTCTGCAGTACACGGCAGCGTCAGCCAGGCGAGGCGGCGCCCCGAGGGGAGCGTCTCGTGCTTGATCGCGGTCACGGACGCAGGACTATCTGCTTTCATGAGGCGTCCGGCAAGCCGCCTCGCCGAACGTCACGCGGGCGCCTCGAACGTGACCGGGCTACGAGCTTCCCAGCCCGGCTCGATCCGCGGGCTGAGGTCGTTGCCGGCGTGGGTGTGCCAGAAGAGCACGTTGCGTGCGCGGCCGTCATCGTGCGCCTCATGGCGCCGCAGCGCGGCGATACACTTGGCCGTGTACGTCGGCTCGAGGCTCAGCGCGTGCTCTTGGGCGACCGCTACCGCGTCGAGGCCTCGCGCGGTCGGCTCTCCATACCCCGCGCCCACCTCCGCAAAGTCGATCGAGTAGCTCACCCCAGCCTCGCGCATCAGCGCCCACGGAGTGGCATGCGGCGTCTCGAGTCCTGCCTCGATGAGCGCCTTCAGCGCGCCGCGCATCTTCAGATGCAGCATCATCGCGTTGAACGCCCACGGCTCGACCGAAGACACCATGCGCAGATGCACCGGCATACCGGCCAGCGCAAACCCCAGGGCGAGGCCCGCCGAAGTGCCGGCCGACCCGGCGGTGACATAGAGGATGTCCGGACGAGGCAGCAGGCCCGCGTCGACCTGCGCCTTCAGCTCGAAGGCTGCGTCGACGAATCCAAAGCAGCCCAGCGGCGTGCTGGCGCCGGCGGCCATGGACTGGCCCTTGACCGGAGGTCGCCGCAGCACGTGATAGCGAAGCCAGGCCAGCGGGAGCTCCGCGCGTGAGTCGACGTTCCACAGCGACGCGCCCGTGGAAAGCAACACGGCGAGGTTCTTGCGCACGTGGGGCGTGAGGGACTGCGTGAACGTGAGCCCATGGAGTTCCCGACCCTGGGTCTGCAGGAACAACGCAAGCGCAAGCAAGTGATGGCTGCCCACGCCACCCACGCTCAAGATCGGCTGATCGCGGTCGAAGGGAGGGTTGGCAAGGATCCACTCGAGCTTTCGGACCTTGCCGCCCCCGTACACCTCGCTGCTGAGGTCGTCGCGCTTCACCCACACCTTGGCGTGAGGCGTGTCGAGCCATGCTGCGCGGTCGACCGGCGTGGGCAGCTCGGCGAGCGTCAGTCGGTTCGGCACGCGGCCCAAACGAGCCGTCAGCGCAAACTCGGACCGCGATGGGACGTCTTTGTCAGCGGGCGCGGCGCGAACGTTCACCGGCCCGCTATATCCCGGCCGGCTCCGGTACGCCAATCCACCCCGCCACGGCACCACCGCGGCGCTGCACCGCAATTGGACGGCACGGGTGCGCAGCGTTTCGGCATTGCCCGGACCACCATGGGCGGTCCCACAGAGCCGGATTTCGCGCGCCCTGTGCTACCTTTTGCGGGCTGTGAAGGCCTGCCTGATGGCTCACGTTGGGGGGTAGTACCCGTA
>CAYSPB010000399.1:0-4165 GCA_964432695.1 uncultured Nannocystaceae bacterium
CAGCACCCACGCGCTCGAGATGCGGCGCCAGGGCTTCGAGTGCTTGCCGTGTCACCGCCGGGGGCGAGGGAGCGCGAACCCGGGGCAGCTCGACAGGCTCAACGTCATCCACAAGGTGCAGCGCGAACGGATCACGCTGCCCGATGGGACGAGATTTCCACGCCTCCTGATCAGCCGTCGCTGTCGCCAGACCCTCATCAGCTTCCGCGTTCAGGAGTCTGACGAGCGCGGGAACATCAAGAAACGTTCCACGACCGTCTCGGATCGCCTGAGCAGCCCGACGGACTCCGTTTGTTACGGCGCGTGGCCAGTGCTCAAGGCCGAGTACTTCACCCCACCTGAGATCGAGATGTGACCATGTTGAACGGACGAGGACTCAGCGGCCCCGCAGTGGGCCCCAGGCCACGCCTGGCACTGTCGGAGGTCGACGCCACGGCGTTGGTCAATCAGCGCATGTCGGCGATCCATGCCGCGCCACACAAGATCGCGGCACGGATCCGGTACGACATCCTCAACGAGGACTACGCGTACCTCATCTACGAGCGGATCGAGGCGGCGCACGACAACAAGGAGCTGATCGAGGACCTCGGGAAGTTCGTGAACCTCTCAACGAACCTCGGGCTCGACATCGCCAACGGCGTCTGTGTGGTGTGGAAGCACGACGCCCGGCGATACGTGCCCGGGGCCACCGAGGACGAGAACGAGGCCCTGCGGGAGCTGGTGCTGGAGACTGGCTTTCAGACCCATGCGCCGAGCTGGAACAAGGAGGCCTACTTCATCGGTCCGACGACGGTGGTGCCTGTCCTCCGCGGTGCGCGGATGACCTTCGACACGCTGCTGCCGCACTTCTACGACACCGTCGACAACCCGGACGACCTTTGGGGCGCCCCGCTGGCGGCGATGTGGCGGGTGCTCCCGGACATCAACGCGGCCTTCAAGACGCCGTCCATCTTCGCCGACGAGAGCAACACCGCGGCGATCGTCCTCGATGACGACGCGTGGCACTACTACGCCGAGGAGACCCACAGCCGGTTCACGCCAATCGGCGTGGCCCGTCACGGCCTGGGCGAGTTCCCCGGCGCAACGCTGAGCTTCGAGCGCCCCCACGGCGCGGGGCGGTGGACCTGTAACCAGCATCAACGGCTCGTCGACGCGACGATCACGATCAGCTACCTCGACGCCTGCCTGGACCTCGTCCGGAAGGGCCAGAACCAGAAGATCCTGGCGCTGATCGGGGACCTGTCGAGGTTGCCGCGGGGGCAGGCGAAGCACCCCGACCGCGGTATCGCGCTCAACACCGGGACCAGTGGGTCTGAGGACACGCGTATCGAAGCCGTCGACCTCAACACCGACCCCGAGTACGCGATCAAGCACCAGCAGTGGAAAATGAAGGCGATCGCGCGCAGCTACGGCGGGCAGGTCACCAGCGGTGCGAGTGGCAACAGCCAGCTCGAGAGCGAGATTCAGTTCACCCACGACGCGCTCACCGAGCAGCGCAACCAGCAGATTCCCTTCGCCCGCGACTTCGAGCGCGAACTGTGGGCGAAGACGGTCCGCGTCGCGAAGCGCCAGGGTCATCGCCTCGCAGCACGCCTTCCTGACCCCGACGAGATTCGCCGTTCGCTGATCGTCGACTTCCCGCCGCTGTCGCGCCGCTTCGAGAACATCGACGCGGAGATCAAGTGGAAGAACTGGGCGCTGTCGAAGGGCCTGATCACCTTCGCGGACTGCATCCGACAGACGATGCCGGGCGCGTCCGATCAGCAGTTGCACGACCGGGTCGCGGCGAACCTCAAATCGCAAGGCCCGCTGATCGAGCTGATGACGAAGCGGGACCAGTCGATGGCGCCGACTTCGGACGACCAAGCCCCTGCGAACAAGACCATGTCGCAGTTGAACGGGGAACAGGGGCCCCGTGTGCGCGACGCCAACAAGGAAAGAGACGACGATGACGATGCCAAACGCGAGTAAGACGCCGGGCCAAACGCCGGGCCCCACGACCCCCACAACGCCCACGGGTGAAGGCAACACGCCGAATGCCGAGTCCTCCACGGTCCCCAAGGCCGAGCTGGACCGCGTCCTGGGCCTCCTCAACGAGGAGAGGAAGAAGGCGAGCGAGGCGACCGCGAAGGTCTCCGCCTTCGAGGCCGAGCAAAAGGCCGCCGAGGACCAGCGGCTCGCGGAGCAAGGGGAGTTCGAGAAGCTCCTCGAAGCCGAGAAGGGCAAGACCGCCGAACTCGAAGGGAAGCTGGCCAAGATGCAGTACGACCAGCGCGCCGCGGCAGCGGTCGACGCCGTCGTCGGCAAGCTCGAGGGGGCAAACCGCGTGATGGTCCAAGCCCTCATGGCCCACCAGGGCACGAAGGGCATCGACATCGCGCCGGAGGCGGCCACGCCCGACTTCGTCGACACGATGCTCGGCCACCTCAAGCAAGACGCCCCGGAGCTGTTCGCACCGCGGGGCATCGGCGGCTCGCCCGGCATGCCCGGGATCGGTGGCGAGCGCATCAGCCCGGCCAAGAAGAAAGCCCGTGACCTTGCTGCGAAGTACAGCACCGCGCCCGCACGAACCAACAGCAAGGACTGAGAGAGGACTAGACCATGCCCGTACTCGACATTGCACAGACGACGACGAACGAAGACGACATCATCCCGATCGAGGAGATCGGCGAGTTCATCGACTCCTTCAACTACGAGGTTCCCGTCGGAATGGGCCTCGTGTGGGCCCGCCCTGGACGGGGCAACATCCCGCAGACCTTCCCGCGCTGGGAGGAGCTGCAAGACGTCGGCGGCGGAGTGACGGGAGTCCCGCTCGGCACGAAGGCTGAAACGGACCTCTTCGAGGACCGCGAGATTCCGATGTCGCACGAAGAAATCTCGGCGGGCATCGTCGGATTTCGGATCCGACGCTCGGACGAGGCTCAAGAGTCCTCGCCGCTGGGCGTGTCCGCGGCCCTCGTGGCGCAGGCACTCTTGGCCCTCGTCGACCGGATGGACGTCGACTTCCTGTCGTCGGCGACCTCGCTCCCCGTCGTCGCCGGGGCCGTCACCGAGGCCTACGACATGGACCGACTGCGTCGGGACATCTACCTGCACAAGACGCTGAAGCAGCGAGGGCAACGCGTCGCGGCCCTGAGTTCGGGGATGACGTACCAGCTCCACGAGTTCCTCGACAACACCTCGGCTACGCTGCTCGACCGCGGCGGCGTGCTGAACATCGGCTCGAATGCCGGGTACCAGGGACGGATCCGAGGCACCGACATCTACGAGACCGACAACCTGCCGGACGTCGCGACCGGGAAAGCCGGCGTGATGACCGTTGCCGGACAGGAGCGCAGCGCGCTGGGTGCTGTGCTCACCGAGCTGCCGAACGTTCGCCCGACCCGTGGCGACGACAGCGAAGGCCGTGCCGTCACGCAGCTGGTCTTCCGCGCTTGGTACGGCTTCGGCCCAACCTCGCCGCGCAAAGGCATCCAGGTGCGGGGTGAGGGCGAGTACGAAGCTGCCTGACCCAGACTGGCCGCAATGACCTGGCTTGTGCCCGGGGCGCCTCAGAGCGCCTCGGGCTTTTTCGATTCCCCAACGAGAGACGACACGATGGCACTGACCAACATCCCATTCACCGACGAGTTCGACTCCAAAGGCAAGAAGATCCGCGTACACATCGTTCGCGGCCATGACCCGCAGCCCAAGCGTGCGGGGCAGATCATGGACGTCCTCTTCGCCCGCAACGGCTCTTGCCCGCTGCTCATCATCACGTGGGCGGATGACCCGAAAACCGGCCGCAAGCGTGGGCGGGTCACGTCGATCAGCATTCACCCCGACTACGAGCGCAAGGGCTGGATGCTCCTCGAGGATGCCTACAAAGCGGAGGGCAACCCCGAGGGCTTTGCCGCGTACCACCGTTTCGCGGAACAGCAGCAGCGCGACCCCGTCGGCATGCACGGGATCAGCTTCCCCGAAAGCAGGCTGCCCAAGGCGGTGCAGGAGCTTCGGGCAAAGGCCGGAACGGCGTCGGACGGCACGAAGGAGTGGGTCGACGAAGCCGAGGCCGAGGCGAAGACCAAGAAGCCGCGCACGAAGGCGACGAAGGCGGAGGGCAAGCCCAGTGCTGCATGACAGCCGATCCGAGGCGCAGGACGCCGCACGCGATGCCTACAACGAG
>CAYSPB010000399.1:4182-7562 GCA_964432695.1 uncultured Nannocystaceae bacterium
CGACGAGCTGGAGTTCTTCCGCGAGAACCCCCGCTTCCGCGTCGAGCCCTGGGGCCCAGGTGGTCCCTCTGTTGAGGTTGGGGAACTCGGCCCCGACCTGCAGGTGTCCTGCGCCGTCCGAATCGCCGAGACCACCGCCAACCGCGTCCTGAAAGAGCAAGCCAGCCGTGCTTAGAGTCATCCGCAGCGCTGAGGGGCAGCGCATCACCCGAGTCCCCATCGACCCGGCGAACGGTGCCCCGGTGCTGCTGGGTGACGAGCCCGTCGCCGTGCAGGTGTTCGACGGCGACCACGGCGGCGACCCGTTGGCCTCGTTCACGGTCACCCAAGACAGCGTCAACGCTCCGGTGACCGCGGCCGCAGGTTACGGGGAGCCCGACCCCGCACGGGTCCAGGTTGACCCCGCGGGGGTGGTGGTCGGCCGTCGCTACATGCTGCGCGGCGACGGGCGGCAGGAGGCCGGCCAGGTGCGCGACATCGTCGGCGGCATCGTGTTCATCGAGCACGGCTTGCGCCATCGCTACGAGCCGGGCACCACGACCCTGCACGGCATCGAGGTCTCGGCCCCGCTGCCCGACCTCGACGAGGTGCGCGGCTCCGACCTGTTCGTCACGTGGTCGTACACGCTTCGAGGCGAGCGCATCGTGATGCCCGACACGGTGTCGCTGGACCACTTCAGCGTCACGCCGCCCATTGACGAGGCGTACGTCCGCCGGGCGGACCCGACCATCCACGAGCGTGCTCGCAGTCGGGCCGCCGTCTCCGACGCCATCGTCGTCGCGTGGGAGCACTACGTGGCCGAGGTGGAGAGTGCGGGGAAGGACCCCGCCACGTTCCTCCCGAGCAGCACCCGAGACGTCGCGCTGCGTCATCTGGCGCTGTCGTATCTCTACGAATGGAACGGCGGGACCGATGCCGGCGCCAACCGGGCCGAAGACCGTCGCCGCGACTACGAGGCGCTCGTCCGGCACCTGCTCGTCGGGCAAGCGCCCCACGGCACCAAGACCGTCAACCCCGCCGCGAACCGCACCTCCGAGCCTGACTACGGGCAGCCGTTCTTCGCCAAATCATGAGCACCGCAACCGTTGCCCAGATCTGCGCCGCGGTCCGCTCGACGCTGCTCACGCTGGATCCGAGTCACCCGCACCGGCGGGATACCCGGTGGAACCCCGTCGAGGGCGTCGACATGGTGCCGAGCGCCGACGTCCGAAACGTGTTCGTCGAGCTGAGCATCGCGGAGGGAGACGCCGAGGGGTTCGGCGCCTGCATCTCGCGGCCGGCAACGTTGCGGCTGTGGACGTCCTACGGGGGGTTGTCGCGGACCGACGTGCGCGACCTGGTGAGCAGCGACGGCCACCAGGTGTGGCAGGCGCTTCACCGCGCCTCGATCCCCGGACTCCCGCAGCTCGACCTTCCGAACTGGGAACCCGAGCCCGACGAGGGCACGCGCTGGGGCGCGCATGCCTTCGACTGCATCGTTTTTCTGCCCCTGGGTCTGTGAGCCGAGATGACAGCAACCAACTTCGTATCCATCGCAACGTTCTACGAGGAGACCGACGGCCTGGGGATCGGTCCCAGTGGGGAGGACTCGGCGACGCCGTCGACCTCAGCCGACTGGGAAGACGCCGAAGCCGCGGGTGAGGCCTTCCAACTGCCGCACATCGCGAGCACGCTCAGCCTCGACACGCTCCAGCACACGATGCTCACCCCCGAGCAGGTGCGTACGCGCCTGTTCCAGACACAACGGCGTGAGCGTGGTCTGTCGAACGTCGAGAGCCTGCCGCTGCAGACCTACCTGACGGGACTCGGGGCGCCGCTGGACGTCGACATCGTACCGCCACTGACCGCGCTCGTGCGGGTCCTTCGGAACGCGCTGGGCGGGATTCACCTCGTCCAGACGCGGCCCCTTGCCGGCGGCGGACACAGCACCACGACGATCACCGTGGACGACGCGACCACGTACCGCGTCGGCGCGGTGGTGGCCTGGGAGGACCCGGCCACGGGCCTGTGCCACCCCCGACAGATCGTCGCACTCGCGGGCAACCAGGCCACGCTCGACCTCGAGCTGCCGTCCGTGCCCGAGGATGGCCAGACGATCCGCGGAGGCGTCACCATCTTCATCGACGAGGACGTCATTTGCGACACATCCGCGAACCTCGGCAGCACGCTCTCGGGCTGTCTGCAGAAGGGGCGCAACGGGGAACCGGGGTTCGAGGTCAACGGACTCAAGTTCGCGCTCGCCTCGATGACGTTCGAGCGCAACAGCTTCGCAACCCTCGACTTCGCCGGGCCCGCAGCGCGGTTCACGACGCCGCCCAACGGTCCCAGCCCGACGCTGCCCGACCGCGACCAGCCCGACCCACTCGCGATCGGTCCCGACACGCAGATCGTGCTGTCGAACGTCGGGGAGACCGAGCTGCGCGAGGTGTGCAACACCACGCTGTCGGTGGAGCCGGGCGTCCCGGTCGTCTCGCAGCCGTGCATGGGCCAGCACGGCCCGCAGGAGGGGGTCGCGTTCTACACCTCGGAGCCTGCGGACACGACGATCACCGTGGACGTGTTCCCGTTCTCGCCGGGCTTCTTCGCCGACTTCGACGACGGCCAGCACAAGCAAGTCAGCGTCACCCGCTTGGGGCGCTCGGGTTCGGTCGCGAGTGTCCGGTTCCCCAACGCGGAGATCTTCAACACGCCGGGGCGCGGAGGCGACAGCGTCGCAACCAGCAGTCTGACGCTGCGCGGGCTGGAGAACGCGCTGGCGACCAGCACCGACGCCCTGAGCCGCTCGAAGTTCGTCATCTACCTGGGATGAGCCACCATGAAGTTCCGCAAACCCGACCATCGCATCGACGCCCCCATCATCTTCGTGCACCCGGCCGATGAGGCCTGGGACACCGAGGCCCTCAACAAGTCCTTCAAGGAACACGGCAAGGACTGTCCGTGGCTGGTGTACTGCACCGGGCAGTCCCGCTTCGACCTCGGGCCCGTCCAGCACTTCTTGAAGGGGTCGCCGGTCGAGTTCCACGGCCGACGGCTCGACGCCATCGAGCTGAACGAGATCACGGCGCTGTGGGAGCGTGAGGCCGTCCAGGGCTTCCCACGTGCGCGGGCGTCGGTCCTGAAGTCGCTTCGCCTGTGCCTGACGAAGGTCGAGCGCGACGGCACCAGCTTGGTCGACCTCGAGCGCCCCGGCGACCTGACGAACGCTGACGTCCAGACGCTGACCGACAGCTTCGACGAGGGCATCGAGGTGCTGCGCCTCGTCGGCAACGCGTTCTTTCAGGCGTCGAAGCCGTTGAGCGACGCCGAAAAAAAGCGCTGAGGCTCCTCGCCTGGGCGTTCCCAGCGAATCCGTCCACGGGAAAGCGCGAAGAGTGCTTCCC
>CAYSPB010000400.1:0-7530 GCA_964432695.1 uncultured Nannocystaceae bacterium
TGGGGTCCACAGGTCCGAGACGCCTCCGCGACCGCGCTGGGCAACGCAGAGCCGGGCGTCGCCCTGAGCACCTGGACGCAAGCCGCCGACGCGCTCGATGAGCAGGCGGAGCACTGGTTGAACGCCCGTACCGCGGCTTGCGAGACCGGGTCTATCAACGACGAGACCGCGCTGCAGGTCGCGTTGTGCTTCGAGTGGACGCTGTCGGATTTCGAGGCGCTGGTCGAGCCCTTGCGCGCCGGCGTGGGGGCAGCCGTCGCCGAGGTGCCGGCGCGAGCCGACGCGCTGTTCGACCCGCGAGGATGTACCGACGATACCGCCCGGACCGCGTGGGCGCGAATCCGCAGCCAGCGTGCCGCCCCCGCCCCGCAGGGGTCCGAGTCCGGACTGCTGTCCGATTTCGAGCGCCAGCCCTACACGCGATTCGGCGCCGGCTGGGCAGTCTCGACCGACCACTTCGTCGGCGGCACGTCCACGGGAACGATGACGGTCGAAGACGGCGGTCGTGGTGGCGGCCGAGCGCTACATGTGGTCGGTGACGTCGTCGGTGAACGACAGCCAACCTGGGCTGGCGCGATGGTCTTTCTCGGCGCCACTCCGTTTGCACCGGCCAACCTTCAAAGCAAGCGGTCCCTCTCGTTTTGGACGCGGGGTGCTCCCGGGCCGTACGCGGTCATGCTGTTCACGATCCGCAACGGCTTCGAGCCCGCGCGGGTCGAGTTCGATGTCACGACCGACTGGACACACGTGGAGATCGACCTTCGGACGCTCGGGGACGACCGCTACGACGTGACCGCGATCTTCATCGGCCGCGTCGTGCCGGGGCCGTACGACTTGCGCATCGACGACGTCGGCTTTCACGACGGCTGAGCGTGTACGATGCGGCCTCGATGCCGAAGTCGATCTTGCTGACCGGGGGCAACCGAGGCCTGGGGTTCGCGACGGCGCAGCGACTGCTTCGCGCGGGGCACCGTCTCGTCATCACCACGCGAACTGCGGCAGCCCGCAACGAGGCCGTGAAGCGACTGCGGGCCGTCGCCGCCGACGCCGACGTCGAAGGCTACGTAGTCGACCTCTCAAGCCACACCTCCGTACGCGCCGTCGCCAAGGAGATCCTTGCCGCCGGGCATCGATTCGACGTGCTTCACCACAATGCGGGCGTGCTCATGCCTCCGAAGACTCGCGCGCTGACCGACGATGGACTGGAGGTCACGCTGCAGGTCAATGCGGTCGCACCGCTGGCCCTAACGATGCTGCTGCGACCGGCACTGGACGAGGGCGCGCGCGTCTCCGCCGTCGGCTCGTCGCTCCACATGCCCGGCGGACGGGGGGCGCAGGTGAACTTCTCCTTCGACGATCCCACCCTCGCACGCGGCTACGGGTCGCGCTTGGCGTACAAGAACTCGAAGCTAGCGCTGATGTGGGTGATGGCGGAACTCGACCGCCGTTTGGCGCCGCACCAGCGCGCCGACGTGATCTCGCCCGGGTTCATTCCCACGACCGCCGCGACCCAGATGCGGGGCCTCGAGAAGTTCATGATGGGGGTGATCCTGCCGCGGACCCCGGTGGCCACCTCGCTGGACACCGCCGCGGCGAGCATGGCCTACCTGCTCGGCAGCAGCGCGCTCGGAAGCCCCGATGAAGGAGGCCGCTACTTCCGCGACGGCGTCGCCGTGGACGCGAGCGCCGACGCACGCAATGCCGACCTGGCGCGCCGCTTCTGGGACTATGCGACCGCAGCCACCCGTGACTGAGCCTCCAACGTCCTCACCTCGCGGGGGCTCGCGGGCCCGGACGTGGTCATCGGGCCGGCTGCAGCGTGCACATCCTCGTGCTGTGGCGAACGCAGTTCTCACCGGTCCGCGACCTCGGCGTGACAGCGACCGGTCAAGCTGCGCTGGCAACCATGGCGATCAAGCCGACTCCCCTCGTTCGCCGGCGCCCCGCGCTGGCTGTTGATTCGCTTCACGAAGCCGCCACCGTCGCGCGGCGCCTGGCCGGACCCCTCAAGGTCACCCGCCGTGATGAGCGCGGGATTCAGGAACTCTACTTCTATCGAGACCTCGTCATCCACGCGCAGTCGTCGGGGCACGGCGGTGTCGCGGCCGTGCGCTCGATGCTCGCGTCCCACCGCGGTCCCTTCACCTGCGAAGACGGGCGCTGGCCAGCGCGTCACACGATGTTGATCGAGTGGTCGGCGCTCCTCGACGAGGCACGCAAGCCGGTCCGCAGGGTCGCGCGCCCCGTGATCACGCCGGTCGCCCGGTATCGCGACGAGAGCGAGGCCACGCTCCCGCTCGGACCCCGTGGGGCCTAGCCGGAGACAAACTGTCAACGAACCCGCGTGCGCCTCCCTGTGTCCAAGGGGGGCGTCCGCAATTCCGGGACTGGGGAACCTTTCACGCCCGGCATCCGAGTACGGACGTGAACGAAGGGGTTTCTCATGTCCAAGGCTCAGCTCATCGTCCTCACGGCACTCGCCGCACCGTTCGCCACTGCATGCTCCACCGCCGCCAGCGGCAACGTGAGCACCACTGCACCCGGCTCCACGCCCCCCGTCGAGGCCGCGCCCGAGCCCGAGCCTGCCAAAGCCCCGGTCACGGATCTCGATGACGCACCGCCGATGGCCCTCGAAGACTGGCGAAAGATCCAGGCCGAAGGGCGTGCGGCCGCCAAGGCGCCCGATCTGTCCACCCGTATCGCGCAATGCAAGACCTTCGTGGCCAAGCACGGCGGGCACCACTCGACCGGCGACGTCCTCGAGGCGCTCACCGACGCCATGGTCGAAGAGGGCAACTACGATGAGGGGGAGCTTGCCAAGTTCGTCGAGCAGCGCTGCAAGCTCGACCAAGATGCGACGCGGCTTCCCGTCGAGCTGGTCCGCGAGTACCACGTCAAGCACGGCTTGCCCGTCGACAGCGCGCTACGCTTGCTCTCCGAGGCCCGCGCCCGGCTCGACCGCGACTGGGCAGACGACGTGGAGTCCGAGGACGATGCGGCTCGCAAACGTCGCACCGCGATGCGCATCAACAACCAGCGCCTGCAGACCTACGTGCTCGAGGGGCGCATCCAGCTTGCGCACGAGGCACCCACGGCAGCCCTGTCCGCGCTCGACCGCGCCGCCAAGGTCGCCTCCCAGATGCCTACCGGTGTTCATCTGATCGGAGACGACGGACAAAACCGAAGCTACGCCACCGGCACACTCGACGAGATGCACCTTCTGCGCGCGGCGGCCCTGCATGCGCTCGGTCGGGACGATGACGCGAAGCGGGCGCTGTCCGAGACGGTTGGGTTCATCAGCGACGTCGAGCTCAAGACGATGTACGACGACACCAAGGTCGCCCTCGGCATACGCGGCGCAGCAGACCGCACCGTCACCGCTCAGGCCCAGCTCGCGCAAGACTTCGCGCTAAAGGACATGGACGGCAAGACCGTTCGTCTCAGCGACTATCGGGGCAAGGTCGTGTTGGTCACGTTCTGGGCAACGTGGTGCGGCCCCTGCAAGAAGGAGATGCCCGAGCTCGAGAAGTTCCTCGCTGCACACCGCAAACGAGGCGTCGAAGTCCTCGCCATCAATGTCGACGGCTTCACCGAACGCTCCAAGGTTGCGCCGTTCCTCGAGAAGGAGGGCCTCAGCGGCGTGAAGGTGCTGCTCGAGGAAGCCGAACAGCTCAGCGCCTACAACTACCGCGGTATCCCGGCGCTGTACGTCATCGACCGGGAGGGTCGGGTCGCACACGCGCGAACGGGATACGATCCAGACCTGAAGAAGAAGCTCGAGACCGAGGTTACGGCGCTCGTCACCGGGGACGGCAAGGATGCGCAACGAACCCTCTTCACCGTCGAAACGGCTCCCAAGGGCTTCGATGTCCAGTGGAAGCGCACCGT
Source organism: uncultured Nannocystaceae bacterium (assembly GCA_964432695.1). GTDB lineage: Bacteria > Myxococcota_A > Polyangia > Nannocystales > Nannocystaceae > CAJXVA01. The sequence continues at coordinate 3,889 of CAYSPB010000400.1, forward strand.
GGCGGGCGACAGTCGAGCCGTTGCGATCGCCAGCGGAACGGCCGGTAAGCCTGGAGAGCTCGCCATGATTGGCCGCACGGGCTTCATGCGATGGTCCGCCCGCGGAGAAGAGCGCGGCGCGACGCCGTTGACCGGCTGGATGATGGGCCTGCGCGCCGACGACCTCGACGGCGACGGCAAGCGCGAGTGGCTGCTCAGCGGTTGGCAGTCGCTGAAGGTCTACGACGACGAGGGTGAGATGTACTGGGACTACGAGACGTCGCGTATGGCATCCGTGCACGGCACGGTGGACCTCGACGGCGACGGCTTCAAGGAGATCGTCGTCGAAGACGACGACCAGGTCCTCGCCATGAAGGCGGTCCCTCAGCCGCGATGGAAAACCGACGCGGTCGAAGGTCTCGAATCAGTGAGCATTGAGGGCCGAGACATCGTGCTACAGGTGGATGGCGAGCTGCTTCACTACGGCGCAGACGGGACCGTGACGGCGCGCGGCACCCAAGCCCCCAACGGCCTCGAGCATAGCGGCGTGACCACGCTCGACGGCACGGTTGTCGACGTCTATCGCGGGCCGTGGGACCCCAGTCCCATCACGGACATCGACATCGACGGCGACGGGCGCAACGAGATCATCGTTGCGAAAAACTCGGGAATCATAGCCTACGCTGCAGACGGGACCCCCGTGCTCAAGATTCGAGGCGAAGGCGCAGGCATGACGGCCGCGTTCGGCGACCTCGACGGAAAGCCGGGTGCGGAGCTTGCCATTTTCGTCGAGCACTACGGGCTCGTCGTACTCGGCAAGAAGAACTGAGCTCGAAAAATGGCCGGGCCGCGAACCATTTCGCGACCCGGCCCGACGAGCCTTGCGACCCCCGCGTGGCTATCATGCGGGCCCACCGAGGGTCTCCGGCGCACGCGCCGGCGTCGTCAACATCCGTCTTCGTCGTCACCGTCGGGGCAGTCGAGATAGCCATCGCAAACATCGTTGTCGCCGATGCACTTGCCGCTCCAACACTCGTATCCCTCGAAGTCCTCGCAGGCGCCTGGGGCACTGGTATCGTCGCCGCAGATCCCGGGGTCTTCATCCGAGTAGCCGTCGTCGCAGTCGGCCTCACCATCACAGAGGTAGTCTTCGGGAATGCACTCTCCGCTGTCACACGAGTACTCACCAATATCGCAGTCGTAGCCCTCACCGGGGCCTTCCCCCGTATCCGCACAATCCTCCTCGTCCGACTGGTTGCCACAGTCGTCGTCACCATCGCAGACGTAGCTACTGGGAATGCACTGCTGGTCCCCGCACGAGAACTCGTCTACACCACAGTTCCCCATCGGGCCGGACGTGTCGCCCTGGCTCGTGCCCGACGAACTCGGGCCTGGGTCGGGATTGGGTTTTCCATCAGGGTTGGCGCACGCGTAGGGGTTCTTGCCCAGGTCGCCCGCACAGGCGCTTCGCAGCTCGGCCGGTGGGTTGCTCAGCGCGACCGTCACCTCGAACTGTATCGACGTTCCGCACGAGGGAGTCTCAGCGGCGCCGGGGCGGCGCTGTTCGGGGAGCTCCAGCCAGAAGGCCATCTTTGAGGCGTCCCAGTAGGTTGCGTTGGGGGCCACGAGATCCTCGAAAACGCACAGTCCACGCCGCGAATCGAAGGCGCCGACGGATGCCCACGTCGGATCCACGCCACCGGAACCGCCCCCGTACTTCACCGGTTGCCCAGCGTCGTCGAACCAGCGCGCCGCCATCCACATCGAGCAGATTTCCTCTGCCCCCAACCGCTCCGTCTGATTGACGCACTGCGCATTCTCCTTCGTTGCGATGGCAGGGTTCTCGAAGGCGCGGGGATCGACCTCGAAGCGGAACGACGCCCCCGGCAGGAGCGGTGCGCTCCCGGCCGGCGTCGACCAGCGACCTTGGGCGTCGAGCTGCGCGACGTAGAGTCCACACAGCTCGCTCCGGCAGTTCGCGTCGCCCTTGCCGTCGGCCTTTCCGTCGTCGTACGTCGAGGCCGACGTGTCGCCCTGGCCGTCTCCAGCACAACCGGGCGACACTGCGCCCACCGACAAGAACCCCACCACTACACTTGCTGCTTTCAATCCACCGTTCACCACGAAACTCCTCGTTCGAAGCGGACGTCCGCATCGACGTCCTTCGTATTCATGTAGTTTCGTGTGCGCATGGACCGGTTCAGCGTGTTTGTGGGGCGACTTTCGGCTCAGCTTTTCTCGGGTCAGGGCGATGGCGGCGGAGGCTCGGGCTCGTCGCCCCCTTGGCTATCGCCATCGTCATCCGTGTCCGATGCTGGACACGCCGCCTCCACGGCCGCGATCTCCTCGGCACAGCCCACCCGCTTGTTGGCCAGCCCCTTGCAGTCGAGCGTGCCCAGGCAGGCGTAGTACTCCAGCAGGGCTGCCCCACACTCGGGGGTATCCGCGTCGAAGTACGCCAGCGTCTCGACACAGTTCGCAGCCTCCTGCTCAACCGTGTATCCCGCCCCGGGGAAGCACCCCACCACGACCTCGGCGTAGGCCTGACACGCCGCCTCGGCATCGGATGGAGGCTCGTCGGGCCCCTCCGAGGGGTCTGCTGGGTCGTCGCCGGTCGTCGGGTCGCCGGACATCGTCGTCGACGATTCGTCGCCAGGTTCCTCCCCGGTCGTCGGACCACTATCGGGCCCGGTCGTCGGGGTGCTCGTCGTCGGTTGGCCCGTCGGGTCGGCCGTCGTTGGCGTGCCGGTCGGCTCGGCTGTGGTTGGGTTTGCCGTCGTCGCCCCGGTCGTCTGCCCCATGGTCGCGGTCGGCTCCGGGTCCGACGCTCCGTCGTCGCCGCAACCGGGGATGAGAAGCGTCGCCGCTCCGAGAAGGAACAAGAGGTTGTTCGTTTGCGTATCCACGTTCACTGAACCAAGTGCCCACCGCACAGCGTCCGGTTCACCGTGGATCTGACCGTGAGAACGGCTCAGCTTTCGAACGGCATCGGCTCAGCGTCCCCCGGACGTGCCAAGGAGAGCGCACGTGTCCTCGGCCATTGCGATTTCTTCCGCACACGCGCGTCCCTTCATCACGATCGTCTTGCAGTCCAGCCCCCCCAGGCACGCGAAGTAGCTCAGGTACTCGTCCGCACATTCCGCGGAGAGCGACTCCATGTAGTCCATCGTGTCCTGGCACGCCTCGGCCGGGTTGGTCGGGTCCGAGCCCTCCTCTGGAAAGCACTCCACGACCTTCTGCCCATAAGCTTGGCACACCGCCTCGGCGTCGGTTCTGTCGCCCATAGGGCCATCGGGTACCGTCGTCGATGACTCGTCCTCGGGGTTGGGATCGTTCGTCGTGGGGCTGGCCGTAGTCGACGTCGTCGGGTCCGGCGTCGTGGTCGGACCCGCGCTCGCGCCGGTTGCCGACGCCACCGTCGTCGTACGTTCGGGCTCTGCCCCGTCGTCCCCGCAGCCCGGAATGACCATCGAGCCCGCGCCAAGAAGGAAGAGCAGATTGCCGTACTTGCTGGTCACATTTCCCAGTCGTCCGAGCCGTCCCTTCGGCTCATCTTTTTCGCGCGGGCATCGGTCCGCTCGAGCACGGTACCTCGCCCGACGCTCGGGGGCGCGGTACGAATACTCCGCGTCCAGCGTAGATTGAACGCTGGACGCGAGGCCT
>CAYSPB010000401.1:0-7529 GCA_964432695.1 uncultured Nannocystaceae bacterium
GCTGCTCACGTACGTGATCGGTCTATTCTAGTTCGATGAACGTGCTGCTGCTCGACCCTACCGAGGTCGATGCCGACGGCCGCGCGCGCGTCGACGGACGCCGGGCGGAGCACGTGGCCAAGGTGCTCGGCAAGGTGTCGGGCGACCCTTTGGGCGTGGGGCTACGGGGGGGCAACCTCGGCAGCGCGGTCGTCGAGTCGAGTGACCGCCACAGCCTGGTCCTCGGGGGCTGCATGTTCGATCGAGCGCCACCGCCGAAGCGCCCGATCACCGTCGTGCTGGCGTTGCCTCGTCCGCCGGTTTTTCGTCGCGTGCTGCAGCACCTCACAGCCCTAGGCGTGGCGCACATCGTGTTGCTACACACCAAGCGGGTCGAGAAGAGCTACTGGATGAGTCCGTCGCTGGAACCGGCGGCCATCGACGAGAATCTTCAGCTAGGGCTCGAACAGGCTGTGGATACGGTACCGCCGACAGTCGAGCGGGCTCGCGGGTTCAAGGCGTTCGTGTCGACTCGGCTGCCCGAGCTCGCTGCCGAGGCGCAGCTGCTGCTCGCGCACCCGGGGAACACGGCGGCGAGCCCCACCGATGTGGACGCGTCTACTGTGCTGTGCGTTGGACCGGAGGGGGGCTTCATTCCCTATGAGGTCGACCAGCTCGAAGCCGCTGGGGCGCGACGGGTATCGCTTGGCCCGCGGATCCTCCGGGTCGAGACCGCCGTCATCGCGCTGCTGGGTCGACTGGGTGTCTGAGGCGGCGTCGACACGACGGGTCTGGCCGTGTAAGCGTGCGGCGATGGTCCATCGCATCGTCACGCACCCCGGCGGCGCCCACAAAGACGACCTGCTCGCGGTCTGCGTTCTCGCGGCCAAGCACGGCGCGCCCGTCGAGCGCCGCGACCCCACGCCCGCGGATCTCGAAGATGCCGGCGTGGCAGTGGTCGACATCGGGGGCGTGCATGACCCCGCGCTCTACAACTTCGACCATCACCACTTCGATCGCGAGCACCCGCCCACGTGTGCGCTGAGCCTGGTGCTCGATCACCTCGGGTTGTACGAGGATGCCAAGCGGTTCTGCGACTGGCTCGAGCCGGCCGAGTGGTTCGACAGCCGAGGGCCGAACAAGACCGCGGCGTGGCTCGGCGTGCCGCGCAAGGCTGTGTCGCAGCTGAACTCGCCGATCGACATGACTCTGCTGCGGCGTTTCGCGGCAGCATCAACCCACGCCCCGGGCGAACCGCTGTACGCGTACATGCAGATGGTCGGGCAGGACTTGCTCGACTACCTCGACACCGTTCGGGCGCGCATCGCCTTCGTGCGCGCGAACGCGGCGCGCTGGTCCGTGCACGTGGGCGACGAGACGGTCGAGGCGGTGTTCCTGCCGCGCACCGACCCGCCCGCGGACGAGCCGAGCGCGGCGGCCAAGGCGTACGTTCGCGCCGAGGGGCTCGAGCAGGTCGTGGCGGCCATCGTCTACCCAGACCGGCGCGGCACCGGCTTCGGGATTGCGCGCTACGAAGACCACCCGCGGCTGGACTTCTCGGCCGTCGGGGACGAGGCGGACGTGCACTTCGCCCACAAGAGCGGCTTCATGTGCAAGACGACCGCGACGGAGCCCGCCCGGCTCCAGGCGCTGATCGCCGCCGCGTGGCGCTGAACCCTCTGTGCGCTGCCGAAACCGGCGACGCCTGCTACAACCGCTCGCATGCACAGTCGACGCACCGTCGCGCTGCTGCTCGCGGTGACCGCGGGCGGAAGCTGCTATCGCGGCGAAGGCACCCTCGGCGGCGCGTGCGAACGCGATGCCGACTGCGGCGATCCACAGACCTGTGCGCGGTCGGTGTGCAGTCTGTGCGGCGACGGCATCGCACAAGCAGGCGAGCTCTGTCTCGACGACGCGCGCGTCGTGGGGGAGGTTGGCCCCGGCGCTGCGCCGATCGTGCAGACCGACATCGACGCAGACGGACGCCTCGACCTTGCATGGCCGGGTACGGGAGGGCTCGTGGTGGTGGGGTCGGCCGACGACTTCGCGAGTACGCGGATCCTTCCGATGGACGTCAACGCGGTATGGACTGGCGACGTCGAAGGGGACGGAATCATCGAGGTGCTGACACGCGACGCAGCCGGCGGGGCCACGCTGTGGCGGCCAGGTGGTACCCAGGGCTTGGTCGAAGTCGCCAGCGTCGACACCGAGCCGCTACGCGGGCTGACGCGGGCTGCGATCGCGCCCGAGCTCGGTATCGTTGCTGCGCAGGCGGGCGCGCTGGTGCGGGTCCGGCCCGACGCGGAGCCCGAACGTGTCGACTTCGAAGGCGAGGTGGGGTCGTTGACGCCGGCTGTCTCGCTCGATGGCGACGCGATGCGCGACGTGATCGCGTGGCTTCCCCCGAGAACCTTGGTGCCCGTCTTCGTCACTGAAGACGGCATCACACCCCAGGTGCCGGTCGTGCTCGAGCTCGACGTGGTCGCGGTGGATGTGGTCGCGTGGAATGCAGACGGCCTGTCCGATGTGGTCGTGCTCTCCGACAATGGGCGCGTCGACATCTGGCTGTCCGACGGCGCAGGAGGGCTACTCGAGGGGCCGACGTCGGTCGTACCGCCCGCGAGCACCGGCCTGCTCGTCGCCGACGTCACGCTCGATCAGGTGCCCGACGTGCTCGCATTCGGCGGGGAGTCCGGGCTCCATCTCGCCGTGCATCGCGGGGGCGACCTCGACGACGACCTGTTGATCGACGAGGGGGGCCCGTATCCTTGGGTCGGTGAAGTCGCGCTGGGCGGCGACCGGTTCAGTGACCTCGCGCTGTACGACGGCGCATCGTTGTCCGTGCTGAGGCGAGACCCATGATGAACTCCCGTGCTTCCGTCGTTCCCGCGCTCCTGGCTGCCTGGATGCTGGTCGCACCGCCCGCGTTTGCGGCGCCGGTCGATTCGACGGCTCCCCTGCCGGCCGATGCACAGCCCGGCGACGCCCAGCCCGTCCCTGCAGCTTCGCCGGGGTCCAGCCCCGCGCCGTCGCCCGAGCCGTCGCCCGAGCCCGCTTTGGCGCCCGAACCCGAACCAGCGCTCACCCCGGAGCCAGCAGTGGAGCGGGCCACGCCCGTACCCCCGCCCAGGGCGGCACCGCCACCTGAGCAGGAAGGCCCGCCGCCGGGCAAGCGGATGGCGGTGGCGGGCTCGGTGCTCATCTTCGGCAGCATCGCCGGATACGTTGCGATGGCGGTCGGCCTGGGGATCAGCACCAAGGCCGACGCCGACGTGAAGGCGCTCAGCTCGGTTGGCGACGTCGAGCGGCGCCGCGAAGTCATGGCGCGAGGCCAGCTCGGCAATCGACTCGCGCTGGGGGCCGGCATCAGCGCGGTCGCGCTGATGGGGACCGGCATTGCGCTGGTCGTCCTGGGGCGCCGGCGTGCCGATGAAGCACGCGCGGCCGCGGCGTTCGTGCCTGCGCCGGGTGGGGGAGCGTTCGCCCTACGGGCGCGCTTCTAAGGCTCGCCCTTGACCCACGGGGAGGTCGTGGCGGACCCTGAAAATCCGCCGTGGCCGAACCGGACATCGACGTTTGCAACGTGCGCCCGGCCTTCGAGGCCTCGCTCGCCCGCGGCATCGCGGCCGCAGATCTCGAGGAGCGACTGGGTTGGACGCGGGCGTTGCTGGGGCGCGACGGGGCGACGGTGTCGGGTACGTCGACGTACGTGCACATGGAGTGGATGGCCCAGCGGCCCGACTTCGCGACCTTCGTGCTGGACGCGGTGCAGCGGCACACCGCGACGAGCCTGGGCGTCGTCGGTTTGGCTTGCAAGACGTCGTCGTTCCTGGGGGAGGCGATGGCGCGACACGGCCGCTACCAAGCGCTCACCAATCGCACCGCTCGCTACGACGCACGGATGGAGGGCGACAGCCTGTGCATCGAGGAGACCCGGTTCGGTCCGCCGCGCGAAGGTTCTTTGCTGGTGTCCGACTACACGGTGCTCGTGGCGGTTCAGCTGATCCGTACGCTGCTCGGGCCCGACATTGCGGTCCAGCAGCTGCGTTCGAGGCGAAGCCTCGTTCCGCCGGCGCAGCGGGACGCCTGGGAGGCCTTCGCGGGCGCGACGATCGAGACGGGGGCGGCCAAGGCTGCACTCGTGCTGCCGGCCACGCTCGCGTCCGAACCGTTGTCGTCCGCGGATGTGGAGGTCTCGGCGTACTTTCACGAGATCCTCGAGCGGGCCGCTCCCGACGTCAGCGAGCTCAGCTGGATCGACAAGGTCCAGGCCGTGATCGAGCGAAGCCTTCGAGATGGCACGCCCACCGCCGACGCCGTCGCGCGCACCTTGGGGGTGGGGGCGCGCTCCTTGGCGCGCCGGCTCCGCGAGGAGGGACAGACGTTTGGCGGGCTGCTGTCCTCGGTTCGCCAAGCCCGGGTCCGCACGCTGCTCGGCGACCCGAATCTGACCCAAGCCGAGGTTGCGTTCCTGCTCGGCTACCGAGACCAGGCCTCGTTCCACCGCGCATTCCGCCGCTGGTTCGGGACCACGCCCGCCGCGTTCCGCCGGACGCTTTAGAAGCCACCGCATGGCGGGTTCAGGAGGTGGCGTCGAGAACGGAGCGTTCGAACGCTGGGCTCCATCACCGCGCGGGCGGCTCGATCGTTCCGTCCCAGCCCTCGTACGCCCACGGCTGCACGTTCTCGGCCGTCAGCGCGTTCAGGAACGCCACCACCGCCCGCTCCTGTGCTCCCGTGAACCGCCGGTCGACCTGGTGGTGCGCCATCAAGCGGATCGCCTCTTCCAGCGAAGCGACGCTGCCGTCGTGAAACCAGGGCCCGGTCTCGGCGACGTTGCGCAGTGACGGTACCGCGAAGACCAGCGTGTCGTCGGGGTCGCCCGTGACCTCAAACCGACCGAGGTCGTCTCGCCTATCCTGGGGCCAGGGTACCTTGTCGCCCAGGACGTGCAGGCTGTCGCCTCCGAGTCCAGGACCGTCGTGGCAGTTCGAGCAGTTACGCCGAAAGATCCGGTATCCGCGGCGCGCCCGCGCAGACATGGCAGACCGATCACCGTCGAGAAAGCGGTCGAACGCAGAGCGACGCGGCAGCATGCGTTCATACGCCGCGAGTGCGATCGCCACCTGCTCCACGGTAGGCCCATCCTCGCCAGGGAATGCGGCTTCGAACGCGTCGGCCCACGCAATCTGCACGTACTCGACCAGGCCGGCCTCGGTCTGGCCCATTTCGTCGGGGGCGAACAGGGGGCCGAACGCCTGGTCTTCGAGGCTGTCCGCGCGGCCGTCCCAGAACTGTAGGGTCTTGAGCGCGGCGTTGAAGACCGACGGCGCGTTGCGCCCCACCGTTCTGCCACCGGTGCCCTCCGAGCGCTCGAGACCGTCGGTACCGAACGCTGCCGGCTCGTGACACGAGGCGCACGAGACGTCGCCGGCACCCGAGAGCCCCGGGTCGAAGAACAGCGCGTGGCCAAGCCTCATGCGGGCTCGATCGGTGCTGTCCAGCCCGGCCGGGTCGGGGTTGTCGATGGCCGAGAAGTCCCCACAGCCGAGTCCGACGACGAGGCCGAAGGCGGCCGTGCATCGGAGGACGAGGCGCGGAAGACCGGAGCTGCGGGCTGCATGCTTCATGTCTCGAGGCTGCAATGCAGCGCAGGTGGCCGGCAGTGGCCGACCCGGTCAGAGCCATGCCCGATCCGGACAACCGCCGCGGGCCGAGGTCTCCGGGTCGGTCGGCTCGTTCGAGCTCGTGAAAAATGTCCTGGGTTGGTGAAAGCGAGGCCGCGTCTGTGGGTTGGCTTTGGCAGGAATGCTCCTGCCTGCTTTGTTCCTCCTTCTCGCCGGCGCGTCGCCGCCTCGGCACGAGGTTGCGGTGCACGCGGTGTATCCGTTGCCTCGATGGGGTGTGGCGTTGGGTTATCGCTACGCGCTTCGGGAGCGGCTGGGCGTCGGCACGACGTTCGAGTACGTCATGCCCTCGCGCGGGTATCTGCACCTGCCGGGCTTCGAAGAGGCAGTTGGACTGTCGTTGTGGCTGCGTGAAGTGGGCCATGGCCTGTACGTGGAACCGCAGCTTTCGTTTGCCCACAGCGTGTTTTACCGGCTGCCCGAGCAATCCCGTCACGTCATGCGGCTAGGCGGCGAGGCTGGGTGGAGGCTCGCGCTCTCGCGGCGATGGAGCGTGGGTGTGGGTATGGGTGCGGCCTACGGCTGGTCGATTGGGCCGCAGGGGAGCATCTGCACCTTCGATTTTCAATGCGCTTCGACGCGGCCGGGGGCGGTTCCGCGGGCGCGGGTCAGCGTGGGGGTTCGATGGTGATGCGTGGGGGAACGTGGATGGCGATCACGCTGGCGGCCTGCGCCGGGTGCTCCGAACTGCCCGAGGTGCAGTACCACCGCGACGGGTTCGACCTCGCGGTGGAGTTCGAGCATCCGGTCTGCGAAGGCACGCTGCACGGCATGGAGCGACGCGCCCAGGCGGTAGCCCGGGAGACCGGCGTCGCGCAGTCGGACACGATGACGATCTATTGGCTGGCCGGAGAGCTCGAGCGCATTTGCCCGCGACCCACCTCTGGCTGCTTCATCCCCGGGACGAAGATCATCGCGGCGACGGGACCATCGCTGCACCACGAGATCGTCCACGCGGTGCTCAATACCCGCGGCAGCGTGCCCTACGCCGAGGAGGGCCTCGCCGAAGTGCTCAGCGGACAGGCGGTTTACTACAACCCCGACTTCAATGACCGGCCTCTTCGTGACCTTGGCCAGACTCGACGGGACGCGCGCGAAGGCGGTATCGACTACGTTCGCGCCGCCCACTTCATGCATTTCGTCCGTCGTGAGGTTGGGGAGGACGGCGTTCGAGAGCTTGCCGCCGCCATGGATGGCGGAGACGCTCCGCGGCGCTTCGTCGACATCCTCGAACGGCACTTCGAGATGTCTGCTCCAGACATCGAGCGTGCATACGCTCGCTCGGACTCGTTCTACCCCAGCGTGCGCTTCGAGGAGGCCGATCCCATCACCGCGTTCGACCTCTCGAGCGGAGTGAACCTGTCGCTCGACTGCGCGTCGAAGTTTACGATGGGGCCGCCTTCGGCCGAGAGCGCCGGCATGTTCCGGCTGCGCCGCATCGAAGGTGACGAACGCATTGAGGGCACGCTCGCATTCGAAGGAGAGGGGAGCGTGCGGGCGGTGCTGTTCCGCGCCGTCGATCCCCGCGGACGTTGGGTGCAGGATTGGTGGCGGCCGGTGCCGAAGCGAGACGAGAAGCGCATCGAACTTCGGCCCGGCGACCGGGTCTCCGTCGACCTCGACCTGCGCGAGGGGTGGATGGTGCTGGTGCGCAGCGCCGACCCCTCGGAGCCCTTGCTCGCGGGGCTGCAGGTCTTCCGTTCGGACGAGGGCTGACTTACTCGCCGACGAGCGTCTCGTCGGCCGGCACGTACACCTTGCCGCCGTTCTCTTGGAACTCGGCGGCTTTCTCGGCCATGCCGGCCTCGATGCGGGCCGCCTCTTCGGGATCCATGTCGCGCACGTCTTGGGTGAGCTTCATCG
>CAYSPB010000402.1:0-7522 GCA_964432695.1 uncultured Nannocystaceae bacterium
GGTTCGGCTGCTGTACATGTCCGGCTACACCGGAGACGCCCTCGCCAACCACGGCGTCGTCGAGCCGGGTTTTTCTCTGCTCGAGAAGCCGTTCACCCCGCTGCAGCTCGGCACAGCGATTCGAAACGTTCTCGACCGCCGAACTGCGTGAGCGGCCCCTCAGTCGTCCAGTCCAGGGAGGACTTGCTGTGGGTCCTTACGGGGCCGCTCGAGTGGCTTCGCCGGGCCCATCACCGTACGCCCTCCGTATGCGTACGAACGCCGGCGCTCGCGAGCCATCAGCTCGTCCCACGTCGCACCGCTGGCCACCGCTTCAAGGCGGCGCGCATGCTGGTCGAGGCGAGCGATGGCCTTCATGCGCTCGTCATTGCCGAGCTTGGCCGACACGACGGCCCGCTTGAGGGTGCCAATCGTGCGGTCGAAGACCTTCAAGGGCACGGGGAACGGATGACCGTCCTTGCCGCCGTGCGCGTAGGAGAAACGCGCGGGGTCGGAGAATCGACAGGGCGCACCGTGGATCACCTCGGCGACCAGCGCGAGTGACTCGACCGTGCGAGCTCCGACACCGGGCGTGAGCAGCAGGGTTTCAAAGTCGGTCGGACCCCGCTCCGCCGCGGCAGCCAACGCACCATGAAGCCGTCGCAACACGACGTCCCCCTTGCGGACGTCATGATGCGCAGGCAGCTGCAGATGCGGCAGGACCCCGGGCACCGGGTCCGGGCGCGGCGCAGATGCACGCTGGGCCTCGGCAATCGCGGCGACCACCTGGTCCGGACCGTGCGAGAGCTCGCGCAGCGACGCGGCGCGGTTGCCCGCCGCACGACGGTCCGAGAGGTTCACGATCTCTCCTTGCGTCTCTCCGGCCACGCCCACGTGCGGGTCATCGATGAAGCTCTGCAGCCCGCTGGAGAGCCAGTGATATCGACGCGCCTGACGGCGCTGCCCATTCATCCCCTGCTGCACCACCGCCCACTGCCCGTCCGCTGCCACCACGAAGCTGTGCAGATACAGGTCGAAGCCATCCTGCACCGCGGCGCTGTCGACCTTCGCCACCAAGCGGCTGGTCCGGCCCAGCGCCGTGCCATCGAGGCCTACGCGGTTGCCGATGCCTCGCAGCTCGTCGGGCGTCTTGCGAGAGTGCCGCCCCCGCCCCCCGCACACGTAGATGCCCAGCTCGTCCTCGATGGGCCGAAGGCCACGCTTGAGCGCCCCCATCACGCTCGTCGTGATGCCCGAGCTGTGCCAGTCCATGCCCATCACCGCTCCGAAACTCTGGAACCAGAACGGGTGGGCCAGCTTCCGCATGAAGGCGTCGCGCCCCTGATCGAGCACGATCGCCTCGGTGATCAGGCGACCCAGCTTCGCCATGCGCTCAGCCAGCCAGGCAGGCACGCGGCCGCCATGGAGCGGAAGATCGGCGCGACCGGTCGAGCGACCCACCGACGCAGTCTGACGCAGACTTGCCCCTCAGGAAAGCCAGATGCGTCCTCTAAGCTCGAATTCGAAGGTTTTCACGCCACGCATGGGTCCATCCGCTGGCGTTGTGGCTTGGCGCGTACCGCCGGACACCCTGAGGCCATGAACACTCCACGGACTCTGCTCCTGCTTGCCTTGGCCCTTCCCGTCGCCGGCTGCGGTGACGACGGCTCGGGAGGCGACGGCTCCGACGCCAGCACCGGCGACGCGCCGACCACCACGGATGCTCCCACCACCGACGCACCGACCACCGGCGCGCCGTCCACCAGCGAAGGCGGCGAGTCGACGGACGGCGACGACGAGTCGACCGGGGATCCACCCGCGGTCAGCAACGTCGACAAAGCCGTGGCGTTGATCGACGCATTCGAAACCGGCGACACTGCAGCGCTCGACTTCGTGGCCGAAACCTATACGCAGCACAACCTCGCCTTCCCCGACGGCAAAGCCGTGCTCGAGGGACTGCTCACCGGACGTCCCACGGGCTTCGAAACCACCACGTACCGCGCGTTCGAGGACGGTAACATCGTCTTCATGCACAACGAGTTCGGTGGGGCCTGGAACGGAGGGACGCCGCAGGTGACCTTCGACGTGTTCTTGTTCGACGACGACGGGCTCATCACCGAGCATTGGGACAACCTCGCCGACGTCGTCGACGACATGGACGGCACGACGCAGGTCGACGGTCCGACCGAAGCCACCGCGCTCGAAGACACCGAGGCCAACCGCACGGTCGTCGAAGACGCGCTGCAGGCCCTGTTCGTCGAGGGCCAGTGGAGTACTCTGAGCGACCACTTCGACCTCGAGAACTACATCCAGCACACCACGGGCGCGGGTCCAGACTCCGCAGGGCTGCAGATGATCCTCGGCGGCCTGCCCGATGGGACGCCGTTCTACAGCTCCGTCGAATACGTGTACGCGATGGGCGATATGGTCCTGTCCATGTCGGAGGGCTTTCCGAACGAAGAGACCGGACTCTCAGATGCGTACTACGACCTGTTCCGCGTCGAGGACGGCCTGATCATCGAGCACTGGGACATCGTGCAGACCATCCCGGCCCCCGAAGACTGGGCCAACGACAACGGCAAGTGGTAGGCGACTAGAACGCCTCGAAGAGCTGCTCACGCAGCCACGCATGCCCGGCGTCCCGCTGCATCGATTCATGCCAACTGATCGAAAGCGTGGGCGCCGGCAAGACGTCCCCGAGCGGATGCGGGTGCATGCGAAGTCCCGCCCCCGCGATGTGCACGGCCATCGAGCGCGGTAGGGAGGCGACCAAAGGCGTCGACCGGAGCAAGCTGGGCAGCGCCGCGACGTGTCCGAGCTTCACCGAGATGGTGCGGTGATGCCCGAGTTCGCGCAGCCGAACCTCCACCGCCGACGGTGCCGTGGGGCGACCGTGCGGATTGAGCTGCATGTGGGTCGAGGACAGCCACGCGTCGAGGTCGAGCTCGCCCTCGTAGCGTGGGTGCGCCTCCCCCACGACGACCACCCAGCGATCGTCACGCCCCACCACGCGACGTTTCAGTTCGGCGTGGTCGAGTTCACGGCCCACCGCGAGATCGAGTTCCCCCGAGAGCAGCCCGGCGAGCTGATCCCGCTCTCCCCCACTCACGAACAACGCGCAGCCGGGCGCGTGCGTGACCACGCGCGTCGTCAACGAGGGCACGACATAGACGGAGACGACGTCGGGCAGACTGATGTGAAACGTCCGGCGAGCCGTGCTCGGGTCGAACGTACCGACCGTCGCGAGTCGGTTCGCCGCGTTGAGGAACCGCTCGACCGGCACGAGCAGCGCCTCTGCCATCGGCGTCCGCGTCATCGCTCGGCCCGAGCGAGTCAGCAGCTCATCACCGAATGCCGCGCGCAGCGACTGCAGGGCACGGCTCACCGTTGGCTGGGACTGCCCCAACCGCGTGGCCGCCCGCGTCACGCTGCCTTCGACGAGTAACGCCCTCAGGGTGACCAACAGATTCAGATCGAGGCCGTCCAGCGGCGGCACGTCGGCATACACGCCCGATCATACGGCTTCGGGACCCCTGGGAAACCGACGCAACCGTCCGCTCCCCCGACGGGTATCGTCGGGGGTTCTTTCCCCCGACCTACGGCGTTTTTTCGGCTCGTGGCGGCAGGCCGTGCCAGCGACGCGTCGCATCCGTCGTTCTGAGCATGTGCGGTTCCGCCTCCGCCTCGAGCGAGACCAGAGCCCCGAGCGCCGCGCGACGCTTGCCCTCCGCGAGCATGAGCTCGATGCGTGCGAGCGTCATCTCCGGCGACGCCGAATCCGCGCTGCTCTCCGCGACCTGCCGCGCCTGTGCAAGCGCCCCCACCCGGACGTGAGCAATGACCAGCCCGGCCCGAGCAACACCCGCCTGCTGGACCGCCGCAGCGTCTTCGAACGGCTCGAGGCACCCGAGCGCCTCCACGAACGCGTCTCGCGCTTCGTTCGGCCGCCGCTGCCGAAGCAGCGACTCGCCCTTCAAGCGCCGGACTTGGCAGGTCCGACGGTCCTCTGCACCGACCGAAGCAACGAGCACGCGCTCGGCCTCTTCGAAGTCGCGCAGTGCGGCAGCGTCGTCTGAAAGGCCTCGGTGCGCAGCGCCCGGTTGACCAGGCAGATCCCCAGCAGCGGGTGGTCACCGCGCACGGCCCGAATGGTGCGGCATGCTTCGTCGTAGCTCGCGAGCGCGTCGGTCGATGCCCCCTGATCCGACTGTGCATCTCCGAGGTTGAGCAACACGTTCGCCCGACCCAGCGGGTCGCGCTCCCCGAGCGCGTCGCGAGCCGCAAGCACCGCCCGCAGCTCGGCCTCCGCTTCCGCGTGGGCGTTGCGGAGGTTCAGGACGCGCGCGAGGTTGCTGCGGGTCGCGAGCGTGTGTTCGTGTGTCGGACCGAGCGTGGCAGTTCGGATTTCGAGCGAACGACGCGCCGCGCGTTCACTCTCGACGAAGTTCCCCTCCGCAGCTTCGATCGCGCTGCGGGTGTTGTACGCGTTGGCGAGCACGGGACCGACGAACGACACCGACTCCAGCCGCGCAATCGCCTCGTCGAGCTGCGAGCGTGCCTCACCGAGGCGACGAAGATCGTAGAGTAGGCCGGCGAGCGAAACCCGCCGGTTCGACACGTGGGGATGCGCGTCACCCAACGCTCGCACCTCGGCATCGAGCAATGCCCGCTTGAGCTCGAGCGCGTCCTCCATCCGGCCGAGGTCGTGCAGCACGCGCGCTCGAGCCTCGACGACCGAACGCCGCGTTGGGGGGCCTTCCCAGGTGCTCTCCAGCAGGGCATCGACCCGAACGAGCGCCTCTTCGGGACGACCGCGCGCCCGCAGGAGGGCGACCTGCTGCAGACCGAGCCCAGGGGACCGTACATCCCCATCGAGCAGGACGTGCGCAGCCTCTGCATGTTCGAGCCAGGAGGCGGTGAGCTCGAGGGCATCGAGCCTCCGTGTTGAATCTGCACTCTCGAGCGCAGCCTCGGCAGCAACTGCCCGATGTCCCGAGCGATACGCCAAGAAGTACGCCTGTTCGAATGCCTCGCGAGCCTCGGCGAGCGCATCCTCGGCCCGGGCCACGTATCCGCGCGTCAGGCTCACCTCGGCGAGCAGCGGCGCATACGTCGACGAGGATGTCTGTTCGATGGCAGGGCCGAGCGCAGCCCGGGCCGCGACGGCGTCTCCGAGGTCGACCCACGTTCTCGCGTCGGCCATCGCATCCCTCGCCGCTTCGATCCGCACGCGCTCGGCAGGGTCGACGGGCATCGGCGCCAGCGCAGTGGAAATGGACGCATCCAGGCAGCGTCGCGGGTCCGGCAGCGCCCCCGCGGCATCCCGCGCGTTCGCCAGCGTCTCCTCGTCGGGCGACCCCAACGCGTCGAGCAAGCTCCGGACGCGACCGGCGCTGGCATCGAGACACGCCTGCTGCCGGTCGAGCAGGCCAGAGGTTCGCGTGCTCGCGCGGGTCGCCTCGCAGACATCCGTCCACCCCGCCGACCACGCCCGCGCATATGCATCGAGCGACGCCGCGACCGCATCGGCGGTCTCCGCCGCAAAGACAGACTCAGTCTGGTCAAAAGCCTGCCGCAGTCGCGCCGAGGCGTCGTCATTCCACACCGAAGCAAGCGGTGAAGCCGACGCACGACACGGGCCAAGACGCGGTATCGGCCGATGGACGCTGGCACCCCGCGAGGCGATGCAACCGCTTGCGCCGGTCCTTCGGCAATGTCCGTATCGAGGGCCCACGACGGGGGGCGCTCGTCCAGTGCTGCCACATCCGTTTCGACGGCCGAGGGCGCAAACGGGGCGTCCTCCGTATCCCGCGCGTGGGGCGGCTGCTCAGGCGGTGCGGGTGCGTCGGACAACGGTCGTCTCCATAGTGACGCCGATTCCGCCTCGGATCACGGACTCCACGTCAAACGTCCGGGAACCCGAGGCCCTCGAACGTTTGCTGGCCGCGCCGGACCCGAGCGATGAACTTCACCACGCCCTTGGGCATCTCGGTCTCGCCGTTGGCTTGCCAGCCGCGAACCCGGCCACCGCCGCGCGCGAAGGCGAAGAGCGCGAGTTCCTCATCGCCATCGAAGCGGTCGAGCATGATCGAGAGCAGCTTCGAGCCGGCTTGAATGCTGAACTCGGGATCGTAGACCCGAACGGGCCGGCCGAGCTTCTTCGACATGCCGCGCGCGGTGATCGGCATCAGCTGCATCAACCCCTTGGCACCGGAGCGATTGCGGGCCTTGGGGTTGAACTTGCTTTCGGTCCAGATGATCCCGTTGATGAGATTGGGATCGAGGCCGAAGTCCGCAGCTGCCCGGGCGACGAGAGGCTGGACCTTCTTCGCGCGCGCGAGCTGCTCGTCGTCGAGCTTGAGGGGCTCGAACGCCGGTGCTGGGGGCTCGGCGGGCTCCGTCGCCGTGGCGACCGGCACCGGTGTCGGCTCGGGTGCGGACTCCGCCACCGGGGGCGGCGTCGCGGGTGCGTCGGCCACGGGTGCGGGTGCGGGCGGCTCCGCCGGGGGCGGCGCTTCGCCTGCACAACCAACGAGCGCGATCAGGGTCCAGACGGCGCGACGCATCGAGCGGGACTTACCATCGTCCGAAGACGATCTGGCCACCGATGGCGTTCACGAACCGCCCGAAGTTCCGTACAGCCGCGAATTCATAGGTGAGTCCGATGCCGAGGTAGAGCTTCTTCGGAAGGGGAACACGGGCGACGAAGCGGGTCGGAATGGCCAGACCGCTGTCCTTCTGCAGCGTTCCGTCTTCGAACCGCAGCCGGGAAAACGCGGCCCCGGCCCCGACGGTGGAGTAGTACCACTTGCCGCCGAAAGCGAAGATACCCCCGACGTGGCCGTAGTTGGCCTTGGTCTCGGTGACTGCGCCGTCCTCGTTCTCCGGGCCGTCGATGCGCGCCCCGAACAGGCCGCCAGCGATCGCATACACGCCGAACGTCTTCGAAAAGTTGAAGCCGACGCCCCAGTCCATGGCGTAGGACGCACCGCCGGCACGCACGCCTTCGCCTCGCCAGTGCGAGTAGGTGGCGCCATGCATCGTGAAGGCGCCGAGCATCGCGTGCTCTCGAGCTTCGCGCCGTTCCTTGCGTCGCTTCTCGCCCGCGGTGAGTTCGTCGTCGTCTTCGGCGGCGGGCTCCTCCGCGGGGGCGGGTTCGGCCGGCGCGTCGAGCGAGGCGATGTCCTGCCGGGGTGTCGGGGCCGGCGCGGGCTGAGCCGGGGGCGGCTGCACGACCTTTACACCGGTCGCCGAGATCTTGGAGATCGAGCGGACGGAGCCGTCGGCTTCGACCACGACCACCGCTGCGCCATCACTACGCAGCAGCTCGCCCTGCACCGGCGCACCGCCGGCGAGATCCACCGAAACCTGTCGCCCCTGCAGTGCGGTCCAGACTTCGTCGGACACCGCTTGAGAACGACTCGGGGTCTGCACGGCGACGTCGGTCCGCGGTGCGGGCTCGGCCGCAACGACCGTGGGCGGAGCTTCAGCGGGCGCGGTACCTTCCGCGGCTGCCGGCTGCAGAGCGGCGGCCCACACGCCT
>CAYSPB010000403.1:0-7510 GCA_964432695.1 uncultured Nannocystaceae bacterium
AAGATCCGCGGGTCCTCGATCTCGCGGCAGGAGACGCTCGCCCGGATGCAGGGACTCCTGGACACTGAGTTCCCTCGTCGCCGTCGTTCGACGCCTGCCGAGCTGCCTGCGATCGCCGAGGCCCGAGCCCACGAGTCCAAAGCCCGAGCTCGGGAGTCCAAGGCTCGGACTGCGGTCCTGATGGCACTCGCCAGTCTCATCGGGGCCGCGGCGGGCTACGTCGGGAGCCTAGCTGCGGCGGGCTGACGACTGGCTGCGGCCCTCCAATAGAGGAAGGCGGGGCCGCAGCCGGGAGCCTGCCCGAAAGTTTCTCCCAGCTTCCATTTGCAACCGTATGCAAAACTGGTATCTAGCTCTTCGAATTCGCAGCGCTACACCACCGAAGCGGGAAGCCCGAAGGGTTGCGCAGCGATCAAAATACCAGAGGCGGAAGCAGACCCGCCCCCGCCGAGGGGTTCGAAGGCCCCCCCACCCAAAGGGGGGCCGCACGAACCCCGGCCGGCCCAACTGCAGCGACGCCTCACCTCTCGGCGAGCACGTACGCCATCAACGCCATCGCCGCGGCGTTTCGCTCGAGATGCTCCGGATCGACCTTGTCGATCGTGTCCGCGGGGCTGTGGTGAAGGTCGAAGTAGTGGCTGTTGTCCGGGCGTACCGCCATCGACAGCACGCCAGCCTCGGTCAGCGGGCTGATGTCGGCGCCCCCCCACCCCTTGGTGACCTTCAGGTCTCCGAGACCGCCAAAGATCTCCTGCCACGCCTGCAGGCGTTTGAGCGCCCCGGCGTCGTCTCCAGCCAGCGAAAAGCCCGTAGGCGCGCCGGAGCCCGAGTCGCTCTCGATGGCACCGGCATGCGGCTCGTCGCCGTGGGCTTTGAAGTACGCCTTGCCGCCGCGCAGCCCGTTCTCTTCGTTGGTGAACAGCACGACGCGAATCGTCCGCTTCGGCACCAGCCCAGTCTCCTTGAGCAGCGCCGCGGCTTCCATCGCCATCATGCAGCCCGCACCGTCATCGCTACTGCCATCGCCCACGTCCCACGAATCGATGTGACCGCCGATCACGACGACTTCCTCGGGCTTCTCGCGACCGACGATCTCCGCAATCGCGTTGCCGCTGGGCGCGTCCGGTAGCTGCTTGGCACCCATTTTCAGCGCAACCTTCACCGGCCCGCGCTTCGCCATGCGCACGAGCATCTCGGCGCCTTCCACCGTGACCGCAGCAGCGGGGATCTTCGTGACGCCCTCTTCGTAGCTCAGCGTGCCGGTGTGCGGGTTGTCGAGCGAGACTGCGGTGACCGAGCGAACGAGCACGCCCTTGGCCCCCTTCTTGGCCGCCTCCGACGCCCCGCGCGTGCGCGCCTGCACCGTCGGACCGTAGTGCGTGTCGCCGGTGTCGTGGTTGAACGGCGGCATCGCCTGGTTGATGAGCACGATCTTGCCTTTGACCGCCGCGTCGTCGAGCTCTGCGATTTCGTCGACGTGGCTCACCACCACGATCTCCCCCTGCATCGTCCCGCGCGTCCCCACGCTCATACCGAGGCCAAGCATGGTCAGGTCGCGCTTCACCGGGCTGGTGATCGCGAGCGACTCCTTGCCGCGCACCCAGTGCGGAACCATGACCTTCTCCTTGCGAACATTGGCGAGGCCGTCGGCCTTCATCGTGTCGAGCGTCCAGCCGATCGCGTCCTCGAGCGCCTTCGAGCCGCTGAGTCGGTGACCGTAGGTATCAGACATCACCGCAAGGCGGTCCCACGCGCGGGTCTTGTCTTTGGCGGCGGCAACGATCTTGCTGGCGGCGTCCTTCGCCCACTGCGGCGGCGGCGTTGCAGCTGCGCCTCCATCACCGCCGCCCCCGCCCCCGAAGCCGCCCTCGTCTTCGAAGTCTTCGTCGTCCTCATCGTCGCCGAAGCCGTCTTCGTCCTCATCGGCATTCGCGGGCGTCGTCAGCTCGGCTGGGGCCGAGGGCGGAATCGCGGGTGCCGTGGGCTTTGCACAGCCGACTGTGGCAAACAGGAAAACCCCAGCGATTGCGCGCACGTTCACGCTGGCAGGCTTACCGAACCCAAGCCCGACGGGCAATCGTCGACTTTTTTTCGTTGCCTGTAAGGGGCTTGCGCGAGGGGGCGTTCCGGGCGGTGACTCCCATGAAGACCTCCCTTTCCTTGGCATGTGTATGTGCGCTGGTCGGCCTCGTCGGCTGCAAGAAATCAGCCCCCACGAGCGCGCCCGGCGAGTACTTCGAAGAAGGCTACGCCGCTGAAGCTGACGCGTACCGCTCCGCCGGCGACATGGACGACGTGATGATGGACGAAGCCGAGGCGGCTCCGGTCGCATCGGTGGCGGCCGAGCGACAGAGCATCTCCCGCCGCGAGCGTCGCGGTGGCCTGTTCAAGAAGGCCGACAAGGCCGTGCTGGGCTCCCCACCCCCGAGCGAGCCCGCCCCCGAACCATCGATCGCGCCCGACGACGGCGCGACCAAGGCCGACGAGCGCCCGCCCGAAATCGACGACGCCCGGCACATCATCTACACCGCTGGCATGCGCGTCGCGGTGTTCAACGTGACCGACGCGCTCGCCACCGCAGAAGGCATGCCCGAGCGCTTTGGCGGCTACGTGCAGAGCATGAGCGACTCCGCCATCGTGCTGCGCCTGCCCTCCGCATCCCTGCGCGAGGCGATGAAGTCGCTGGGCGGCTACGGCAACGTCGAGCAGAAGTGGTTGCGCTCGCAAGACGTCACCGCCGAGTTCACCGATCTCGAGTCGCGGCTCAAGGCGCTGACCGAGACGCAAACCCAGCTGCTCGCGCTGCTCGACGACGCGCGCACGGTCGAAGAGGCCCTGAAGGTCCGCCAGGCCCTCGATGAGGTCACCTCCGAGCTCGAGGTGCTCAAGGGTCGACTGCGACAGCTCGAGAACATGACCACGTACTCGACGCTCACCCTCGAGTTCTATGAGCGCGGCCCCCACAACCCCACGCCCTCCAGCAACGACCCCTTCCCCTGGGTCGACGGTCTCGGCGTCGAAGACACGGAATGGAAATAGACATGAAGCGACCTGCCATCGCCATCGCCCTTGCCCTGCTCTCCTCCGCCTGCGCCACGCACAAGCTCGAGCCGCCCGCGGGCTTCGCCCAGGTCGACCAGCACGACTACAGCACCACGATGATCGCCGCCGACCACGTCGGCCTGAACGTCAAAGCCTGGGACAACGTCAAGGGGGGCACGCTGTCCTTCTGGGGCGAAGACCTCGTGAACAAGCTCGGCGCCCGCGGCTACGCGCTGCAGAGGCAGTCGCCGGTGAAGTCCAAGAACGGCGTAGCCGGCACGCGCTTCGACTTCGCGTACACCGCCCCCGATGGGGCCGAGAAGTTCTACTCGGCCGTGCTCTACACCTCGGACGACTACCGCGTGGTGATGCAGGTGGCGGGCAACGCCGAGCTCGGCGCCCGGTACCAAGGGCAGCTCACCGACATCGCCTCGTCGATCAAGATCCGCGGCTGCAAGATGGGCAAGTCGCTGTGCAAGAGCGCTCAGCCCTCGCAGCTGGCGACCAAGGCTCCGCAGGGCAAGCCCAAGCCCTCGGTCGTTGCCGACGCCTCCCCCGAGCCCCACGAAGGTTGAAGGCCTCGTCGGCCACCGTCGCGCTCACTTCGGCGCGATGGTGGCCGTGATTCGAGTCGAATCGTCGGCGACCGAGACCTCGACGCCGTACGCCTGCGCCTCGAAATTCTTGCGCAGTCCTTCGAAGCGCGCCGCCTCGGTCACCAGGCCCGACAGGTCCGAAGGCGGCATCGCAAACGACCACGCCCGCGCCGAGCCCTGCACCGAGCTCGGGTAGCGCATCTCGACCTGCTTCATCAGGCCGGTGACCTGTTCGAGGCCGTACACCACCGACGACTCGAACGCGGTGCCCGCGAGCGCGTACGGCAACTCGCTGCGCACTTCGTCCGGCAACACCGGTTCTTCCTCGCCGAGTTCGTCGAGCGTGGGCGACAGCGGCGAGTTGGTGAGCAGGTTGGCCCACTCGCGCCCGTCCTCCGTCAGCGCCACCGCGACCTCGAGCACCGTGCCCTGCTTGCCGAACGGCGCCTGAACGGCGACACGCTCCACCCGGCGCGCAGGCAGTTCGCGCGACGGCGCCACGGGAAGGCTGGCCAGAGGAGCCGCAGCCTCGAACACGCCGTCGACCTCGGCCAGCTGCCCCACGTCGACCTCGATCAGGTTGCCCTTCGCGGGGTCGAACGTCAGCTTGCGGGTGGCCGAAGGTTTGGCGAGCAGCGACCGGTAGCGCTCGACGTTGGCGTTGTCGATGAACGCAAGCAGCGGCAGCTCGCGCGGACCCACGACGGGATACGCGAAGTGGTCGAGCACCAGCCTCGACCCCAGCTCGCGCACGACCAACAACCCGCGGCCGCTGTCTTGGTGCGCCACTGCGACCACGCCCTCTTCGTCGAGCAGCGCGCGGATGAGTTCGCCGTTATCGCGCAGCGGAACCGCTTGGCCACGTACGTAGATCGTCGAGCCGCCTTCGTGTCGAGCCAGCAGCGTCGCCTGACGCTCGACGAACCAGCCCTCGCGGTCGGTCTTGCCGACCAGCCGCCAGTGCATCAGCGGCGGCCGCGTCTGGGCAACGGCTTCGAGTGCGGGCTCGAGCGCGGCGAGCACGGCGTCGCGGTCTTTTTCGGGGTCGCAGGTCGGCTGCGTGGGCCGGTCGAGACACTGCGGCACCAGCCCGCGCATGCCCGCCCCGTTGACCACGTCACACGCGCACGGGCCCGCCGCACGAATCGCCTCTCGCCCCGCTGCTTCCCGCACCGTGAGCAGGTTCGTCAGCGTCGCCGCATCGGCCGTGGTGGTGCTCGGCTCAGCCGGTGTCAGCATGGCGCAGGCCACCGTGTCCCGCTGATAGCCCAAGTCGTTGAGCGCCATCGGGTCGAGCGCTCGCGCGTACAAGCCCGTGGGGGGCACCGGAGCGGGCAGGTCCAACAGCACCGGGGGCATGCGGTCCCGCCCCGAGGACGTGCACTGCACGACGGCCGCCCGCGCGTCGATCCACTCCAACGGCCCTGGGTCGGGTCCGCACGCAGCGGTGATGCCCAGCAGGGAGATCGCGGCCCAGCGCCTCACGGGCGGAGCATAGCAGCCCGCGGTTGGCGTAGGCTGTCAGGGGCATGCAGAGGCGAGTTGCGATCGCGGGATCCCTGGCCGTCCCCGCCGCTGTGGCGTTCATCGTGGCGGGCGTGGCTCCCGAGGCGCTGGAGCCCGCGTGGTGGCCTGCCGCCCTTGCCGGCATCGTCGCCCTGATGTTGCTCGCCCTGCTTCGCCGCAGCGTGGTCATGCTGCTCGTCGCCGGTGGGCTCGCGGCGCTGGGAGCCCAGTCCGCGGGACAGGCTCGGCTCATGCTCGACGTGGCCAGCGACGCACAGACCGACGGCGCCTTTCCCTTCTTCGACCTCACCGCGGACGCGATGCCCGATCCGGTGCCGCCTTACGTCAGCGTGCAGGGCTACTACCGCGGCGGCTGGACGCTCGACGAGTACGCCGTCGAGCGCGGCCAGCTGCCCGACCAAAGCGCGCCGCCGGTTGCGACGCTGGTGCCGTTCACCGGATCCAAGGCAGACGTCATCGAGCTCGACGCCGAGGGGTCCTCGGCCAACGGTTGGACGCCGCTGACGCCCGGCACCGCCATCATCGTGGTTCGGGTCGCGCCCGGCACTGCCCTCGACCAGCAGCACGCCTCGATCGTTCGCGGCAAGACCGAGCGCCTCGACCCCGAGATTCTCGGCACGCTCGTGTCGGTGGGCGGCGACGGAGCCGAGCAAGCCCGCGGGGTCCTCGTCGACACGCTTGCCATCCCCAAGCCGCAGGATGCCTGGCTCGAACTCGGTCTTGCGCTGATCGCCTTGGGCATCGCGGTCGGTAGCGCGTGGGTCGCGAGCGCCCGCCGCGAAGATTCCTGAAAAAGTCTGCGTCCGTTCGCCCGGCGCTCCGTAGAGAGGGACATGACGCTCGAAACGCCCCGCCTCCACGTCGCCCTGGCCGTCTCGGACCTCGAGGCCTCGGTCGGCTTCTATCGGACCCTCTTCGCCCAGGAGCCGGCCAAGATCCGCCCCGGATACGCCAAGTTCTCGGTCGACAGCCCGCGTGTGAACCTCACCCTCAACGAGACCGACGCCGCCTCGCCGCCGCGCATGCCCGCGCACTACGGCGTTGAGGTACCCACCGCAGCCCACGTCGCCGCGTTCCACCTGCGCGCCCAGAACGAAGGGCTGCACGCCCGGCTCGAAGGTGACGTGAGCTGCTGCTACGCAAAGATGGACAAGTTCTGGCTCGCCGACCCCGACGGTCACGCGTGGGAGGTGTTCGCGATCACCGAGGCCGACATCGTCACCGAGCCGCCCGCAAAGAAGCCCGCCGCCGCTTCGGACGACGCTTCGTGCTGCGAACCTACCTGCTGCCAATGACCCTGCACGACGTTCCCTGGCGAGCGCTCACCGCGGACCTTCGTCGCTACGTCGCCCGCCGGGTGTCGGCGGCGGAGGTGGACGACCTGGTGCAGGACGTGATCACGCGGGCCTTCGCCGCCCGCGACACGCTCCGCGACGACCTGCCGCTGCAGCCGTGGTTGTTCACCATCGCCCGCAATGCGATCACCGACCATCTGCGCGCTCGCAAGCCCCGTTCCGCCGGCGACGCGGTCCCGCCCAGCGACGACACGCCCGAAGCCGAAGCGATCGCCTCGGAGGTCGAGATTCTGCGCATGCTCGTCGGGCGGTGGCTCGAAGCCAGCGTCGCGGCCCTTCCCGAACCCCAGCGCGAAGCGGTGCACCGCGTCGACGTACTCGGGCAGCGGCAAGCCGACGTGGCCGAAGCGCTGGGCATCCCCTACTCCACGCTGAAGTCACGGGTGCAGCGCGGCCGCCTCGAGGTGCGCGAGCGCTTCTTGAACTGCTGCCACGTCGAGCTCGACCACCGCGGCACGCTCACGGGCTTCGCCCCCCGCGACACGCCCGGCAGCGAGTGCTGCTAGCACGCCACGGCGAGCGTGGGCCGGTTGACCTCCACCCACGACAGCACGCGTGCCGTTTCGTTCTGCACCTTGGTCCACGCCGCCTCGAGGCTGCCGGTGTCCTGCTCCGCAATGCCCTCCAGCTCCGCGCAGTGCTCCGACAGCGCCAGCGCCCCGATGCTGGCCGAGGCCGATCGAAAGCGATGCGCGTGAAAACGGACGCCCTTGCGGTCGCCCGACGCATACGCCGTCGTCAGCCGCTCGAGCGCACCATCCACGTCGCTCATGAAGGTCTCGAGCACCTCGTCGAAGAACGACGAGGCCCCGTCGCTCAACTCCTCGAGCATCTCTCGAGTGTCTTGGTCGATTGGACTCCCACCCATGTCACGGCAGGACATCGTCAAGCCCGCGTCCGACTTGAAACCCGAGCGCGCCGCAACCGCCCTCAGCGATAGGGGTCGCTGGACGCCGCGGGCTCGGGCAGCTGAAGCTGACCCAGCGCGGG
>CAYSPB010000404.1:0-7507 GCA_964432695.1 uncultured Nannocystaceae bacterium
TGGGATCCCAGGTGGAGATCGCTGATGAGCAGAAGGTCGTGCACCGTGCGGTCTCAGCGTACCTCGACTAGAACCCCGCTGCATCCGCGCCGCGAGGCACTGCGCGCCCAAAAGCCGCCTCTGTGGTATGAGACCGGCGATTTCCGATGAAGCAGATCGCATTTGCCATCGTCGTCATCGCCGCCCACCTCTTGTTCGCGTACAACGTGTCCAAGTTCGTGCGCGTGGCTGCGCTCGGCCGCCCCGCCGGTCTCAAGGAGAGCTGGGGAGACCGGGTCGGCAGCCTCATGAAGTTCTTCTTCGGCCAGCGCAAGGTCATGGAGGAGAAGTCGAGCTGGCACCACCTCGCCATCTACTGGGGCTTCTTGGTCCTGGGCATGGCAACAACCGAGATGCTGATCAGCGGCGTGGTCGGCGACTGGTTCACGCTCGGCACCATCGTCGGTGACACGCTCTACGGCTTCATCCGTCTCGCGATCGACGTGATGAACGCGGTGGTGTTCACGGCGATCATGTACGCGTTCTATCGGCGCCTGATCGCCAAGCCCAAGTTCGTCCCCGCGAACATGGACGCGATGCTCATCCTCGGCGCCATCACCACCCTCGTGTTGACCCACTTCGGTCATCACAGCTGGCACATGGCCGCGACCGGCCAAGCCGACGATATGATGCCCGTCGCGCGCACCCTCGGACAGCTGACCGGGCTGTTCAGCATCGAGGGCAGCGTGCTCACGCCCAACGTGGACGCGAGCTGGGCACACGTTGCCTCCGAGATTCACTGGTGGGGCCACATGATGATCATCCTTGGCTTCCTGAACTACCTGCCGTTCAGCAAGCACATCCACGTGCTGGGCTCGGGCCCGAACATCCTGCTTCGCGACCAGGGCCAGCGCGGCATCATGCCGAAGCTCCAGCTCTTCAGCAGCGATGATCCAGAAGACCCCGACGCGCTGCCCCTGATGGAAAACTGGGGCGTCGCCAAGGTCGAGGACTTCACCTGGAAGAGCCTCATCGACAACTACGCCTGCACCGAGTGTGCGCGCTGCACGACCTACTGCCCTGCGTTCGCGACCGAGAAGCCGCTGTCGCCGATGCACCTCATCCACGACCTCAAGGACGAGATGAAGGACCGCGGGTTCAAGCTAGTCCAGCTGCGCACCAAGCAGAAGGAACTCGGCGTCGACCTGCCCGCGCCGGTCCCCGGCGTGGAGTTCATGGAGCCGATGGAGGACGAGCCCGGCTACGAGGCGTACCAGAAGTCTCAAGAGGCCTGGGAGAAGGCCCAAGAGGACGAAAGCAAGAAGCCGCTCGTCGACGAGATTCAGAAGATCCGCGACGAGCTCGGGGGCATGGAGCCACTCGTCGGCGGTCGCATCAAGGACGAGACGCTGTGGTCCTGCACCACGTGCGGCGCCTGCCAGCAGGTCTGCCCGGTCTTCATCGACCACCCGCTCAAGATTCTGCAGATGCGCAGCAACATCGTCCTCAACGACGAGAGCGGCCGGACGCCGGGCGAGCTGACCAGCACCTTCGGCAACATCGAGAACAGTGGCAACCCTTGGGGTCTGCCGCAAGAAGACCGCATGCAGTGGGCCGACGGCCTCGACGTGCCCACGATCGAGGAAAACCCCGACGCTGAGTACCTGCTGTTCGTCGGCTGCGCCGGCGCCTACTCCGACGTCTCGAAGAAGCCCACCCGGGCTCTCGTTCGCTGCCTTCAGGCCGCTGGGGTCAACTACGCGGTGCTGGGCACCCAAGAGAACTGCACTGGCGACACGCTTCGCCGCGGCGGCAACGAGATGAGCTTCCAGACGATCGCGCAGATGAACGTCGATCTGATGAACGAGCTCAAGGTGAAGAAGGTCATCGCGAGCTGCCCGCACTGCTTCCACACCATCGCGCACGAGTACCCGCAGTTCGGTGGCAACTACGAGGTCATCCACCACTCCAAGCTGCTCGCGCACCTGATGGAGACCGGCAAGCTCAAGGTCGAGAACCCGCTCGAGGTTCGCAAGGTCACCTATCACGACAGCTGCTACCTCGGCCGCTGGAACTCCACCTACGACGAGCCGCGCCAAGCCATCGCCAAGGCGGTCGGCGGGACCGACAAGATGGTCGAGCTCGGCCGCAACCGTGAGCACGGCTTCTGCTGTGGTGCCGGTGGCGCGCGGATGTGGATGGAAGAAGAGGCCGAGAAGCGGGTCAACGTGAACCGCTCCAAGGAGATCGTGGACGCGGGCGTCGACACGGTCGGCGTGGGCTGCCCGTTTTGCAAGACCATGATCTCCGACGGCATGAAGCACTTCGACAAGGACGATGAAATCACCGTCCTCGACATCGCCGAGCTGGTCGCCGCCGCCCTTCCGCCCGAAGCCACCGGCAGCGAAGGCGCTCCCGAGGCGGCGCAGTGAGCACGGGTCCGCTTCAGGCAGCCCTGCACGACAACCTCGTGGAGGCGCTGCAACCGGTCGCCCTCGAGATCGAGAACGAGAGCCACCGGCACTCGGGCTCCAACCCCGAAAGCCACTTCAAGGTCACCGTGGTGGCCGACGCCTTCGAGGGGCAGCCCCTCGTGAAGCGCCACCGGGCCGTGAACGCGCTGGCCAAAGACCAGCTCGCCGCCGGCCTGCATGCGCTGTCGATCCACGCGTACACCCCGGCGCAGTGGGAAGCGCGCGGTGGCGCCATTCCCGAGAGTCCGCCCTGCATGGGCGGTAGCAAGTCCGGCTGAACGCGTGGCCGACGACCCCGTCCGCGACGTTTCGGTCGTGCCGTTCTTGGTCGTCGCGGCCGCGTTGATCGCGGGGTCCGCGGTGCTCAACCTCGAGTACGCGAGTTTCGGACTGGAACGCATCCGCGAGGGGCTCTGGACTTCGGAAGGGGCGCTGGGTCTATACGCCGGCGTCACGCTCGGCCTGGCGGGGCTCATGGTGCCGCTCGCCTGGCCCTGTCGGTTTCACGTGACCGAATACGGATTGCTCATCGTCCGCGGCGCCCTCGTGCCGCGTCGGCATACCGTCCCCGTGGTGACGATCCGTAGCGTCGATGTGGTGAAGCACCGCATCCAGCGCGACAACATCATCCGCATCAGCTTCGGCGTCGTCGTGCGCCGGCACGCGGAGTCCGAGATCGAGATTCTTCGGGTGGACGAGCAACCCGAGGCCGACGCGCTCGCCGACGACTGCACCGCCCGCTGGGGCTTGCCGCCCGGGGCTCGCCCCTGACCCGGTACCCACGGGCGCCAGAGACAGCTAGGCCTGCTCGACCGCTTCGCGATAGCGCTGCAGCGCTCGGGTGTAGTCATCGACGCTCGTCGAACGGAGGATTCGGATGCGACCGATGACGCGTTCGACCTCGTCGACGGCGCTGCGGAGCAGTTCGCGAGACGACTGTGCCTTCGATGCGCCGCGAAGTCCGACCAGGTCACTGATCTGTCGAACGACTCGGAGGCTCGCCGAGAGCGATACGGCAACCGGAACGTCCTCGAGTTCCTGGACGAAGCGCTGGAGGTACTGCTGGCCGAGGTCGAGATTGCGTTCGAGGCGGGTCGTGTTGGACGAGCCCCACCCCATCGAGAGCAGCGTGGTCGTGATGACCACCATCGCTGCGTCCTCTTCCTCTTGCATGACCTCCAGCGTCTCGACGGCGACGCGGAGATGTCGCGCGCTCAAGCGGCCCATCTCCAGCGCTTCGTCGATCTCCCGCAGCAGCTCGCCCGACGCGGTGAGGGCTTCGAGCCGCGCACGCACGACCCCGGCGCCAGCACCTCCCTCACGAAGCACCCGGTCGACCTTGGCTTCGAAGGCGCGGTGGTAGTCCGCTTCGATGCCGTCCAGCGGCGCGAGTTCGGCCTCGAGCCGAGCAACTTCGCCGGTCGCGGCTCGCAGCTCGATCAGGCTCGCGTCGAGCTCGAGCTCAGCGGCGAGCGCTTCGGCCCGCTCCTGGTCGAGTTTCTCTTCGCGGCGACCCAGCGCGGACCAGAGCAGCCGCGCCAAGCTCACGTCTTCGAGTCGCTGCACGTCTCGTTCCTCTCGTTCCAGCGCTGCGGCCCGCTCGTCCACCTCCTCTTGGAGCGCCTCTGCACGAGCCCGCGCCGCCCCGAGGTTGGCGCGAAGATGGTCGCGCTGTCGCACGGCCTGTCCCAGCCGAACAACCTCGTCGTACGCCTGCCGATAGACCGCGTCTGCGCCACTCATCTGGACCGCTGTACCATGGCGTCGCGTAGCCCATTCCCTTCGTGCCACTGCAGCTCGACGTACACTCGCGCGCGGCGAGCCGCGTGGTGCCCGAACATGGGACCGGCGTTCCCCCCCGATTTCGGACGACGCGAGCTTGACGACGCCAACGAGGGCGATCAGGGGAAGCCACGAACCGCCACGCCGTCGGGATCGGCGGACCGTGGGCGGGTGCACGACTGCTCGTGGGCTACCGTTTCGGCACCCGCAGCACGTGAGGGTCAGCCGCGCGCGTGCGCCAGCGTCTTGCGGCCGGCAGTCTTGAAGAAGACCAGCATCTTGCCCGTCTCCGGCGTCCCTTCGACCACGCCCATGCCGAACTTTGGGTGCGCGACGCGGTCGCCAGGCTCGAACGTCGTGCGCATCGAGTACTCCTGGATCGGACGGTCCATGTTTGCCTCGATGAGCGGGTTGTCGGCCGATGGCGGCGTCACCGACTTCGAGCTGCGTCGACTCGCGACCGTGCGGCGCTTCGACTTGGCGTTCGCGTTGACGTCGACCTCGCCCGCGGGCGCCTT
The DNA here is from genome assembly GCA_964432695.1 of uncultured Nannocystaceae bacterium. GTDB lineage: Bacteria > Myxococcota_A > Polyangia > Nannocystales > Nannocystaceae > CAJXVA01. Next base: position 4,754 of record CAYSPB010000404.1, read on the forward strand.
GTACCGGTGCGAGCTCATGCAGTTCTTGCACGTGACCTTGGTGACGCGGTCGCCGCTCATCGCAGCGATGACGTGCCAGACGTCGCCGCACTTGCCACAGGTTGCGAAAAGGTCCTTGCCGACAGCGAGCATCGCGGCCGCATCCTACAGGCCTTCGACGGGCGCGATGTGCACCCTTCGACGACTCCACGTGCGTACCTGCTACCCTAGCGAAACGGGGGATGAGCAAGGTGAGCGAGATGCTGATCACGGGGCTCGAGAGCCTGGGCGCGCTGCTGTTCGTGCTGATGCTCCCGATGGCCGTCTCGACCAGCGTTCGCACGATGAAGCCCGAGAACTATCGGCGTGGCGGCGGCTCCAACCTGAAGTACTTCGACATGTTCATCGACTGGATCGTCGGGCTGTTCGCCTGAACCCTGCCGGTCGACGCGTTCACGAGCGACGCAACAAAAGAACCTACAGGCCAAGCCCCGACAGCGCGTCGGCGTTTTGGCGCAGGCTCGACTTTCCGGCGCGGCTGCGCTGCGCGGCCGCCGGGGCCGCAGCTTCGGCCTTGGCGAAGTTGTCGTGCGCGCCGTCGAGCGCGTCCAGCTGCGTATCGAAGTCGACGCTCAACCGCTTGCGGTGCTTCTTCTCGACCCGGCCACCGCTGGCCTGGCGCCGGGTTCGGATCCGGCCGCGCGTCGCCTCGAGCGTGGCGCGAGCTTGCTGCACGTTGCCCACGGCGAAGGCCGCACTCGCGTCGCGGAGCGCCTGCGCCGTTTCGGCCCGCGCAAGGCGAGCTTCGACGATCGGGTCGAGAGCGGACACCGCCGCCGCGTCGGTACTCAGCGCCACGGCGAGCGCACCTTCGCAGGTCGCCCCTTCGCGGTCGGGCTGGGTCAGGTCGCGATAGCGAAGCTCGACGTCAGCAACCGTGTGCACACCCGCTGCCGCACGCGGAAGCCTCACCTCCATGAGGAGCGTCTTCGCATCCCCGGCGGCGAACGTGCCAAACGGCACCACGATCGCGTCGCCCTCTCGGGTGAACGCCCGGTCGAATACGCGCCCGGGCTGCATGCCAGGTGCGAGCCGAACGACCGCTTCGACCCCGGAGGCGACCGTCTGCTGGAGCGAGCGCAGCTCGTCCTCGAACACGCGCGCGAGCCCGGCGGGGTTCTCGACGAAGTAGTGGCGGCCGTTGCTCGCTTGCGCCACCGCCAGCAGCAGGCGCTCGTCGTAGTCGACGTCCACGCCGAGCGAGCTGACGGTCACGCCACGCGTCCGCGCCCGCTCCGCAAGTTGCCGGAATCCCGACTCGTCGCGGACCCCCGTGTTCGCCTGACCGTCGCTGAGCAGCAGCATTCGCTGCACGGCACCGCGTCCCGCCGAGAGCTGTTCCAGTCCCGCCTCGACCCCGCACGAGATGCAGGTGTGTCCCCGCGCTTCGAGCGATCGAAGCTGCAGCGCCAGGTCGGCCCGGTTGGAGGCCGTGATCGTGGTGGGTGGGATGACGACGGTGCTCTGCGTGTTGTAGGCCACAACGCTGACGGTATCGCCGAGGTTCAACCGCGCGATCATCCCTCGCGCGGCCGCCATCGCGTTCTGCATGCGTTGCCCCTTCATCGACCGGGATCGGTCGAGCACGATCGCCAGATTCATCGCCGGCGGAGCCGCGGCGGCGAGGCTCGCGTCGGCGGAGAGGTCCAGATGAAGATATGTCTTCGCACTGCGTCCGGCTGCCATCGTCGGGTGACCCAAGCGCCCCCTGACGTGCACGGTCTCGCCGGCTTCGAAGCTAGACCCTGTCGGCACGTAGTCCGCTAGAACACCGCGGGGCGCGACCGGAGCTTGGACCACCGCGGTGGAGTCCGCCGCGGAAGGCTGCAGCGCCGCGGCGACCGCGAACCCGGCCGTGCAACTGGTGATCAGAGTCGCCACGGCAATGCCACCAAACGTCGTCAGCTTCATGGGTTGGCGAAGGTGAACGCGTCGGCCTGGCCATGGGTCTACGCGGAACGCAAAAAGACGGCCAAGCGCGGATTCACCCGGCCGCGGATCCGTCGGGGGCCACGCCCACGCGCTGAACGCCGACCGATTCCAGGAATGCCCACGGCGCGATCGATCCGATCATCACGAAGACCGACTGGGCCCGAACGCGGTCGGCACCGTCCAACACGACCGCGTCCTCCTCGATCGCCCGAACCGAAGTGCCCCAGCGAATCGTCAGCCGGCCTCCGTCCCGCGCGCGCCGCATGGCCTCGATGTTGCGGGCCTTGCCCCGTCGAAAGTCGTCACCGCGGGCCACCACGGTCACCGTGGTGTTCGGCGCGTACGAGAGCGCGAGCGCGGTCTCCATGGCCACGTCGCCCAAGCCCACCACGACGCAGGCCCGGCCAGCGAACGAGCGCGCATCGGCAAGGCTGTGATGCACGTGCGAATCCATCGCGGCCGCCACGGGCACGTCCAGCCCCCGCGGGCTGCCACGTCGCCCAATGGCGAGCACGACCCGCTGGGCTTCGAACGCCTGCTGCGTCCCGTCGGCCTTGTGGGCCTCGATGCAGAACCACTGCGAGCCGCGACGGATCGACGCGACGCGGTGCTCGGTGCGAACCGGAAGCTCGTGCTGCCGCACCAGCCGCGTCCACTGCCGCAGGAGTTCCTCCTTCGTGGCCTCCGCCAGCCAAAGCGCCCCGACGAGCGGCACGTGTAGCGGTTGATCGAAGACGAGCTTGCCGCGAGGGCACGAGCGGATCGAAGCCGCCGGTCTCGCCG
>CAYSPB010000405.1:0-7503 GCA_964432695.1 uncultured Nannocystaceae bacterium
ATGCACATCATCTATCACCTGGAGGCGCGCGGGCTGAGGGTGCTGCTGCCGATCGCCGACAACGAGCTATTCGCGATGGTCGAGCAGAGCGTGGTGACCTTGTTCGACGAGCTCGTCTCCGCCGGCGTTCCGGTCAAAGAGTTCGCGTGGTCGCGCAAGACGCAGGACTCGTTGATCACCAAGCTCCTGGTCAAGCGCGAGTCGAGCGCAGCTCGCGTCTTCGACCGCCTGCGCTTTCGCGTCGTCGTAGACCGCCCCCGCGACCTTCTGCCCACGCTGCACGTGATGCTGGAGCGGTTCATCCCGTTCAACTTCGTGGTGCCCGGCCAAACTGTGAACACGCTGGTCGACACCACCACGATCGAGCGACGGGTCGGCCGCGCACGCGACTTCTCGATGATCGCGGCACAAACCGAGGCCGGCGTCGCCAACGAGTTCTCAGGACGCGGCTACCAGATCCTCAACTTCGTTGCCGACCTTCCCGTCCGGGTCGAAGAACTGTTCGAAGAGCCACCGGTCGGACGCGGCAGCGTCGTGTTCGTGCTGGCCGAGTTCCAGGTCGTGGACCTCGCCCGACGCGACGCCAACGAGACCGGCGAAAACTCCCACCAGAACTACAAGCACCGCCAGTACCAGCGCGTGCGCGAGCGCCTGCTTCGGGAGCCCAAGCGGGCCAACGAAGACGGCAAGAAGAAAAAGAAGAAGGGCTAGAGCGGCTCGGCCGGCGCCTCGACGTCGACGACCCACGACACCGACACCACGTGGGGCAGACAGGTGTCGTCTTCGTCACAGGTCACGTAGCGCAGCAGCCCTCGGACGACATAGCGGCCAGGCTCGGCCGGCGCGACGAAGCGCGTCCGCAAGCGCGGCTGCTGAGCGAGTGGGTCCACGACGCTCGACCAGCCCAATCGGTTCTCCACCACGCGCACGCCCTCGGCCTGCAGCCGCAGCTCGAGCGGCACGCCGGCGGCGGGCGCTTCGAGGATGGTGACCGAGAGCTCACCGTCGGCACCCGCGACCACGGGCGGAACCTCGACGACTTGCACGAGGCCATCGGGCGGCAGCAGCGGCTGCGCAACGACGATGGCCAGCGCGACGCCGGCCGCTCCAGCCAAGGGCGACACGCCGGCGATCGTATCAGGCCCCGTCGGCCCAGCGCCGCACGCAGTTGCGACCGTGCTCTTTGCAGTAGTAGAGCGCCTGGTCGGACTTCTCGATCAGACCCAGGCGGTCTTTGCCGTCGAGCGGGAACTCGGCGACCCCCATGGAGATCGTGATCTTGAAGCTGCCGTGCTCCGAGGTCATCACCTGCTCCCCAATCTCTTCGCGAAGCTTGTTCGCAAAGTGCTCGGCGCCTTTGCCGTCAGTGTCGGGCAAGATGAGCACGAACTCCTCGCCTCCGTAACGCGCGACCGTGTCGACCTTGCGCGCACGACCGGTGAAGATCGACGCGACTCGCTTGAGCACCTGGTCGCCCACGGGGTGGCCGTAGGTGTCGTTGATGCTCTTGAAGTGGTCGATGTCGGTGAGGATGACCGAGTACTTTTGGCCCGTGCGCTCGCACAGCGCGTGCAGCTGGGCCAAGCGCTCCTGAAATGCGCGGTGGTTCGTCAGCCCGGTGAGTCCGTCGGTCGTCGCCCGCGTCTCCATCGACTGATACATGCGGGCGTTCTGCAGGCTCACGCCCACGTGATGACCGATCACGCGCAGCATCTCCCGGGTCTGCGTGGGGAACACCGAGGGGCGCGACGCGGCCAGCGTGATGGCTCCAAGCACCTGCTCACCTCGGGTCAGCGGCAGCACGATCAGGCTCTTGGCTTTGGCGAGCTTCACCTCGGGGCCGAAAATCGGACAGTCGGGGTCCTGCAGCTCGCCGCCTGCAGGCATGAAGTGACGGTTCTTCACCGCCATCGACACCATCGAGCGTCCATCGGTCCAACGCTGGGTCTGCAGCGTGTCGGCCAGCTTGCACCACGCGTCGCCGCCATCGTCGGCGGCATCGACCGCCAGCACCTCGTGCTCGCGACCATCCGGGCTGACCGCGGAGACCACCGCAAGGTCGTAGCCGGCGATCGCTTTGACGGCGGCAAACGTCTTCTCGTAGACCTGCTCGAGCGTGAGCGCTTCGGAGAGCATCTCCGAGGCGCGATAGAACTGCTCTTGCTCGTACTTGCTGCGCTCGACGGCGGCGAAGACCCGCTCGTGCTCGATGACGCGGCGGATGTGGTCTGCGGCGCGCTGCAGCACCGCGGCGTCCTCGTCGGAGAACGGCCGGTCGTCGACGCGGTCGGCACACAGGATACCGCGCAGGCTTGCACCCTCGAGCAGCGGGATGGCGCACAGGTCGGTGACCGGCTCCGGCCCCTGGTAGTACGGCGGAAGCCGCTTTCCCTTGAGCGCGTGCAGTCGCACCGGCTTGGGGTCAGCGATGAGCGAGGTGAGCAACCCCGGCCCGTTCAGCACGCGCTCCTCGGCGGCGTACTCGCTGGTGGTCGCCATCTCTTTGACCACGATGCGCGGCGGACAACGGGCGCTGATCTTGCCCGAGCCGTTCTGTTCGCACCAAAGCAGCACGCACGAACGCAGATGCATGGAGGTACGCAGCAGCTCCAACGTGTGAAACAGCTGCTCGTGAATTCCCTCGACGGCAGCGTGCGCCATCCGGAGCTCCTCTTCGTCCCGGGTGCGGGCGCGGCTTTGAGGCGGCAGCGACGAGCCGATCAAGCGGAAGTCACGAGCCTCCTGCCGCATCTGCGTCAACGCCGCGTCGACCTCGTCGTCGTGGCTGCGACGAAGTCGGCGCACCAAGGTCGAGAGCACCAGCAGGTTGCCCGCGGCAAAGAAGCCGAGGAACGTGAGGTGATAGGCCATGAGGGCGTGCGCGCCTTCGAAGCTCGCGCGCCAGCCTAGCGCCACTTCGAGCGCGGCCGCGGCAAACACCAGCGCCACCGCAACGACACGGTGGCGGTGCACGACCATGAGAAACGAGACCACCGCGTACGCCAGCGGATACAGGAACGAGCGGATACCGCCGGTCGCGGCGAGCAGGACGAACACCCCGGTCACCAGGAGCAGCCCGAGCTCGAGCTCGGCAGCCACCGAATGCTCGGCACTGGCCCGCGGTCCGGAGACCTCTCGGGTGACGGCCCAGACCAGCGCAGCGGTCAGCAGCGCAACCACGGACAGCTGCGGAAGCTCCGCCCGCCACAACGCGCCACCACCGAGCGTTCCGGTGGCCAGCATCGGCCACACCGCGAGCAGCACCAGCGTGGCCCAGCGCCCGCTGACGCGCCGACGCAGGCCGTAGATGCCGCGCGCCAACGCGCTCACCGGTCGCCTCCGGGCTCAGCGATGTAGTCGACCTCGAACACCACCTCACCGGGCAGCACGAGGTTCAGGTCCTCTCGGGCGATGCGCGCCACTTCGGCGCGGTCCCCCTTGAGGGCGGAGATTTCGGCGCGGAGCAGCTCGATATCGGCTGCAAGCTCGGCATTGGCGTCCTGCAGAGCCGCTTTTTCCTCCGACACGCGCGTGAGGTCATCGTTGTGCGACGCGGTCTCGAACTGCCGGGGTGCGATCGCCACGACCCCAGCGACGAGCAGGGCGAGCAAAATGCGGTTGAGCCAGTGCATGGGTCCGATGGGCGTGCAGGCGCAGGCGCCCCGCGCCGCCAAGCTACCCACGCCCGTGGCACCCACCAAAAAATTGGACCCCGCAGCGTCGCTCTGGCAGGGGCCTCATTTGCGCAGTCGTCGCTCCCTTCAGTCGGGGAACGCGCGCGCCAAGTCGTCGACCGCGAGTTCGATTCCGATCGTCGAGAACGCTTCGGGAAGCCCGTCGGCGTACTTGGCCTGGAGGTGGCGCAGCGCCAGATGCGTACCCGAGAGCATCTCCCCGGGCTCGCACCACACCACATGCACGACGCCGGTCTCCGCCAGACGCATGCCCAGCACATCGCAGCGAGAGAACGAAAGCTGGACTTCGGCCGGTCGCTCGCCGTCCTCGTCACCGAGCCCGAGCCCGAGCGCGTCGAGCACGATGTCGAGCCCGAACCCCCGATCGAAGCCCTCATCGCCGTCACCATGCACTTCGGTGCGTGAAGCAACCTGCACCAGCGCTGAGGCGATCACGCCCCGGGCCTCGATACACTGGCAGACCAACTCCTCGAGCTGCCGCTTGGCTTCGTCGCGCGCACTCTCGTCCCGAAGCCGCGCGGCATCGACGAGCAGCTCCATCAGCGGGACGTCGATCGACCAGGTGTCTTGGGGCGGAACGTCGGGACTGGAGGACACTTCGCTGTCGTGCCAGCCCAAGATCGCCACGGCAGCGTCGAGGCCGCGCCGGTTCCCGGCCGACGCGTGCACGAGCGAGCCGCCGGCGACGATGAGCTCGCCGCTGCCCAGCGCACAACGAACCCGCAGCGTCATGCTCTGCCGCGACATCGAGACGAGCTGCAACAGGTCCGCCAACGCGAACCCCGAAAGGCTGGGGGTCTCCGTCGTCGGCTTACGGATGTACTGCTGAATCTGAACGAAGAAGGCCGCCGGACTGATCGGCTTGCAAATGTAGTTGGAGATGCCGGCCGAAGCAGCGGCGCGAATGAGCTCGGGCACGTCACGCCCCAGCGCAACCACGCGGTGGCCCCGGCCGTGCAGGCGGCGAAGCTGGGTCAGCCCCATCGACTCGGCGCTCTCCACCGACCCGACGATCAGGGCCGGCTCTGCGATCCCCAGCAGTTCCGTGGCGGCATCCCACGTCTGTGCGGTCAGCAACTCGAAGCCGCCGGCTTCGGTTGCGGCCGCGTTTCGCATCTGCCGAAGCAGGGCGAGGTCGGCATCGACCAGCATGACTCGTTGTCCCATCTATCGATTCCCCCCTGCCGCGGCCTCGACGGCCGTGGCTTCGCGCATCGTCTCGAAGAGACGCCGCGCTTCCGTACGCCGTGTGTCGTGCCCGGATTCAGCGTCGAGTCGCAGCTGCACACGACCGGTGCGCACCACCACCACCACCCGATGGTGGGTGCTCGTCTCCTCGAGCACGTGCAGGCCCATTCGAGACGCACCAGGTACGGTCGCGAAGCCGACGGAGTTCAGCACGGCAACAAAGGCCGCGGCATGGTCTGGCCGAGAGAGGTCACACCGCCACAGCAAGTCTGCGCGGCAGCCGACGTCTCGCTCCAAGCCAGGACCCATCATGGCCATCGTTTCGTGACCACCACCCGATCCAAAGCATCACCCGCGGCAATCGTGCTGGTCTCTTCGACCGACCACGGACTACTGCGTGCAAGCGACAGGTAGAGACTGCCGTCGATGTTCGGCCGCGGCTGCCACTGCACACCGTGCGCGAGCTGCATGATGCCGATGCCTGCACCGGGAAAGATCCCCGCTGGACCGCGGAGTTCATCCGCGCTGATCAGCCGCGAGAACAACGTCTCATACGTGCCGGGGCTGGTCATCACGAGCCGTTCGTTCGGCACGAACTCCTCGATGGCCCACTTGCCGAAGCCGAACGCGCGGGCGAGCGCGATGCATCCCGTGACGACCTCGACTGGGTCGCCAGACGGTGGCCCAACCATGCTCTCCCACTCCGGCGAGGCAAGAACGCCACCGAAGGTGTGGAACGCACAAGCCTGACCCGCCTCGACGAGCAGCGCTCGGAACGCCTCGATGGCTGCCGGTTTCTCTCGAGTCAGCAGCTCGAGGACATCGCTCGCAGCATGATTGTAGTAGTCGGCGAGGTGGCTGGTGACGAGTACGCCAAACGCCTCGATCACGCCACGGTTGTCCCCCGCGACGCCCGCCAGGAACTCGCGAAGGCCTGCCACCACCGGCACGATGCGCTCCTCATGCATGCCCTCGAACGTCGGTGGAAGTACTTCCCTCGCCGAGTGGGGGTCGACCCCTTGTGGAAGCAGACTCTCCCCGCCCCCGCTGACGCGGATCTCACACCCCGTGCTGCCGTCCACGATGCACTTCTCCTCGACCGCCTCCAGCGTGCCGGGGTCGAGGTCGTAGGCAACTTCGGTCGCCGCGGCGGAGTACCCGGCCCCGAACGCGTCCGCGGGAGCGCTGCGGGTCATCCGCCCGCCGTACTTCTCCTTCCAGCCGAAGCCGTAGTGAAGGTAGTCGCCACGAACGAGCCCTCCGTTGCGCCCGACCGCAAGGTGCAACTTGCCATGACCCATGGAGGCGAACGTGGACGCCGCAATGCCGAGTCGCTCGACCGGCGTCGTCTTTGGGAACGCGGCGACGAGCCCACGCAGCAGCTTGTAGCTGGCCTTGTGGGCGGCGTTGGTCCGGACCTTCTCCCCGCGCTCGACCCCGAGCGCGTCGTCCATCGTCTGGTCCCAGAACAGATTGAAATGATGGCAATGCGCGACCACCGGACTGCCACCGAGGAAGTCCATCTGGTGGTCGGCAAGGTGCTCGCGCGTCGTCGAGATGTCGAACTTCATGTCGTGTCCCCCGCTGAGCCGTTCAGAGCGCGAGCTGTTCGACGCCGAGGATCCGTTGGACGGACTGCGTCACCTGCTCGAACTCCGCCGAGGACAGCTCGTCGGGCGATTTGAGCAAGGACAGCGGCAGCCCGGTCTGCAGGGAAACGCGCAGCAGCGCCGCATGGGTATCGGGCGCGTTGGCGTCGAGGTACTCGATCAGCTTCCGACCCGGCGAGGCATCGGCGTCTGCAGACGGCGCAGGCTCTGCCGCGGGGCTCGGTCGCGGGGGCGGCGGGGCCGACGTCACCACCGGCGCGGGCACAGGCACCGCGGGGATCTCCCGGACCGTGGCCTGCACGTTGGACGGCAGCAACCCGCCGGCTCGATCGAGCACCCGGGTAACGTGCATCCGCGCCAGCCCGAGCTGTACGTCGGAGGGGAAGTAGAACGCCATCAACGCCGACGCGTTGACCGATCGGAGCAGCACGGTCTCGCCAGCCCACTCCAGCGTGGCGAGGGATGCCGGTTCACCGCTGTCGAACACGTCCGCTTGCGCACGGGCGAGCTGAGCCAGCGCCCGCGCTGCGGCATCGGGATCGGATGGCACCGAACCCCGACGAAACGAGCGATGCAAGGTGCCGCTTTGGGCCTCGATGATCAAACAGGCGCGAAGCGACGGGACGTCACTGACCAGCGCTTCGAGTTCGGTGTTGCTCATGGTTCGATCCGATCCGGCGGTTCAGCGCAGCGCATCACGCAGTGCGACCGAGAGTTGAGAGAGCGCGTCGGAGGGCGGCATCCGCTCCCCGACCAGGCCGAGGAAGGTGCGTCCGTGGCGAGTTTGCGACCACGCAATGACCCGGGCCCGCCCCCCTGCCCGCATCGTGATCACGCCGGTATCCTCGCGAGACACGTCATCAGGTACATGCGAGGTCGCGAGCTGAACCGCGGCCGCCGCCACGTCTCCAGCATCCGCGGACAGCTCCAGCGACGCGACGAGCAGGCCGTCGGCGTCGGCGACGAACGCCGACGAGGCACCGGTGATTCGGCTCGCCCATCGCATCAAC
>CAYSPB010000406.1:0-955 GCA_964432695.1 uncultured Nannocystaceae bacterium
GCCAGCGCCCGAGCCGACGCTGCCCTTCAGTCTCGTGAACCGCCCCGACACGTTCTTCATCGCGCAGTCGTGTCTATGGGCAGATCCGGCAGCGTCCGCCAGAGAAGCCCAGGCCAACTGCAAGGCCCACAAGCGCGGGGCCAACACCCGCTACGAACGAGGGTGCCGCTGCGACGCGGCCGACATCATCGAAGTCCGCCGCGACGCGCCAGCAGCGTTCTACTTCGGATGCTGTTGGTCCACCGGTGACACGCCGGCCGAGGCACGCCGCTGGTGTGACACCCGAATTCGCAAGGGGTGGTGCGACGACACGGAGCGGGCACAGCGTGTGCACGCCGTCGTCGGGCCGTTCGAGCGACGCGGTCCTTTCCGCGGATTCGACAGTCCCGACTATGCGTACCTCGTTCCCAGCAAGCTGCCCGATACGGGCTGGATTTCCGACGCCGGAGAGCCGCCCTGCTTCCCCGATGGCACCCTCGTCGAACTCTCCACGGGCCCCCGCGCGATCGAGGACGTTCAGGTCGGTGACGAGGTCGTGACGCTCCGCGACGGCGCAACGGTGCTCGTCCCGGTGCTCGGCATCAAGGTCCGCCAAGCGGATGCGCTGCGCATCTTCACCTTCGACGTTGGGTCGCTGCGGCTGACGCCCAATCACCTGGTGTGGCTCGACGAGGCGTGGCAACCCGCGAGCGACGTGCAGGTCGGAGACGTGCTGCGCGGCCTGGACGGACCGCGCGTGGTTCGCCGCATCGACGAAGCCCATGAACGCGTCACCGTACGCACGCTCTCTGTCGGGACGCCGAACAGCTTCTTCGCGGAGGGCGTGTGGGTTCACAACTACTGACCGCGCTCCGGCGCGGACCGGTGCTGCTCGACGGTGGGCTCGCGACGCGGCTCGAGGCGATGGGGCACGACCTGCGCGACCCGCTGTGGTCGGCGAAGTTGCTGCTCGAAA
>CAYSPB010000406.1:965-7459 GCA_964432695.1 uncultured Nannocystaceae bacterium
GGATGCCATCGAGGCCGCGCACCGCAGCTTCGTAGACGCTGGCGCCCAGGTCCTCACCACCGCGTCGTACCAGGCTTCGCTGCCCGGACTTTGTGCTCACGGACTCGACGAGGCCGCCGCACTTGCGGTCCTCGAGCGTGCGACCGAGCTGGCCCGGCGCGCGGCGGCAGGACGTGCTTGGGTCGCCGCCTCCGCGGGCCCCTACGGCGCCTACCTTGCCGACGGCTCGGAATATCGCGGCGACTACGACGTCGACGACGCCGCGCTGCGTTCGTTTCACGCGGCGCGCCTGCCCGCATTCGTGGACGCCGACATCGTGGCGTTCGAGACCGTTCCGTGCGCCCGCGAGGCCGCCGCGATCGCGGCCGTGTGTGCCGCGCTGCCGGATGGACTCGACGCTTGGGTGAGCCTATCGTGCCGCGACGAAGCCCATGCTTGCAGCGGCGAGCCGATCGAGGCCTGCGTTCGCGCGGCGGTGGCCAGCACGCGCGTGGTGGCGGTTGGGGTCAACTGCACCAACCCCGACCACGTTCACGGACTGCTGACGCGCATCGCAGCGGTGACGGACCTCCCGCTCGTCGCCTACCCGAACGCGGGACAGCGCTACGCCGATGGTCGTTGGCGAGGCGATCCGATCGCCCCCGCCGAATTTGCGACCCGCACGCGGACGTGGATCGAGGCGGGTGCGCGGCTCGTAGGAGGCTGCTGTCAAACGCATCTGGGGCACCTGCAGGCCCTTCGAGACGCCCTGTCGCCGGATTGACCCTCGGCGGCAGGTCGCACCGGTCGATGACATACACTGGCGCGACCAATGGCCGATCAGGTTCAAGCGTCCCACATCCTTCTCATGTACGCGGGCTCGATGCGCAGCAGCGCCACCCGAAGCCAAGATGAAGCCAAGACCCAAATCGCCGAGATTAAGGCCAAGCTCGACGCAGGCGAGTCCTTCGCCGACCTCGCTCGCGCCCACTCCGACTGCCCGTCCAGCGCCAAGGGTGGCGACCTCGGCCGCTTCGGCCGCGGCCAAATGGTCGGCGAGTTCGAGACCGCTGCCTTCGGCCTCGACGTCGGAGGCACCAGCGGCGTGGTCGAAACGCCCTTCGGCTACCACATCATTCAGCGCACCGCCTGAGCCCACCTCGTGCCAGCCCAGTTTCAGCTGGCGTTGTTCGGCGCGCTCCCGGCCCTCCTCGCGATGGCCTACGTGGACCGCCTCGATGCAAAGCGCCCAGAGCCCCGCCGTACCCTGCGGCTGGTGGCGCTCGCCGGGGCGCTGTCGGCGTTGGTGGTCGTCGCCGTGGGCCAGCTGCTCAAGACCGGCGCCCCCGCGCCGGGCACCTACGCGGCCGCGCTGTACGACGCCTTCGTCGTGGCCGCGGCACCCGAGGAAGCGGCGAAGCTCGCCTGCATGCTCATCGTCGCGTGGCGTCGGCCCGAGTTCGACGAACGCATGGACGGCATCGTGTATGGAGCGCGCGCAGGGCTGGGCTTTGCGCTGATCGAGAACGTCGCCTACCTGCTGCTCATCCCCGCCTCGCTGGGCGAGTTCGTGTCGCTGTTCATCGCGCGCGCAGTGCTAGCCGTCCCCGGGCATGCGGCCTGGGGCGCAATCCTCGGCTACTTCGCCGCGCGTCGCCGCTTCGACGGGAACGGCCCCGGCATGCTCGGCGGATACCTGCTCGCGGTCGCCCTGCACGGGGGCTATGATGCGCTGCTGTTTGCCACGCCCGTCGCGGTCGCGCACGGCCACACGGTGCTCACGCTCGGCCTGTTCGGCGTGCCCATCCTCGCCTACTTCGTGCCCGTGCTCGTCATCGTCGGCTCGGTCGTCACGATGCGGGTGCTCGCCGCGCGGGCCGTGGCTGCCGATGACGCCGACCCACGTGCACGCGCCTGATTTGCCCTCCGCGGAGCGACGTCACCCGCTCTGGCCTACGGCCGCCGGTGATGCCCAGACCGACGAAGAGTTTCGCAGCGTCGGCGAGCCCGAGGTCCTCGACGAGCTGCCGCCGACCTACCCCTTCGCTGACGCGGGTCGATACCGGCTGGCTGGCGAGCTGGTCAACGGGGACCAGTCTGGACGTCACGACGCGGGGGCGCGTCCTGAACGCGGACGCCAGATGAGGAAAAAGTTGCCCGGCGTACCCGGCGTCACCATGGGGATCCATAGAGAGCTTCCCGATGCACGCGTACGACTGGACCCCGCAGGAGACCAACGACCCCTCGGTTTCGCTTCCCTCCCGCCCCAAGCTCATCGTCATCGAGGGTGGCGGTGCCGCGGAGTCCGGAACGTACGCGATCGCGCGCGCCCGCGGGCGTCGGCTCCGGCAGCAGGTGATCTCGCTGCTGCCCTTGCTCGGTGCCAGCTTTGCGCTGGGCTTCGTGGCTGCCTCGGCCACGCTGTGGGTCCACGTCGCCGGCTGAGCACCGCCGGCATGGCACCATGAGCCCGCGTGTCCGCGCGGGAACCCACCGTCGTCATCGGAGCAGGCGTGGTCGGCTTGGCGATTGCCCGTCGCCTCGCCCGTGCAGGGCATGAAGTCATTGTGCTGGAGGCCGAGTCGACGTACGGCCTGCACGCCTCCTCGCGTAATAGCGAGGTCGTGCACGCCGGCCTCTACTATCCCCCGGGCAGCCTCAAGGCCCGGCTGTGCAACGCGGGGCGCCCCGCGCTGTATGCCTTCTGCGACGCCCACGACGTGCAGGTGCGGCGGGTCGGAAAGCTCATCGTCGCGACGCACGATGACGAACGCACCGCGCTCGAACGCATCGCCGAGAACGCGAGGGCCAGCGGTGGCGGACCGCTGACCTGGCTCGACGCCGCCGACGTTCGCCTGCGTGAGCCGGCGCTACGCACCTTCGGCGCACTGTGGTCCCCGGACACCGGCATTCTCGACAGCCACGGCTACATGCGCGCGCTGCTGGGCGACGCCGAAGCGCACGGGGCGATGGTTGCGTGGAACACCGCCGCCGTTCGTATCGAGCCGCGCGCCGCAGGCTTCGTCGTGCATACCGCCGATGATGCACTGCGGGTTCGCGTCGTCATCCTCAGCGCCGGCCATGGCAGCCAAGCCCTCGGCGCCTCCCTGCCGGACGTGTCCCCACCCAAACGCTACTTGGCCAAGGGCAGCTACGCCCGCCTGCGCAGACCCAGCCCGTGCAGCACGCTGGTCTACCCCGTCCCCGCGAGCGCCTCGCTGGGTATCCACCTCACGCTGGACCTCGGGGGTGCCGCTCGCTTCGGCCCCGATCAGCAGTGGGTCGACGACCTCGACGTCACCCCGGATCCCACGCGATTGCCCGCGTTCTATCCCGCTGTTCGCCGATACTGGCCCGCGCTGCCCGACGGGGCGCTCGAGCTGGACTACGCCGGCATCCGCGTGAAGGTGCAGGCGCCGCAAACCCCGATGGCCGACTTCGTGCTCGAAGACCACGGCCTGCCCGGCCTGCTCGCGCTGTACGGCATCGAAAGCCCGGGCCTCACCGCATCCTTGGCCCTCGCAGACGAAGTCCACCGTCGCCTCCTTGCCTGATCATGTCTCTGTACGTCTTCTCCATCGGCCTGACCATCCTGGCCAACGTCGGCTACCACCTGCTGCAGCGCGCGATTCGTCCCGACCTCAACCCGGTCATCTCGCTCATCGCGACCTACGCGACAGCGCTCCTGGCCTGCGCCGTCGCGCTGCCCTTCTTCCGCGGCGACACACCGCTGGGCGAGCAGTTCGCCAAGCTCGGCTGGCCCAGCGCGGTGCTTGGCCTGGCGATCATCGCGCTCGAGCTGGGGTTCCTGCTGGCCTATCGCGCCGGATGGAACATCTCGATCGCGGCCCTGTACAGCAACGCCGCAGTGGCACTGTTGCTGCTGCCCATCGGGCTGCTGGCGTTCAGCGAAGGCATCGACGCGCGCAAGGCTGCCGGCTTGGTGTGCGCGTTCGTAGGACTTCTCCTCCTCAGCAGCAAACCCACGTCGTAGCCGTCCGGACTTCCGCTGTGGCGGAGGCGCGCGGGTTCGGGTTCGGGTTCACGGTGCTGTGCATCGCGTGCAGCTCGACCACGAATACGGCCGTGGCCGACGGAGCATCGACCATCTTTTCGCGGCTGGGTCGCGCTTCGCACCGACAGCGAAGAGGACGGTCAGGCCTCCGACACGCTGACACCGCTGGCCATCGACACGCGGATCATCGAGCTGGGTTCTCTGTCAGCCAGCACCCATGGATTCATGATCGACGTCCCCGACGCCGTCTTTGCCGACGACCAGGGCGAATTCCCGTCCTCGCTGTACCTGCAGACCCGCGAGGGCTGATGCTCAGCGCGCGTCGGGGTGCGTCGCCGCTCCCCAGAAGCGATTCTGAGTGCGACCGACCGACTCCAACCCAGTCGGCCCCAACCGCAGAATCTCACCAAAGTCGGTCACCGCCCACACGACCTCCTCGTACGTGGTGAGCCCATAGGTGTTCGCTGGTGTCAGCGCGATCGGGGGAAACAGCTCTCCGGTGACCACATCGAACGGCACCAGCACGTCACCGCCACCCCCGGGGTCCGGGCTCGACAGCAGCATCTGCGTATCGCCGAACGCCGTGACGTCGCCGCTGGAGCTGAACGGCGCGACATCGAACAGCACCGTCGGCTCGGCCCGCCCGTCGACGACGTCGATGCGTCGAACCTCGCTCTGTGCGACCACCACCAGCGTATCGTCGTCGCTTTCGAGGACGCCAAACGGAGTAAAGCCCGCGGAGTCTGCCGCCTCAGAGCCCAACGGGGTGCACACCACCGTGACGGGATCGCAGACGTACAGCGTGCCCGTCGAAACCGCGTAGAGCAGGCCGAAACGATCGATCGCGATGTCGGTGACCGACGCCGCGCTCCCGTCGTCGAGCACGAACGGGCCGATCCGCTCGAGCGTGTTGGTCGCGGGATCGAAGCGAAAAAGCGCCTCGGGCGTGTTGAAGTACATCCGGCTCACCTCGACCGGCCCGGGCCCCCCGGGGTCATCCGGAACGGGATCGTCTGCATCCGGTACACCGTCGCCATCGCAGTCGTCCGCATCGACGCAGTCGTCCGCGTCGTCCTCGGGCTGCCCCTGGTCGTCTCCGCTGCCAAACCCACCGTCGGCGTCCCCTTCGACGATGAGTCGCTCCACACAGCCCGAACAGAGCAATAGAGCCACACACACCGACCGATGCACGTGCGGGAGCCTAGCAGGCCGGCCTGTCGGAACACCTGTCCACGTTCGAAAAACGAGCGCGAGGTTGGTGGCGCATCAGGCTACCGTGCGCGCCTCATGTTGATTCACGCACTCGCAGGAGCGATGGCAGTCCAGCCCCCCCCCACGACGACGCCGGACGCCGACTCGTTGGTTCCCGGCGTCGACGAAAACACGGCCGCAGCAGAGCCTCCTGCGGACGAACCGGAGCCCCCTCCGACGGAGGCGAGCGAGCCCGATGCCGCCGGGCCACCGGACGCATCCCCTGACGCGTCCGCGCCCGCTTCGAGCGGACCTTCGCCTTTCGAAGCGGGCGAGTCTCCCCCGCCCGAACCAGAAGCGCGACCCTCCACCGTCGCGCCGGACTTCTCCGCGGCAGCCGAACGAGAACAGGAATACGAGCGGGAGCGCGCGCCCTTGCACGCACGGGACGACGCGGCGGACGAAGACGACGACCCGTTCGCCGCCTCCCCAACCGGCGCCTTCATCTCGCTGAGCGTGGGCGCCGGCAGCTGTGGAGTCGAATGCAGCTTCATTGCAGCCATTGGAGGGGCACGCTTCGAAGCTGGCTATCGATGGGGCCACGTCGCGATCGGCGGCCGAGCTTCCCTGCTTGGCGGCAACTACGACACGCCCGACTCCGACGTTGACGACATCTACTTTACCGCCGATGCCAAGGGCAGCATGCGCTTCTCCGAGATCACGCCGTTCGTCCAGATCTTCTTCGCCAGCGCGGGGCGCTTCGACCCGTACGCCGCCTTCGGACTCGGCTACCGCCGCGTCGTCGACACGGCGCGCGTTGGCGACCCCGCACTCAACGTGAAGTACTGGGAGAGCGGGGCGGGCGTTTCGGTTGCCGCCGGTGTCCCCATCCGCGTCAGCGACCGAGTTTCGGTCGGCCTCCGCTACGACAAGACGTTCTCCCTCGGCGGAGAGCTCTGTGCGACGGTCGACGGCGAGCCCGCCATCGAGGGGCAGCGGTGCGAGAGCTGGTCCGACGCGACGGACGAACTCAACGAGGTCGACCTCCGCTACGTGCGACGCGCCCGACTCCGGCCCTGGACACTCGGACTCGAGCTGCGGCTCACGTTCTGAGCTCGTCCCGAGCCAGGTCGAGCCCAACCGGCCGCGCATGAAAAAACCCCGCAGCCGAAGCTGCGGGGTGAGTGGAGGATATCGGGATCGAACCGATGACCTTCGGCTTGCAAAGCCGACGCTCTCCCAGCTGAGCTAATCCCCCGAGAGGTGTGCCCCGAAGTTCCGTCGCGTGAACGAAGGAGACATCGTCTAT
>CAYSPB010000407.1:0-7423 GCA_964432695.1 uncultured Nannocystaceae bacterium
ACGGACCCCACCGACCCGACGGACCCTACCGACGGCTCCGTCGCTGGACCGCCGCAGCTGATCGACGTGCGCCTGATCAGCACCACATCGATGGAGCTGACGTTCAACGAGGCAATGGGACCCTCGGGTGAAGTCGACACCTCGTCGTTCCGCCTCAGCGTCGGCTTCTCGAACTACTATAGCGGCAGGTACGACTACTACGGGGGGACCAACTACCAGGACCTGCAGAACTTCACCGGCGAGCAGTACTGTTACGAGTACTGCTACTGCGAGTACTCGTACGACGACTACTGCTACGAGTACTACGGCGACGAGTGCTACGAGAACTGCTACTCGCAGCCCGGCCCGCCCGTGAACATCGTATCGCTCGTGCCTGTGGCCGGCACGCAGAACCGCTGGATCGCCAACCTCGACCAGGCGGTCGACCGGGCGTGCGAGCCGATCCGGGACCTCGACCAGGGCTTCGACACCGCAGCGATGTTCCTGCACTATTCGAACAATACCTTCCCCGGCGTCGTCGATGCGCAGGGCGAGTCGCTCGCGCCCATTGCGGAGCACTGGGTGCTCACGCCCAACGACAACTTCGTCTATCGCAGCGGCTACTTCGAAGCGATGACGCCATTCCTGCCGATCGACTGTCCGTTCTGATCCAACAGCGGGTAGGCTCGGACGTCCCGTGCTGATCGTCACCGGAACCAAGCGCTCCGGCACGTCGATGTGGATGCAAATCCTCACCGCGGCCGGCTTTCCCGCCTTCGGCGAAGCGTTCCCTCGCAACTGGGGCGAGACGCTCAAAGACGCCAATCCCGACGGATTCTACGAGTCGGTCCTTCGACAGGGCGTGTACTGGCGCACCAACCCACATCCGCGGACAGGCGCGTACTTCTTCCCGGAGCAGGTCGAGCGGCACGTCGTCAAAGTGTTCATTCCCGGGCTCGTTCGTACCGACCGGGCGTACATCGGCTCGGTCGTCGCGACCGTCCGGCACTGGCGCGAATACCACGCTTCCCTCGAGCGGCTGTACACCATGGAAGACGAGGCCCGAGCCGCCAAGGGCAAAACGGAGCGCCCGGTTCGTGTTCCGCCGGTCTTCGAGTGGTGGTCGGAGAACTTCTCGCTCATCCGCGACATCGTCACACGGCGGCATCGCGTGCACGTTCAGTCCTACGACGGTCTGTTGGCGAACCCCAAGCAGGTCATCGAGGACACGCTCGCCTGGCTGGGTGACGAGAAGGTCGACATCGCGGCTGCAGTTGCAGCGGTCAAGCCGAAGAACCGCACGCAATCGCGTGACGACGACGCGCCGCCGCCGATCGACCTCAGCCCAAAGGTGGTCGAGGCGTTCGACCTGCTGTACCGAACGGTCGACGAACGCGCGGGCCTAGACGCCGCGCTGATCGGTCGATTGAACGAAGCGCACGTCGAACTCGCACCGAAGATCGTCGCGGCGCAACAAGCCGTCGGCAGGGCACGCGCCGCGAAGCGTGGAAAGCCGACCACATGACCGACGCGCTCGAGCGCCCCGAGCTGGGGGCTGGATCTCCCGAGCCGACCGACGCGGCCGCGATCGACGAGTTGCTCTCCGCAGTACCCGAACTGGCATTCGCGCCGGAGTTCGACGGCTGCGTTCCGACGCTGACCCCGGTCCAAACCGATGCACATGCTGCCGTCGACGCCCACTACGACGAACGCGGCCGTGCTGAGGTCGTCGAGGCTCTGACGACGATTCAGCAGGCCGCGGTCGCGGCGAGCAACGGTGGGCTCGCGTTCCTCGTGCGTTCCATGCTCCACTTCGCGGTGGAGCAGCCGGTTCCCCCCTCGCAGCATCCACTCTTCGTGGCGCTGTACCTGCGAGGGCTCGCGCGGGTGCAGGGTGCTGCCGAAACCCCGGCAGCGATCGCGCTGCAGATGGACCGCTGGACCTGACTCAGCCCGGCACGGCCGGTACGTACCGGAGCGTGCCGCGGTCGCGGTTGCGAACCGAGTAGGCCTGCCGTCCCGACGATGCGCCAGCGACGTGTTTCGGCCGACGCCGCGGGTCCGGTGTTGGTGCAGCGTTCATCTCGAAGGACCCTGCGCACGAGGTTGTGTCCGATGCGGTGAGTTGCCGCGGCATCGGGCGCGACGTTCGGGAGTTGCCTCGGTTCGCCGTGAACCGAAGCATGGACTTGGCGACGCTGAGCAGCTCGGTCATCTCGAGCGGCTTCGGCACGGCACGAACACCGAGATCACGAACCTTGGCTGCGAGTCTCGAGCCTTGATTGGCGATCAGAATGCAGGCCTGAGTCGTGGGTGCCGCCTTGAGCAGCTCGACTTGCTTCTCGTCGACCATGCCGGTGTCGTGCACGAGCACGACGTTGGCGCGGTTGCGGTGAAGAGTCCCGATCGCGTGGGCCACGGACGTGGTCACCTCTGCTTCGTACCCATAGCGCCGAAGCGCGCGAACGAGCGAGAGGCCGAGCGCAGCGCCGGTGTCGACAATCAGGATGGACACGCGCTGCTCAGCGCGAACCGGTTTGATGCGGGCGAATACGGTCATGGCTCTCTCTCCTCCGCGGCGGCTGCACATCGTGTATGCCGTCGCACCAAGAGTGTTTGCGAACGACGTGCCAAGCTCGTCCAAGCGCCATCGCTAAGCTGCGCTCAGGTGCTGTCGGAGCGAGGGTGCGAGACCCCTAACTTCTGCATTTTTCTATAGATTGTCGCCCTTGCAATGCCGAGGCGCTTCGCCGCGCGCGTCACGTTTCCGCCCGACGCTTCGAGCGCACGCTCGATGGCGCGCTTCTCCGCATCCGCGAGAGACAGCTTGGCTGTCTCACCCTGGGACGCGTGCGTCTCATCGGGGATCCCGCCGCGAGACGGAGACACTCCCCCACGGATGTGCTCAGGGAGACAGTCGACCGTGATGAGCCCGCCCGCTGCCAACAACATCGCGCGGTGCACCACGTTTTCGAGCTCGCGGACGTTGCCGGGCCAGCGATACGAGTCGATGAACGAGAAGGCCTCGGGGGTGAGCCCCTCCACGGCGTGATCCACATCGGCGCCGTACTTCGCGACCATGTGCGCCACGAGGCGACGAATGTCGGAACCGCGCTCTCGCAGCGGCGGCACCTGGATTGGATAGACGATGAGCCGATAGTAGAGGTCCTCGCGGAACTCGCCTCTGGACACCATCTGCCGAAGGTCGCGGTGCGTTGCAGAGATGATTCGAACGTCCGACTTGATCTGATCGGTGCCACCGATGCGCGTGAACGTGCCGTCTTGGATGACCCGAAGTAGCCGAACCTGCGCGCCGGCGCTCAGCTCACCGACCTCGTCGAGGAAGAGCGTCCCGCCCTGGGCCTGCTCGAAACGTCCGGACCGCGTCGACGTGGCGCCGGTGAAGGCACCACGCTCGTGGCCGAACAGCTCGGACTCCTGGAGGTGCTCGGGAATGGCGCCGCAGTTGAGTGCGACGAACGGACCCGATGCTCGCGGACCCGCCCGGTGAATCGCGCGCGTGACCAGCTCCTTGCCCGTACCGGTCTCTCCCCCGACGAACACCGCGATCTTCGAGTTTCGAACCGTCGCGATGTGCTCGTACACCTCACGCATCGCATCGCAGTCGCCGATGATGTCCGAGAAGCTGATGGAGCCGATGCCTCGCACTTTCCGATGCTCAGGCTCGCTGCGAAGGCCTCGCGCAATGTCGTCGAGGGCAGCAACGAGCTCGGCCGTGTCGAGCGGCTTGACCAGGTAGTCGCGCGCTCCGGCCTTCAGCGCCTTTACGGCGGCGCGCGCGGTATCCAGCTCGCTCATGACCACCACGGGCAGCTGGGGCCACCGCTCGCGGACGCGCCGCAAGAATCCGAAGCCGCCCACGCCGGGTGTGTGCACGTCGGCCAGAACGATTTGTACCGGTCGGACGTCCAGAATCGCGAAGGCCGCATCCGGATTGCTGGCCGGCGTTACCCGGAACGCCCGGTTATGTCGACGAAGGGCATCGTGCATTCCCCGGACTGCCTCGCCATTCGGCTCCAGCGTCAGCACTTCAATCGTCGACGACACGCGCTGTCAGTGTCTCATAGGGTCCGCGGCCCAGGGCCCGGCGTCTCGTAACCGAGACAACGGCGAAAACGCTCGGAGAAGTGTCTCGCGCGCTCGGACCGCGGGTTTTGGCGATCGGAATCGTACATAAGGGGTTGACCTATCGGCCCAATGCGGCTCTCCGGCCGGTCTGGGTGCGTGCTAGCGTCCGCGGCCAAATGAAGGGGGAATGCCTCGCGCCGGGTTGGTGGCGCGGGAAAAAAGTGGCGCGCCTACCCGCGGAAGGGACTCTTCTGGTGGCGACCGATCTACAGGGGAACTGGCGTGACTACCTCGCGCTCAAAGACCTGTACCAGCGAGAAAAAGACGCTGGAAACGCGCCGATCCTCCTGTTCTGCGGGGACATGGTGCACGGGCCCGGTCGCGCCCTCTCCGACCCCGATGCGTGGCCCGATTTCCTCGGCTCGTTCTACGAAGACGAGAGCGACCGCATCATTCTCGACTTCATCGAGTTCTCGAAGACCGAGATGGCCGTGGCGCTCCTGGGCAACCACGAGCACGCCCACGTGGGCGGACCCGTGGTGTCGAAGTTCCATCCCGACGAGGCCGCCGTGCTCAACGCCAAGCTCGGTCCCGAGCGAGAGCGCGTCTGCGACTTCATCTCCTCGATGCCGCTAATCGCCGTTGCGCCGTGTGGTGCCTCGTTCTGCCACGCCGCGCCACGCCGCACCGAGCCCGACCTGGGCGCGTTCGAAAGCCTCGACTACGCATCGTTCGACGAGATGTCGATCATGAAGATCCACGAGACGACCACCGTGGGCGCGCTGCTGTGGTCGAGGTTCGCCGAGCCCGAGCAAGCGCGTGAGTTCTTGGCTGCGACCGCCGTGGGTGAGCGTCCCGCAGGGTTCGTCGCCTACGGACACGATGTAGTCCGCGAGGGCTTTGAGAAGATCGGTGACGAGCAGCTGTGTCTCTCGACGTCGTTCGGTTGCGACGACGAGTACAAGCACTATCTGAGGCTCGACCTCTCGAAGCAGTACGCCTCGGTACACGAGCTCCGCATCGGCCGCGAACTGCGTCCGCTGTACCCGGCCGCATGAAGACGCTTGCCGAGCTGCGGCGAGGGCTCGAGCAGCTCGAGGGCGCCTCGTATGGCGCCTACAAGCGCCTGCGCGGTACCTGGCACGGTGACGGCGTGGACGTGTGCATCGATCGCGTGCAAGGAGACCCATTCGCCACGCCGTCGGTCGTGTGCGTTCGGATTGCCGCCCATGGATACGACGCGGGCGAGTTCGCCGCGGGCCCGGCCCGGGTCGCGTTGTGCGACCTGCTCACCCGCCGCTTTGCGAAGCACGTACACGGCGGCGGTCGTACGGGCAGCGGGCGCTCGGGAGATGTCGTTATCGATGCAGGCGGCCCCGCAATGCTCGCCCGCAGTGCATGCGACTTCGTCGACGGCGCGCTCGAGCTGCGCATGCGCGTGGGCTTGCCTGCGAGAGGCCGCCGCATCCTCGGGCGCGCAGCCGCAGCCTTGCTCACCGAACAGCTTCCCGCGGCATCGCGTTCGGTCAGCGCGGAAGCCATCCCGCGAACCGACCGCGACGCGTGGCGCCACGCATCGCTCGAGCACGTAGCCCTCACCGAACAGCTCGCCGCGCGTGACCTCGTGGCGTTCGTCGCCAACGGTTCCGTTCTGCCGCGAAGAAGCGGCGCATCCTCGGAACCGATGCCCGGTGCCGTTCCTTTCGAGGCCCCGGTATCCCTCGCGGTCGAGCTCGACGGACTGCACGGACCCGTGCGGGGCCTTGGAATCCGCCGCGGCGTCACCGTCATCACAGGCGCTGGCTTTCACGGCAAGAGCACCCTGCTTCAGGCGCTGGCAGCGGGCGTGCATCCCCACATCCCAGGGGACGGCCGAACGCGCGTGGTCACCGAGACCACAGCGATGAAGGTCCGCTCCGAAGACGGCCGATCTGTGCGAGGCGTCGACCTTCGCCCGTTCATTCGAGACCTTCCGGGTGCTCGCGCAGTGGACGCCTTCGAGACCGACGATGCCTCCGGCAGCACCAGCCTCGCAGCGTCGATCGTCGAGTCGATCGACGCCGGGGCCACCACCCTGCTTCTCGACGAAGACACCTGTGCGACCAACCTGCTCGTGCGAGACGCTCGCATGCAAGCGCTCCTGCAGCGGGACACGATCGTTCCGCTCGTCGACCGCGTCCGCCCGCTGCACCGAGACCACGGCATCTCGACGGTGATCGTCGTCGGCGGCAGCGGCGACTATCTCGACGTCGCCGATACGGTGGTCACCATGGACGCGTACCGAGCCCACGACGCGACCGACGATGCCCGGGCACTGTGCGAGCGCATGCCGAGCGCACGAACGGCGCCCCCTTCGGCGGCGGATTGGGGCGGAACCCCACGCCCGGTTCACGCCCGCTCCATCGGCCCGCATCGCAACGGGAAAGGCCGCGCCAAGGTCCGGGCCATGGGCCTGCGCGACCTTCGCTACGGTGAGGAGACGCTGCTGCTCGACGGCTTGGAACAGCTGGTCGACCCGTCCCAAGTGCGGACGCTGGGTACGCTGCTGCCGTGGCTCGCGGGCCAGCCCGACGCAACCGTCGCCGACTTGGTCGCGCAGGCCGTCGAGCACGCGGCACGCATCGGGCTGTACGCCCTCGATGGCAGCCCCGAGCTCGCCGCCGTTCGTCCACTCGACCTCGCAGCCGCGGTACGTCGGCTTCGCTCACTGCGACCCGCGTAACGGCATGTCCGTCCAGAACGTACCCCGGCACCGTCGTTGACCGCGCTGCAGCGCGGGTGCTTCAGTGGCGAAGACTCTCGTGCGAGATCGTTCAAAGCGGATCCTGGGGATCGCACTCCCGATCATCGGCGGGATGGTCTCGCAGAACGTGCTCAACCTGGTCGACCTCGCCATGGTCGCGACCGAGGGAGACGCTGCAGTCGCTGCGGTCGGCGTCGGAGGCTTTGCCAACTTCCTCGCATTCTCGCTGCTCACCGGCCTGAGTGCGGGCGTGCAAACCATCGCCGCGCGGCGCAAGGGCGAGGGCCGTGACGACGAGACGGCGCTGCCGCTCAACGGGGCGCTCCTGCTCGGCGTTGCGGCAGCCATCCCAATGTCGATGGTGCTGTACCACCTGGTGCCGTGGTTCTTGCCGCTGCAAAACCCGGACCCAGCGGTGCTCGACGTCGGCGTGCCGTACCTGCAGGCGCGGCTGGTCGCGATGAGTGCGGTCGCCGTCAACTTTGCCTTCCGCGGCTACTGGAACGCGATCGACCTCTCGCGTCTGTACCTGCGCACGCTGCTGGTCATGCACGCGTGCAACATCTTCTTCAACTGGGTGCTGATCTTCGGCAACCTCGGCGCCCCCGAACT
>CAYSPB010000408.1:0-7373 GCA_964432695.1 uncultured Nannocystaceae bacterium
GGGCGGTGCACCCCGAGTCGCAGCCGCTCGCGCACCCCTCGAACACCCACGGGTCGGAGTCGATGACCATTACGTGGTAGTCCTGCGCTTCGTCGAGCGTGGTTTGAATCGTCTCGATGAAGCCGGGGAAGCTGTTGATCAGGTTCTGCTGCTCGTCACCCATCGACCCGGAGTTGTCGATGATGAAGAGGAAATCGACCTTCTTGCAGCCATCGCCTCCATCGGGGTCGATACCCGTGTTGCCCGAGGTCTCAATCGGACCGACGTCGAGCTTGATGTCGTCGTTGCCATCGCCGGTCGACGAGTCGTCGCTCGGTCCCGACATCGACGCATTGCTCGTGGCGTCGTTGCCGGTGGGAGACCCGGTGCCACCATCGTCCAGCCCGGTCGGCTGCTCGATCGCGTCCTCCTCCCTTGGCGGTTCGGAACAACCCGTGCCGGCAAGCGCCGCCAAGCCGGCGAGGCCGACATGGCGCACAAGCGCGACGCTCCACTTTGACAATGCCCAGTCCATCCGGGCGCCAACCTACCATTGCCCCTAAAGTGCGAGGGTTCGACGCGAGCGGGTGAACGCTCACGAAACACCGTTTTCGCGCAAATCTGAACCGACCGGCCGACCGCGCGCGAGAACGCGAAAACGCCGCGGACCCCACGCTGGGGCGCCGCGGCGCGAGCGACGGGAACCTTTCGGAACCCGCGTGAGCGGTTCAAACCCCGAGGAGTTCGCGCACGCTACCCGTGACGGCCGCGGTCGGCAGGCACATGCGCGCACCGGCCTTGCGGGCGCTGGCGCGGATCTCATCGGTGGGCGCGTCGTGCACCGCGATGAGCTGCGCTTTGCCTTTGCCCACCAGCGACTCGATGACCTGCGAGGACTCGACGTCGGGCACGGTGAGGCTGAGGATCACGTAGCGCGGCGGCGCGGCTTGAGCGACGAGCAGCGCGTCGGCGCCGGTCTGGGCCGTGAGCACCTCGACCGCCGGGTCGGCCTGCGCGAGTTCATCGCGAACCTTGGCCCGGAAATCGGCGTTCTGCGTGATCAGCAGAACCTTGGCGGTCTCGTCTTGCGGCGCAGCGGAAGGCCGGTCCCCACCGGCCACCTCTTTGAGGTTGAACGCCTCGATCACCTTGCGCCGCACTTCGAGCACGTCGAGCGGCTTGCGAAGGCAACCGGCCGCCCCCGCGGCGAGAATGCGCTCCGTGTTCGCTTCGGTGTAGTAGCCCGTGATCGCGATGACCTCGGTGTCCTTGGTCGCGGCGTCTTTCTTGAGGCGCGTGCACACCTCGAAGCCATCGACGCCCGGCATCATCAGGTCCAAGAAGATGAGCTGCGGCCGGAACGAGACGACGAGTCGTCCCGCATCGAATGCGTCCTTGGCGACCTCGACCTCGAACTGGTGGTTCAGCTCTTTGACCACGTCGCGCACGAGGTCGAGGACGACCGGCTCGTCGTCGACGACGAGGATGCGGCCGACCTCGTTCCCCGTGGGCACGTTGAACGGAATGCCGCGCTCGCGACAGACTCGCTCGAGGTCTTCTCGGCGCACGCGACGGTGGCCGCCGACGGTCTTGAACGCCGGGATGAGGCCATCCTCGATCCAACGAATGACGGTGGTGGGCGTGACGCAGCAGATCTTTGCGACGTCGTGGGTGGAGTAGGTGTCTTTGACAGGCGTGCGTCCGCGGGCCATGGAGGGTTCCCTTCGCGGTTCAGTCGGCAGTGATGGCTCCGGGGGCGGAGCCAGGCTTGCGATCGGGGTGTGGGTCGGGTGCGCGGACGGGCAGGATGACGGTGAACCGTGCTCCCTCGCCCGCGCGAGATTCGACGACGATGTCGCCGCCGTGGTCTTGAACGATGCCGTAGGAGATCGCGAGGCCCAGTCCCGTGCCTTTGCCGATCTCCTTGGTGGAGAAAAAGGGGTCGAAGATGCGAGGCAGGACCTCGTCGGGAATGCCATGGCCTTCGTCGGCCACGGTGAAGCGTACGTCGCCGCCATCGCGCGCGAGGCTGATGCGCATGGTGCCCCCGCGGGGCATCGCGTCGACGGCGTTCGAAAGCAGGTTCAGCGCGACCTGCTCAAGCTGGTCGGGATCGGCATGCACGACCGCGTCGTCATTGCGCTCTCGAAGTACCCGCACGTTGTGCATCTTCCACTGATACTCGCCGATACCCACGACCCGGTCGATCAGGGCGCGCAGGTCGATCGGGCTGCGCTCGCCTCCGTCGCGCTGACGAGAGAACAACAGCACCCCCTCGACGATCTTCCGGCAGCGGTCCCCACTCTGCGAGATTTTCTCGACCTTCTCGCGCACCCCCTCGGGCAGATCGCGTTCGAGCAGAAGACGGGAGTAGCCGACCACGCCCGAGAGCGGGTTGTTGATCTCATGGGCGATACCGGCGGCGAGCAGGCCGACGGCCGCGAGTTTTTGGCTGCGCAGAATCTGGCTCTCGAGCGCCCGGCGGTCGCGAAGATCGAGTCCAACGAACACCGCCCCCCCCTGCGCCGAGGTACCGCGTGGCGCATCGAGTCGGCGGCCCTCGAGGTGCAGGGGAATTTCGTCGCCGTTGCGGTGCCGCAGCGTGATCTCCCGGGCGACGTCGCCATCGCGCTGCACCGCCCCCCACAGGTCGGTCCACTGCTCGGCCGCCTGCGCGGTGCCGACTTCAACCCCGAAGACGCGCCCCTCGGCTTCGGATGCGGGCGTGCCTAGGAGGGCTTCACTCGCGCGGTTCCACGTGACGACGCGACCGTCGGCGTCGACCGAGCCGAGCAGCACGGTGGTCTGGTTGAGCAGCATCGCCTGGTAAGCCGCGAGCTCTCGGGTCTCGAGCGTCAAAAGGCCAGACGCGAGGCCTAGGGCGATCTGTGCGGCGATGCTGCCGATGAGCACCCGATCGCGATCGTCCCACGGCGTGGCGTCGTGACGGGCGAGCAGCAGGTGACCGACGACACCCGACGGCCCACGCAGCGCTACGCGAGCGCTCTGCGGTAGCGACCCTGCGGCACCGAACGCCGCCTTCATCGATGGATCGACGGCGGTGCTCATCACCACATCGCGCCCTTGCTCCCACGCCTGCGGCGGCGCGTGGCGTTCGGACAGCTCGACGACCGGCTGCGGCTGGTCGGCGATGAGGTCCCAGCGCTGCCAAGCGCCGCCGGTCTGGGCGAGTAGCGACACCCGGTCGGCTCCCAACGCGGTCCCCAGCGCAGCACAAGCCGCCAATACCGACTGCCGCGGGTCGTCGGCCTGGACCAAGCAACGGTCGACCTGGGCCACCAGACGCTCCTCGAACGCCCGTCGCCGACGCTCTCGCAGGTCGCGGACGAGCATGACCGCCGGACCCGACCCCGCGGCGAGCGAGAGCTCGACGGGTACCGGCTCGCCATCGCGGCGCCTCAGGGTGAGTTCACCCTGCCAGCTGCCCGTGCGAGCGACGGTCAGCGCGCGGGACAGCGCAGACACGTCGCTGCGGCTGGCCAGCTCGAGCACGCTCCGGCCGACCACCCCGTCTCCGAGCAGGCTGGCCGCCGAAGGGTTCGCATGCACCACGCGTCCATCGTGGTCGACGAGCATGACGCCTTGGTCGAGGGCGTCGAGGCTGCGGGTGACTGCCATACCCAGTTCCGCTTCGGGAGCCAGGCGGGAGGGGCTGGAGGGGTGACACGTCACCGCCACCCGGCCCTCGCGCAGCGGTGAGCTGCGCACCGAGCAGTCGACGCGAGGCCCCAAACGCGGCAGCAACCCGACGTCGAGAACGAATCCGCCGCTGCCCCCCTTCTCGGCCATGGCTCGAAATGCGCGACCGAAGCCTTCGCGCTCGCTGGCCCGGGAGAGCCACAGCAAGAACGGCTCGCCCACGCAGCCGGCCGGCGTCAGGTGAAGGAGGTCGGCGAATGCCTTGTTCGCGTCGACCACGAGCCCCGCGCCATCGAGCACCACCGTGGCGACGGGCAGTGCGCCGAGCAGCTCGCGGTACAGGCTCTCGTCGTCCGTGGTGCCCAAGGCGGCCGTGGCGTCGGCTCGGATGCCGACCGTGCGCTCGTCATCGGATTCGCTGTGCGGGAGATTGTCCATCACGGAGGACGCTCGAGGCGCCGAAGGCGGACACCGGGGCCCGCCGCGCGAACCCGAAAAAACCGCCGTACGTACTGCGTGCGAGCGTACCGTACCCCCCAATCCACCGCACGTGGTAGTGCGTACGCGTCCGCAGCGTCTTCGCACGCCCGCACACCCGGGGGCCTCGTCACGGTTCGTTCTCGCCCCCCAGACCTGCCATGAGCGCCGAAACCTCGCCTTCTTCCATCCGTCAGGCGGCCACCGTCGTGGTCACGCGCCCCACCGAGGCTGGCGACGATGCCGAGATCTACATGGTCCGGCGATCCGCCAAGAGCCCGTTCATGCCCTCCACGCTGGTGTTCCCGGGCGGTCGCCTCGACGCGGACGACGGGCCGCCCAAAGAGGACGCGACGTGGGTGAGGGCGGCGATCCGTGAGTGTGAGGAGGAAACCGGGCTCGACCTCCCCGACGAGCTGCTGTGGTTCGACACCTGGCTGACGCCCTCGGGGGAAAGCCGGCGCCGCTACCTCACGCGCTTCTACTGGACGCAGATCGACCGAGATACGGGAGATCGCGCCGAGGCCGACGGCCACGAGACCCACGATGGGCGCTGGGCCACGGCGAAAGCCCACCTCGAGGCGTGGAAGGCGGAAACGGTGGATTTACCGCCTCCGACCTTGTGCACGCTGCTTCGGCTGGCGCCCCTGGGTTTGGGTGCTGCGGAACCGCTGGGCGCGCTCGAGCCCGCGCAGGTGATCCTGCCGAAGATCCAGCTGACGCCCGAGCGTATCCAGATCGTCATGCCCCACGACGGCGCGTACGATGAGCTTCCCGGGGACGCCCACCCCGCGCCTGCGCGCGTGCACGGCATGCCGACCCGGTTCTCCCGCAAGGAACGCGTATGGACCCCCGACGACTCGTCCTCGCCTGCGTCCTGAGCCTGAGCGCCTGCGACGACACCAAAAAAGCCAGCTCGGACGCCACGCCTTCTCCCGAGCCCGCCGCGACGCAAGCGCCCGCGGCCGAGCCTGCCGCGCCCAAATCTCCCAGCCACGCGCTGCTTGACTGGCTCGACCCCGACGCCGTCGCCATCGTCTACACGAAGATGGCCCACACCGTGGACGCCGACGCGTTCGCCACCGCGTTCGCCGTGCCTCCCAAACTCGCGCGCATGCTTCGGGACGTGCCCGCCGTCGACGAGGCCCTCGACGCGATCAGCGACCCCGGCGACCCGCGACCCGGCCAGTGGCTGGGGCCCGAAGCCGTCGCGTCCACGTCCGTGGTGTCGTCGGGCACCTACGTGCTGCGCCCGCTCCTGCAGCCCCGAGCCGAGGTCGAGGCGCTGCTCGAGCGTGCCGGCATGACCGCCGACACCATCGAGGGCTTCACGGTCTATCTGCACCGTGGCGCCTTTCCGTGGAAGGTCGCCTTCTTGACCGACACCGTCGTGGCCTTCGTGCCGGTCAAGGAGATCGGCACCGGTCTCAGCCCCCTGACGGCCGGCCGTGACCTGCCGCCCTCGGAGGCAGAAACCGAGCTTCGCACGGTGCTGGACGAGGACCCGGGCACGGCACTCGAGGCATTTGCGGCGGGCCCCCTGCTGCATCTCGACCTCGGCCAAGACCTCGCGCAGTACGCCGTGCGCGCGCGGCCGTTCCAGCGTACGGGGCTCGAGGTCGAGGTCCGGCTCGCACCGATCGAAGACCCGATGGCAGCCGCAGGGACGCTTGGGGACCGAGACCTCTCCTTGGAGACCGACGCCCTCGCGGCGCTCGCGAAGAAGGTCGCGTTCACGGTCGAAGGTCCGGTCGTGGTCGGGCGGCTGCAGATGCCCGCAACCGAAGTCGCGACCCTGGCGGAGGGATGATGCGCCGCCCCGCCATCGCCCTGCTCCCCCTCCTGCTGCAAGGCTGTCCTGCGCCTGCGCTTGCGCCGACGGAGCCCGAGCTTCCACCCCCCACCGCCGAGGCGCCGCCCCGCGTGCAGACGTGTCCGGCGGCCGCGTTTGCAGCCTTGGGCCCCATTCCGCCCAGCGCACGTGCTGCCGCGCTGCTCGATACCACCTCGGCCGCGCTGCCCGGTGCCCTCACGCAGATCAAGGCTGCGACCGACGACGGCGCACGCACGCTGCCGATCCGCGTCGCGTTCTCGCTGGGCCAATGGACGTGGCAGATCCCGCTGCTTCGCAGCACCCTCGAACAGGCTGGGTTCATCCCCGACTCCCTGCTGTACGTCTCGCTGCCCGATGGCTCCTCCGCCTGGGCGTGGCCGCAAGGCTGCGACCTCGATGCGGTGCGAGACAACGTGGCGTCGGCCTGGGGCATGCAGGTGCGCAACACCGCCTATGGGGCGGTCGCTGTGGCGCCGGTCGGTGAAGACGGGGCGCCGGCGTTCGCCTACGACTTCGTGGCCTGGGGCGCGACCGCCTACCTCGTCGTGCCTGCCGGCCGTGCGAGCCTCGTGGCGCAGATGCTCGGTGAACGCCCCACCGATGGCGCAGCGCCAACGCTTGCCGATCGCATCGACGCCCTCGCGCCCGGCCCCGTGCGCCTCGCGGTCCGCATGGACGACCTCGTCACGCCCGGCGCCGCCACGCCGAGTGAGGGTCCGGTCGCCGCGCACCGCATCGACGCGGACGGTTGGACCAGCGCCCCGGACGACGACGGTGGGTGATAGCGTCCGGCGCATGTCCGCTGAACGCGTGATGCAGCTGCTTCCCCCGTTCCTCGAGAAGGTCGCCGCGCTCGACCCCGCCGCCGTAACCGACGATGCGTCCGCGGCCGCGTTGCTCGACGAGCTCAACGGCACGTTTCCTGCCGATTCCGACGCCGTCCGGGCCCTGGGCACCGCGATCGCCGACGGCGTCGCGGATGGTTCGGTCTGCAACCGCGGCGAAGGCGAAGCACGGTTCAGCCGGCTTGCGAAGCCCTCCAAGGCCACGCACGGGCTTTCCGTGGACGTCGTGGCACTGCGCGGAGGCGCCCTGGAGCACACCCATCCCAAGGGCGAAGTCACCCTCGGATTCGCCGCATCGGCCGACGACGGCGCCGCGCGCTTCGATGGGCACCCACCGGGCTGGGTCTTCATGCCTCCTGGGTCGAAGCACGTCCCCACGGTGGAAGGCGAGCAAATGTTCCTGATCTACTTCCTGCCCGATGGGGCGGTGACGTGGCACCCCAAATCGTCCTCAGGGGCGTAAATCTCGGGCGCAGCGGCGCTTGTGAGGCTTGCCCGGGGCCGCCGGGCATGTGTTAGCTTTCCGCCGACTCATGCCCCTGCAGCGCAACGGATTCTTCACCCCTGCAAGCATCGCC
>CAYSPB010000409.1:0-7370 GCA_964432695.1 uncultured Nannocystaceae bacterium
CTCCATCGACGCGCGGGCTTCCGCCACGCGGGGAGGTCGCACCACCTGGGCAGGTGCCGAGGTCAGCGGCACCGACGCGGCGGCGAAGTCCCATTCGCTCTCGCCGTGCGGCAGGTCGACCGCCGTGAGGTTCATGGCCTCCACGACCGGCTCGCTCACGTGGGAGATCGTGAACTCGCGCGTGTCGAGGATGTTCACGAGCGTATCGCGCGGCCGCCCCTCGCGGCTCCAGCCACAGCCGATCACCACGGTCGGCGGGCGCGAGCCCATCGCCTGGAAATAGCTGAACGGCGCCAGGTTCTGGGCCCCGTCGGGGCTCATCGTCGACACCCACGCGATCGGCCGCGGCGCGACGAGGTCGGTCATCAAGCGGTACGTGTCCAGACCGCTGATCGAGCTTGGATCGATGTGTTCGTGCTGCACGGGACTCGGCGCGACTATGCACCGCGCGGTACGCTCTTGCACGCCGTCCGTGATGCGCCGTGCCCTGCTTCCGATCGTCGCTGCGTTGAGTGCCTGTAGCCCCGCGGCGCAGCCAGGGACGCCTGAACCCGCGCCCACGCCGGCCCCTGCGGGCACACCTGCCCCTGTGCCCGAGCCCACGCCGCAGCCCGCCCCCACGCCGGTCCCCGCACCCGATCCCGCGCCGGCACCCGAACCCGAACCCGTCGCACTGCCCGAGAACTACCTCGCGTTCGACGACGCCTGTTCTCCCCAAGCGGTCGTCACCATCGCCGCGGTCGGCGACATCATGGGGCACCGCGAGATACAGCGGCAGGCGTACAAGACCGACGAGGGCTTCGGCGCCATCTGGGCCAACATCGCCGACCTGCTCGCTGCCGCCGACGTCACGTACGGCAACCTCGAGGCTCCGACCGCGCCGGGCCTCGGCCGTGACCACGAAGCCCACCCGGACCCGGGCCGGCGCTTCGACAACACCGTCTACTCCGGATACGCCCGCTTCAACATTCATCCGAGCATTCTCGACGACCTCGTCCGCGCGGGGTTCGACGTGGTCTCGACCGCCAACAACCACTCGCTCGACCGCGACGCCGAGGGCATCGACCGCTCTCTCGATCAGCTCCGTACGCGCAAGCTCAAGCACACCGGCACGCGCCACCAGGACACCGAAGACGCGTTCCACACCGTCACGACGGCCGGCGAACTTCGCATCGCCTGGGTGGCCTGTACCAAGCACACGAACTTCGGAAAAGACGAACTCGGCCAGGTCCTGCACTGCTTCGAGCCTGGCGACCCCGTTCGCAAGATCGTGCGCCGGCTGAAGAAGCGCAAGAACATCGACGCCATCATCGTGACGCCGCACTGGGGCAAGGAGTACAGCCACGTCCCGAACGAGCGACAGCAGAAGTTCGCCCAGCGCTGGCTGGACGCGGGTGCGACCGCGATCATCGGCTCGCATCCCCACGTGGTGCAGCCCTGGGAGATTCGAAAGACCGAGGATGGCCGCGAAGGGTTCGTTTTCTACTCGCTGGGCAACTTCTTCAGCCACCAGCGAACGCTCAACCGACGCTCCACCATCATCCTGTACTTCGGGCTCGCAAAGACGGAAGCCGGCGTACGCGTCGTCGGCGCCCGCTACGTCCCGCTGCACGTGCGGATGGAAGGCAACAAGAACGCGTTCTTCGTGGAGGCCATCGACCGGGTCGGCGGCCACGACGACGCCCGCGCGCTGCTGGTGGAGCAACTCGGGGACGCCAACCTGATGCCGCCACAGGTTCCGATCGACGTCCGTCCGCACTGTTCGCAGGGTTGGTCACCAGAACCGTCCTGATCCGCTGCTATCGTAGTCGCGTGGGTGCCGGATGGACGCGACGGGAGGTGATCCGAGGCGGAGCATCCGCGCTGATGGCCAGTGGTTGCGGAGCCAATACGTCGTTCCGACCGCTTCCGCCCGAGGGCGCACCGGACGTCTTCTTCATCACGCTCGACGACCTGGGGTGGAAGACGCTGCCGCGCTACGGCAACACGAACATCCAGACCCCCACCATCGACGACATCGCCGACCGAGGCGCGACGTTCACGCGAGCCTTCAACGCCTCGTCCAGCTGCTCTTCCTCCCGCGCAACGTTCGTCACGGGTCAACACGTAGCCAGCCACGGCGTGAACGGACTCGTGCACCGCTTTCCCGACGGCGCATTGTCGACCGCTCGCCCTACGGTCGCGCGGACCTTGTTCCACCACGGCTACGACACCGTGCACTTCGGCAAATGGCATGCCTCGCTGAACTCGCCGCGGCTGCACGGCTACGCGTTCAACCTCAACGACGACGACGGCCGCACCGAGCACATCGAGTACCCGAACAAGATCCTCGACATTCTCGACCGCCGCGGCGAGCGGCCGGTGTACTTCGAGCTGAACTTTCTCGCCACACACCTACGCCCCGGCGGCAGCTTTCCCAACGACCGGGAGTTCGAGGTCGACCCGGACGCGGTCACGCTGCTGGACACGTGGACCATGCCGGACTGGCCGGAGATTCGTGCCATGGCGGCGGCATACTTCAGCCAGGTTCGTCGAGTGGACGCCGTGCTGCGACACGTCTTCGAGGCCCAAGATGCGCAGGGACGCCTCGAGAACACGCTCATCGTCATCACGAGCGACAACGGTGCGCCTTTTCCCGGCAACAAGCGGACGCTGCACGACCGCGGCACCGGCACGCCGCTCATCGTCTCGTGGCCCGACGGGTTCGACGGCAAACAGAGCATCGACGCGCTGGTCAGCAGCATCGATATTGCGCCCACCCTGCTCGCCGCCGCCGACGCCCCGCCGCTTGGAACCGCGGATGGGCGCTCGCTGCTCGGGCGACTGCGCGGCGACGATGAGGCCGACTACGACGCGGCCGTGTTCAGCGCGATCGACAGCCACGCCGAGTACACGCCGATGCGATCGATCCGGACCGACCGCTACCGCCTGATCCGCAGCTACGGCGACACGCCAATCGGCCTGGGCCAGCTCGACGACCTCGACTGGGCCCGCCGCCTCGTGTACGAGCCCAACCAGCGGTGGAACGACCCGCTGCCTGCCGTGGGCCTGTACGACCTCGAGGCGGACCCGCACGAGCAGACCAACCTAGCCGAGTCCGACGCACACGCCGACGTGCTCATGGACCTCTGGGAGCGGCTGGAGCAGCACCTCGCCGCCACCGACGATCCGCTCGCGGGTGCCTGAGCGACTCGACCGCCCGATGGATGAAGCGGTCGACCGGGCGGCGCGCTGGCTACAGCATCGGCGCGAGGAAGTGGGCCGTGTGGGAGCCCTTCACCTTGGCGACCTGCTCGGGCGTACCTTGAGCCACCACGAGACCGCCGCCCGAGCCGCCCTCGGGGCCCATGTCGATGATGTAGTCGGCACACTTGATGACGTCGAGGTTGTGCTCGATGACCACGATCGTGTTGCCTGCGTCGACGAGCCGCTGCAGCACCTTGAGCAACTTCTGGATGTCGTCGAAGTGCAGACCCGTGGTGGGCTCGTCGAGGATGTAGAGCGTGCGGCCGGTGTGCCGCTTGCCGAGTTCGCGGCTGAGCTTGACGCGCTGGGCCTCACCACCGCTCATCGTCGGCGCGCTCTGACCGATCTTCATGTAGCCCAGCCCCACGTCCTGCAGCGTCTTGAGGATGCGGCCGATTTTCTTGTGGTTCTCGAACAGCTCGACGCAGTCGTCGACGCTCTTCTCGAGAATCTCGTGAATGGTAAAGCCCTTGTACCGGACCGCCAGCGTGGCGGCGTTGTAGCGCTTGCCGCCGCAGACTTCGCACGGCACGTACACGTCCGAGAGGAAGTGCATCTCGACCTTCACCATGCCGTCGCCCTGGCAGGCCTCACAGCGACCGCCTTTGACGTTGAACGAGAAGCGCCCGGCTTTGTAACCCCGGGTCCGCGCCTCGGGCAGGCCCGCGAACACGGTGCGAATCTCGTCGAACACCTTCGTGTAGGTGCCGGGGTTGCTGCGCGGCGTCCGGCCGATCGGGCGCTGGTCGATGCTGATGACCTTGTCGAGGGCATCGAGGCCCTTGATCGTCTTGTGGCTGCCGACCTTGACCGTGCTCCCGTGCAGCGCGCGTGACAGCGCCGGCAGCAGAATGCCGCCCACCAGCGAGCTCTTGCCCGCGCCGCTGACTCCGGTCACCGCGGTGAACGTGCCAATCGGGAACTTCACGTCGACCGACTGCAGGTTGTGCTCGGCGGCGCCTTTGACCTCGATGAACGTACGGGGCTTGCGGCGCTCGCCGGGCATTTCGATGCGCTTTCGGCCGGAGATGTACTGGCCGGTGAGGCTCTCCTTGCTCTTGCGCAGCGCCGCGGGGCTGCCCGCGAACACCACCTTGCCACCAAGGTGCCCTGCTCCAGGGCCGAAGTCGATCACGTGGTCGGAGGCTTCGATCGTATCCTCGTCGTGCTCGACGACCAGCACCGTGTTGCCAAGGTCGCGCAGCCGCTGCAGCGTGGCGACCAGGCGCTGGTTGTCGCGCTGGTGCAGGCCGATCGAGGGCTCGTCGAGCACGTACATCACGCCCGAGAGCTCGCTGCCCAGCTGCGAAGCGAGCCGGATGCGCTGGGCTTCGCCCCCGCTGAGCGTGGGGCCGGCGCGGTCGAGCGTGAGGTAGTCGAGGCCAACGTTGAGCAAGAAGGACAGCCGCGCATTGATCTCCCGAAGCACGCCTTCGGCGATGGTGCGCTTGTTGCCGGGCAGCTCCATCTCGGCGAAGTGCATGGCGGCAGCGCGTACCGTCATGCCCGTGACGTCGGCAATGCCCAGCTCGTCGACGCGCACCGACAGGCTCTCCGGACGCATCCGCTTGCCGCCGCACGACTCACACGCGCGCTCGGCAAAGTACTTGCGGTAGTGGTCACGCGCCGCGTCGGAGTTGGTCTGCTGGTAGCGACGCATGAGGTTGGGCACGACGCCCTCGAACCGCATGCCCCATGACCCGTGTGATTCGCTGCCCTCCTTGCCCCACGTCACGCGCAGACGCTTGCCGCCGAGCCCGAACAGCACCGCGCTCTGCTTGCGCTTTCCGAGCTTCTTCCAGGGCATGTCGAGGTCGACGTCACACGCCTTCGAGAGCGCTTCGATGATGCGGTAGGTCCAGCCTTCGCCCCGGTCCATCGCTGTGGCCCACGGCGCGATGGCCCCGTCGCGAATCGACAGCTCGGGATTCGGAATGACCAGCTCGGGGTCGACCTCCATCCGGGTGCCCAGGCCGTTGCATGCCTCGCACATGCCCAGCGGGCTGTTGAAGGAGAAGCTCTGCGGTGACAGCTCCGGGAATGAGTGCCCACAGCACATTCGATTCTCGGAGAACAGCAGCGCCTCGCCGCCGTCGACGGGCTCGGCTCGCATCTCGCCCTTGCCCTCGCGCAGCGCCAGCTCGACGCTTTCGGCGAGGCGCTGGCGGTCTTCACCGCGGATCGTGATGCGGTCGGCGACCAGCTCGATGGTGTGCTTGAACTTCTTGTCGAGCTTGGGCGGATCGTCGAGGCGGTGAATTTCGCCGTCGACGCGCACCCGCAGGAACCCGCGCCCCTTGAGTTCCTCGAACAGGTCCCGGAACTCGCCCTTGCGGTGGGTGATGATGGGCGCCAGCAAGGTGAGCTTGGTGCCCTCGGGCTGCGCCTGCAGCTCGCGGACGATTTCCTCTGAGGACTGTCCGGCGACCTCCTTGCCGCAGATGTGGCAGTGCTGAACGCCAACGCGGGCGTAGAGCACGCGGAGGTAGTCGTAGATTTCGGTGATGGTCCCGACGGTGGAACGTGGGTTGTTCGAAGCGCTCTTCTGCTCGATGGCGATCGTCGGCGACAGCCCGCGCAGGTGCTCCACCTCGGGTCGGTCGAGCTGACCGAGAAACTGACGCGCATAGGCGCTGAGACTCTCCACGTATCGCCGTTGTCCCTCAGCGTAGAGCGTGTCGAAGGCCAGCGAGCTCTTGCCCGAACCGCTCACCCCGGTGAACGTGACGAGCTGACGCTTGGGGATCTCCAAGTAGTCGACGTCGAGATTGTGCTGCCGGGCCTGCTCGACGACGATGAAGTCGGGCTCGGCTGCCGCCTTGGGAGCCCCCCGCTTGGCCGCGCCGTTCGACCGGGTTCGCGTAGCCTTGCTGACCTTCTTGGCAGTCGACGTGGAGGCCGGCGACTTCGAGGCGGCCTTCTTGGCCGTGGTTTTCGCGGCGGATTTCTTGCTCGTCTTCTTCGTGGCGGCCTTGCTGACCTTTTTCTTCGCGACCTTCTTCTTGGTGGCCGCGCGGGGCTTGGAGGCACGCCGAGGGGCACGGGTCTTCGCGGTGGTCGCAGGCATCGGGCGAGCGCGGCAATAGCACGCATGTCGCGGCCGTGCACCCTTGTTCAGTCTGCGTTGCTCCGCGCTTGAGCCAGGCCCACTCTGGGGGCGACGATGACGACATGACGCAGCGCAACGTGTTGATCACCGGAGCCGGCGGCGGCCTTGGACTGGGCGTGACCGGGGCCTTCGCCGAGGCCGGCGATGCGGTGACCGCCATCGCCTTCGCACCGGGCGAGGCCGACGCCCTCGCTGCCCTCGGCTCCAACGTACGCGTCGTCGAGGCCGACGCCCGGGACGTCGACGCCATGGCTGCGGTCGTCGCGGCCATGCCGCGGGTCGATGCGTTGGTGCACCTGGCCGGAGGCTTCGGCATGGGGGACACGGCCACCTTCGACCCCGCCGACTACCAGCGCCTCGTCGACCTCAACCTGACCACCACCTTCGCCACGGTGCGTGCCGTCCTCCCCGCCATGCGCCGAACCGGCCACGGGCGTATCGTCACGGTCGCCTCACGCAGCGCCGTCGAGCCGCCTGCCCAAATGGCGGTCTACGCCGCGACCAAGGCCGCCGTCCTCGCGTTCACCCGTGCCGTCGCCGAAGAACACCGCGACGTCGACATCACGGCCAACAGCGTCATGCCCACCATCATCGACACCCCGGGCAACCGCGCCGCCATGGGCGAAGACGGAGCCGACGCCTGGGTCACCCCCGCCAGCCTCGCCAAAACCCTCCGCTTCCTCGCCTCCCCCGACGCCGCCGACCTCCGCGGCAGCGGCGTGCAGGTCTACGGCGGCGTGTGAACCGTCGCGGCTGCCCGCTGGCGGTGTCGCGGGCCAGCCCTCCGCAACAACGCCCTGCCCCCCTCAGCACGAAGCCAGCGGCCCGAAGGGGACGCTGTTAGGCCCGAGCCACCGCTTCAGCACGAAAGCCAGCGGCCCGAAGGGACGCGCAGCGCCAAAAACAGAAACGCTGCGAGCGCAGACCTCCTCCGCCGCAGCGGGCTGCAGGCCCTCCCACCCAAAGGGGGGGGCCGAAAGACCGCGGTCAGGCCTAGCTCCGCTTCAAGAGCAGG
>CAYSPB010000410.1:0-7348 GCA_964432695.1 uncultured Nannocystaceae bacterium
CAGCGTGGTCAGCATGCGCTCGACGAGGTCCGCCACCCTGCCCTGGTCCGTGGCCCATCGCCACGCTTCGGGCACGATGACCGCAGCACCGGCGGGGGCGAGTTCCCACGCCCGCTGCCAGGCCGCCAGCGCGGCGGAGGCATCCGCCCCCGCAGACTCGACCCGGGCGGCCGTGGTCCATACGTGCCCACTGTCGGGCGCCAGCTCGGTCGCGCGGTCGGACAGACGTTTGGCCTTGCGTACGTCTTCCTCACTCAGCGCAATCGCGGCTTGGCCCGCCAGCGCGTGCCCCCGGCGGATCCGACTCTCACGGCGACGACGACCCTCGACCTGTTTTTCGTGACGCTCCCACGTGGCGGCGGCGTACTCCCACGCCCCCGCCTGCTCGAGCGCATGTGCGAGGGACTCGAGCGTTGCCACCGACGCCCGCGCCAGCGAGGCCGCGCGCATCAGGGCGCCGACCGCCGCCCGCTCGCTGCCTTGAGCCAGCAGATCGCGTCCGAGCCCGACCAGCGCCGCCACCCGCTGGTCCGCGGGCAGATCCGCCGATGCCAACACCGTGCGGTGGATCGCCTTGGCGCGGTCGATACGACCCCGCCGGCGATCGAGCGCCGCGAGGGCCAAGAACACCGTCGTGTCGGATGGCTCCGCCTCGGCGAGCGCTTCGAGCTCGCCGGCGACGTTCTCGAGGTCGCCCTCGGCGAGTTCGTAGAGCACGCGGGACCGGCTCGCGAGCGCCTCGACGACCTGTCGCCGCGGACCGAAAATCCAAAAGCCGCCGCCCATGCCGGGCACCAGCCCTGCGGCGAAGCCTGCGAGCACGCAGAGGACCCCAACGACGAAGTAGCTCATCGCTTTCCTTCCTCGGGGACGTCACGTCGCGCGGCGCGGACGTCTTCGCGCGCGAAGGTCTCGGTCATCACCTTGCGGGTGCCGTCCTCGAGCTGGGCTTCGGCCGCGAGCAGCTCGTCCTCTTCCTGCTGGCGCAGCGGCAAACGACGCAGGTCCAGAACCTCGCGCTCGAGTTCCCGGATGCGGCGACGGGTTCGTGCCACGGCGCGGATCCGAAACGGTGCCCGAATGGCCGCGAACGCGATCAGCGAGGCGGCGACCAGCCACCCCGCCATCAGACCGCCGAGGTTGACGACGAACCTCGCACTCTTCAGTGGTGCCCACAGGTTCACCTGCGGCACCGAGACGAAGATTCTCACCCACCCAGCATTTGCCTGCAGCGTGGTGCTGGCCCAGAGCACGCCGAGCACGACCAGCGTGAGGGAGACGCCCAAATAGACCTTGCCCAGAGCGGTCACGGATTGGGCGCAACATATCAGGCGGTGTATCTTCCCGCCATGGCCGCACGCCCGCCTGCCGCCCCCTCGCAGCCGACCTCCACCCGCCGCATTCCCGGCTTGCTCTCGCTGTCCGTGGTGGGGGGCATCCTTGCGGGCTTCGTCGGGGGCGCCTGCGCCTCGTCGGATCAAATGCTCGAGAAACAGCGGCGGCGCGACGAACTCGACGCGGGACCCAGCTGCTACAGCGGGGTCTCCGAGGACTGCTACACCGGGCCCGACGAAACCGCCGGCCGCGGCGCGTGCCGCATGGGACAGCGCACCTGCGAAAACGGAGTCTGGGGCGAATGCACCGGCGAGGTCGTCCCGACGCAGGACCTTTGCAACAACGTCGATGACGACTGCGACGGCATCGTCGACAACGGTTTCGAACGCGAAGGCGCGCTGTGTTTCCTTCAGGGTGCGCAGGGCGTGTGCCGCACCCAGGGTCGCTGGCGCTGCTCCGAAGACGGCACCCAGAGCACCTGCGACGCACCGATCGTCAAACCCACCGCCGAGACGTGCAACGGACTCGACGATGACTGCGATGGCGAGATCGACGAAGACGCGGTTCCCGAAGACCGAATGGCGTGCACCACCGGCAAGGCGGGGGTGTGCAACGCCGGCACCAACAAGTGCGTGCGAGGGAAGGTCCGCTGTGTGCAGGACGTTCAGCCGGGTGCAGAGATCTGCAACGGCCTCGACGACAACTGCAACAACACCGTCGACGAAGAGTGCGCTGCACCGCCATCGTAGTCCGCCGCGCGTCCACGCTCACGGCCCGCCGACCGACCACGGCCCGACCCGGGACGACCCAGGAGCGGGGGCCGCAGCCCCCCGAGATGCGTTGACCAGAGTCCCCGAAAATCCGTAGCATGGCCGTGGCTGTCATGACGGATCCGAAGAACGACACCCTCGTCGAGGACGAGTCTCAGGACGGCAATGGAGCCCAGCGGGCATGGCTGATCTCGATCGGCTCCCCCGAAGACAACTTTGCGCACGCGGCACGCGTCTTTCCGCTGGAGGTCGGCCATCGGGTCAAGTTCCGGCGGGACGACGACTCCGAAGAGCTGCGCTACTTCGACGACGGCGCCTTCAAGGAGGTGGGGATCCCCTTCGGCTGGGTCAGCGGGGAGCATGCCGAGCTCGAAGTCTCGCCCCGCGCCCGGGGGCTGGGATTCAGCCTGCGCGACCTCGGCAGCCGCAACGGCACGCTGGTCAACGGAGAGCGGATCTCCGGCTCGGTAAAGCTGCGGCCCGGCGACGTGTTCGAGGTGGGGCGATCCTTTTGGACCGTTCGGGCGATCCGCGGCTCGCTGTCCCTACCGAAGTCGAACGAGTTCGACCCGGTCGGCACGTGCAGCCCGCACCTGCACCAGATTCACCGCACACTCAAGCGCCTGGCGCCCAGCACCCTGCCGATCCTGATGCGTGGTGAAACCGGAACGGGCAAGGAGTACCTCGCGCGCGCCATTCACCGCGTGAGCGGTCGGCCTGGCCCCTTCGTGGTCGCCAACCTGGCCGCGATGTCCGAGAACCGGGTCGAAGCCCTTCTGTTCGGCGACAACGGTCGCCCGGGCCTGTTCGACCAGGCCAACGGCGGCACGCTGATGCTCGACGAGCTGGGCGAGCTCTCCGCCCCGGTCCAGTCCAAGCTGCTCTCGGCGCTCACCGAAGGCGGCACGACCTCCGAGGGTCGGGGCCCCGTTGACGTGCGTCTGGTCGCCAGCACGCTTCAGGACCTCGGCCAGCGCGTCGAAGCGGGCGATTTCCGCCCCGACCTCTACTCGCGGCTCGCGGGTTTCGTCGCCGAAATCCCGCCGGTCCGTGCCCGACGCGAAGACCTCGGCCTGCTGTGCCGGACCTTCGTACGGCAGATGCAGCGAGACGGTCGCCCTACCCGGCTCACTTCGAACGCGTTTCGGCGCATCCTCGGGCGCGCCTGGCCGTTCAACGTCCGCCAGCTGACGCAGACGATCACCACCGCGAGCCTGCTCGCCAGCGGCGACGGCACGATCACCGCCGACGCCCTCGCTGAGATTCTCGAGCAAGACGACGGCCTTCCGCAGAGCCCGGACGAGGTCCGTCGTATTCGTGCCGACCTCGTCCGCCACCTCGCCAAATTCCATGGCGACACCGACGGCATTGCCAGCGCCATGGGCCGCGACCCGTACCAGATCCAGCGCTGGCTGGAGCGCTTCGAGCTGCAGCCCGAGAGCTACCAGAGCTGAGCCCGACCGCGTGCTCAGCTCAACCGCCTGGCTTCTCTGCGGGCTCGGAGGCGCAATACGAAACAGACCCCTCACGAGCGAAGCTCTCAGGGGTCTGTTCGTTGCCGTGGACGCCCGTAGCGACCTCGAGAACCCAACCCCGGCGCGAGCCACCGCGCCGGGTCTTTGAGGAGGTTTCTAGTCCTCGAGCGCCGCGAGCTGGCCACCGAGTTCGGGGTGCTCGCCGTCCTCTTCGATGCCCCGCCGCAGCATCGCGCGTGCCTTGGGCGTCTCCTCGAGCGC
This sequence comes from uncultured Nannocystaceae bacterium, assembly GCA_964432695.1. Taxonomy (GTDB): domain Bacteria; phylum Myxococcota_A; class Polyangia; order Nannocystales; family Nannocystaceae; genus CAJXVA01. The sequence goes on from CAYSPB010000410.1 coordinate 3,842, forward strand.
CACGTGAGCGCGCGCGAGGTTGATGTAGATGTCCCCGCGGCGCAGCAGACCCGACTGGTCGGCGTTCTGCAGCAGCATGGTGCGGTAGACCTTCAGCGCATCACGCCACGCAGCTTCTTCCTCGTGCAGCTTGCCGAGGACTATGAGCGTCTCCACGTTGGTCGTGTCGATGCGGTAGGCCTCCATCAGCTTGTCCTTCGCGCCGTTGGGCTCGGTGCCCGCGAGCGAGATCCGGGCCAGGCGCGTCAGGTCGTGGGCAAGCGACTTGTTTCGCTTGGCGCGACGGCCAACCTCGACCAGCCACCCGTACATGTTCTTCGCGTCGTCATACCGCTGGGCGGCGAACAACGCATCGGCGATGCGACGGTTGATCTGCACGTCGTCCTGGACCTCCTTGTAGAGGCCGTGCAGCACCCGAAGTGCCCCTTCGGCGTCGTCGAGCTGACCCAGCATCAGGTCCACCCGCTCGAGGATGAGCGTCCGGCGGACCTCCGGGTCCTCGGTGCGGCCTGCGACCATCTCGAGACCATACGCGAGCTTGTCCCAGTTCTGCTGGTCTCGGTACAGCTCGATGAGCGCTCGGCCAGCATCGACGTTGGCGGGGTCGAGCTGCAGCGCCTTTTCGAGGTGGGCTTGTCGCCCCTCGGCGCTCTTCTCCAGCGACGCGAGCCGAAGGTGAAGCATGGCGCCTTCGGGCCCCTGCGGGTCGAGTTCGGCGGCGCGGTTGAGCGTCAGCTGCATCGCTCCTTCCTCGCCCATCGCCTCGTAGACCGCCGCTTTGCCGATGAGCGCCGGCACGTAGCTGGGATCCTGCTCCAGCAGGTCGTCCAGCAGGTCCTTGGCGCGCTCGGGGTGGCTGAGTTCCTCCGCAAGCAGGGTCGCCAAGCGGCTGGTCGCCGAGCGGTACGCCTCGACGTCGCCCTCGTCCCGATGCCGATGCATGCGGGTCTCGAGCGCCTCGCTGAGTTCGACCCACCGCTCCTCGGCGGTGAGCAGCCGCTCCAGCGCCTGCTCGGCCGGCGCGTAGCCGGGGCTCTCCGCGAGGATTTGCTGGTAGCGCTCGACTGCGTCCGAGGGGTCCTCGAGCCGGTGTTCGGCGACCTGTGCGAGGTCTTCGAGCACCGCGATGCGGGCCTCGCCCTCGCCGAGCTCCAGCTTGCGCTCGAGCACGTCCCGAACGTCCTCCCACCGCTCGAACCGACGCAGTAGTACCTCGAGTTCGGCCACCGCGCCCTGGTCGTCGGGCTGGTCGGACAGCATGTCCTGATAGACGGCGATTGCGTCGTCGGGACGATCGAGCTTGTCGACCAGCAGGTTCGCGTGACGGTAGCGGACCTCGCGGCGCTCCTCAGCGTCCGAGGTGATGCCACCGCGTCGCCCCAGAGCGTCGGCAAGCTTTTCATAGTCGCTGGCCGCCGCAAGCAGCGAGAGCAGCTTCTGCCACGCGCGCGCGTCGTTTTCGTCGACGCCGAGCAGCTGCTCGAGGTCTTCGATGGCCAACTCGGGCTGCACCAGCGCGGTCTCGGCCACGGTTGCGGCCTCGTTCCACAGCTCGACCGCCTGCGTGGGGTCGCCTTGCAGCGCCGCACTGCGCCGGAGCGCGTCGTGCAGCGCACTCGCGTCGCCGGCCGATCGCGAGGAGGCGATCAGCAGCTCGAGGGCTTCGGGCATGTCGGGCTGCTCATCGAGCACGACCTTCGTCGTCTCCATCGCCGCGGCGGGATCGCGAAGCTCGGAGAGCTGCAGGCTGGCCGCGCGCAGGCTGACCGCTACGGGAATGTGTCCCTGTTCGGTCGAGGCCGAAACCGCGGAGAGCATCAGCTCGACCGCCCGGCGCACGAGGTCCGGATTGGCCGTGCTGAGGCTGCCGATCCGGTCGAGGACCGAGCCAGAGTCAGGGTCGTAGCGCAGCAGCTCTCCCCAGGCTTCCAGGGCCTCCTGTGGCGTCCCGCCGCCGTCTTCGCGCAGCGTGCCCAGCTGTTCGAGCAGCTGCGGCCGGTCTGCGTCGTCGGCGGACTGCAGGCGCATCGCGGTGACTCTTGCCTGCCCGACACGGTCGCCCGCGGCCTGATACGCCCCCTCGAGTGCGTCGAGCAGTGCCGTGGGCGCATCGGCGCCGGCGGCCTCGAGCAGCGCTTCCATGCCGGCGACGGCCGAGGTCGAACCGCTTTGATCGAACGCCTCTCGGTAAGCGTCGAGCGCTCCGTCAGCATTCCCCGACATACGCCGAACCTCACCGAGCCGCACGAACAGCTCCGACTGCTCACTGGGGTCGTCGGCCAGGCGCGTGCCCTCGACCAATGCCGCCTCGACGGCGACCGCATCCCCGGATGCCTGGCCGAGTCGTTCGACCCGCAAGCAAACCTCGAGCGTGGCGAGCCCGGAGGACACCAGCGGCGACAGGATGCCCAGGGCTCGCTGCGGCTCGCCGAGCACCTCCTCGGCCAGGTTGGCCGCGAACATGCCCGTGGCAACGCGGGCGTCCCCATCGAGGTCCTCATTGCCCACGCGCGAAGCGAGCAGGTCGAGGTGCTCCGCGCCCTGCCCCAGCTGAACCGCGAGCCGTCCGCCGTGGTCGAGCACGGAGCCGAGGTTGTCCTCGGTCGTGACGTCGAGCAGCGCGTTGTAGGCGGCCAAGGCACCTGGTAGGTCATCGAGTCGCTCCACCCGGACCCGCGCCAGGCGCTCGAGCGTTTCGGCCTGGTCTTCGGGGTCCTGACTCAGCTTGGCCCGCGCGGCGAGTACGTCGGCGAGCTCCGCCACCCGTCCGGCGGCTTCGAGCGGCTCCATCACCAGCGGTCCCGCGGCCTCGAAGCTGTCCGGCTTCTGGGCGAGCGCGACCAGATCGGTGAGCGCACCGTCCTGCGCCGGCGCGATCGCCAGCACCTGCTCGTAGCGCTCGAGCGCTCCGGGCACGTCCTCGAGTGGTCCAGCAAACAGCCGCGCCGCCTCGAGGACCAGCGACGCGCGCCGCTCCTCGTTCTGCGTCAGCGTCGCCCGCTCGGCGATCACGTCGGCAGCTTCGGCGTGACGCTCTTCGGCGACCAGCGCCCGCGCCAGCGCTGCCATCGCGTCGTCGTCGCTGGGTGCGTCGGCGAGCAGCGCCCGCAGCACGTCGATCTCCGCAGCACGGTCCTTGACCGTCTCGCGCTGCAGGTTGGCCAGCTGCATGCGAAGGTCGCGACGTTCCTGCTCATCGTGGCTCGAGTCGACCTGCCGCTCGAGCACCGAGATGAGCTCGGTGGTCGAACCGCTGGCCTCGTAGACCCGGCTGAGTCGGGCGAGCGCTTCTTTGTCGCCTGGCTCCACGTCGAGCAGATCCTTCCAGGCTCGCTCCGCCTCCTCCGGACGCACGAGAACCTCCTCGTACAGCCGCGCGAGCCGACGCAGCAGCTCCAGACGCTCACTGTCGTCTTCGGCAACCTCGGCGCGCTTGCCGAGCACCCCGGCGAGTTCCTCGTGATAACCCAGAGCCGTCAGCGCCTCGTCGAGTCGGGCGAGTGCCTC
>CAYSPB010000411.1:0-7322 GCA_964432695.1 uncultured Nannocystaceae bacterium
CACGCTCATCGACCGCGCAAAGCCGGTCACGGTCGTCGGCCTGACCGAGACCACCCTGCCCCCTGCGAAAGACGGCTCGGACCAGCCGCAGGTCGCCGATGTCGTCATGGACTGGAGTGGGCTGCCCGCGGCCTGCACGAAGCCGACGAAGCTCGAGGCCAAGAACCCGTACCTGGTCGGCGACTTCAACGTGGCCAGCGCGTACGCGTCGTCTCGGGGAGACGGCAAGTACCTCGACGTGAACCTGGCGACCTACGCGATGGATCCGGAGCGCCCCGGCGACGGACCGCGCGGCAAGCAGTTCCAGCTCAACCTCAGCTTCGGCAAGGTTGACCTCGAATCGAAAGAGGCGTTTCCCGTCGACGTCGGCGACTACGTTCTCGGCTACAAGGAAGCGCGCAAGGTTGCCAGCACGGTTCGCCACAAGTCCGGCAGCAACACGCTGATGCGGCTATCGCTCGAAGGCACAAGCCCCGGCACCGTGCGCGTGAAGCACCTCGACGACACCTGGATCTGTGGCGAGCTTGAACTCGACGCCAAGGACACCAGCTTCCGCGGTCCGTGGGCCGCTCGGTTCGTGAAGTAACCCGGGCCAACTTTCTGCACGGAACCGCCGCGCCCACCGGACCGATGGGCGTGGATGGTGTTTCCGTTCGATGCGTTGCGGCGCTGCTCGCCGGCGCACCGCTGGGCTGCGCCCTCGACCCGAATGGGGACGCATCGCAGGGGTCCACCGGCGAACCCGTCGCCGCATCTTCCAGCACCACCGCGTCAACGGAGCCCCAGACCGACTCGACGACGGGGGGCGGCGGCAGCACGGCCGGAGCCATCGAGCCGGACGAAAGCGCGACCGGCAGCACCTCCACCACCGACGCGTCGAGCGGGACGACGACGGGTGACGCCCCCACAACCGGCGATGCGTCCACGACGACGGATGCCTCCACCGGGAGCACGTCGACGGGCGTTGGCCTCGATCCACCGAGCTGCGAGTTCGACGATGCGTCCACCCCCGACTGCACGCCGTGGCTCTTCACGCCGGACCCCGCGTGGACGCTGGACAGCATGCACGCGCACCCTTCGGGCGGAGTGGTGCTCGGCGGCTCGACCACGGGTGGTGCCGTGCTCGTCGGCCTCGACCCAGAAGGCGCGGTCGAGTGGGCCCACGTCGTCGATCCCACCGAGCACGGATTCGCCGAAGGCGCCGCGTCGGTGGGAGGCCTAGCCACGCTCGCGTCCGGAGACGTCGTCGCGCGAATCGACCGCGAAGGACAGGCCGCACTCCTGATTCGGCTCGTCCCCTCCGACGGCACGCTCGCGTGGGCCCACGAGTTCGACGACGAGTTCCTCGGCCTGCCGTGGGGCGTCTCGAGCGACCTGTACGAGCCGCCCACCGTCTCCTCCGACGTCCGCGTCGCGGCCTCGATGACGAGCTCGGCGCTCGTCGTCAGCGTGTCTGGTGCAGGCGGCTTTCCGCCTGCGCCACCTCCTCGACTCATCGTTCGCCTCGATCCGGCGACGGGCTTGCCGCTGTGGGTTCAGCAGCACGGTGCTTACAACGCGGGGCTCACCATCGACGATGCCCAGGGCCGCGTTTTGAGCGAGCACCAGCAAAGTACCGGCTTCACGATGAGCCACATCGCCGCCCATCACCTCGACGGGGCGCTGGAGGCTACACTCAGCAGCGCGCAGTTCGGCGGCGGCCTGGGACTCTCCGGCGTGGACGTGCGCTCCGATGGCGGACTCGTCAGCGCGTTCTATCTCGACTTCTCATTCCAGCCGACGCACCTCGGCGTGTGGGACGAAGCGCTCGAACTCGAGGACGCACACGTCGTCGCGGGCGTGTTCCCGGTCGACGTCGCCGTGGACACACTCGACGTGGCACACGTCCTGCTCGGGGCCCCCTCCCCGTGCGACCCACTGCTGCTCGGCCTACCACCTGGCGGTGTGCCCGAGGTGGAGCTGCTCCGGGGCGAAGACTGGCCGACAACGCGATCGCTCTCGACCAACGAGACCGCGATCCGGCTGCTGCACGTCGGCGGAGAGGTGCGCCAGGTCTGCCTTCCGGCTTGAGGACCTTTCGCGTGCGCAGCTCGGGTCATGCAACCGTGTCCAGGTCACAACGCAATGATTCCGAATCTTTACCACTACCTTGGAGCACGCCATGTCCAAGGTTCTTGCAATCTTGTTCAAGGTATGAAAAACCTTGAACAAGGACGGGACGGCTGATGAGAACGACGAAGATGATCTACGCGTGGGTGGTATCCGCCCTGTTGGCCCCGGTGGGCTGTAGCGAGCGCGTGCTCAACGACGACGGGCTCGCAGTGGATCCGGACATGGCGGAGGTTCGAGTCCTCCACCTCGGCGTCAACGCCCCCGCCGTCGACGTGTTCGCCAACGGCGAGGGGCCCGTGGTCGAGGCGCTGAGTTTCCGAGAAGGCAGCGAAGCACTCACGGTTCCGGCTGGTGACTACACGTTCGAAGTCAGCGTGGCCGGGTCGGGCCCCGATGAGGCTGTGCTTGCGCCCGCGATCCGGCTGGACGGAGGCACGAAGTACACGGCCGTTGCGCTCGGTGACCTCACACGCTCGGGGCAGACCGGCTTGCGGGTACTGCCGCTCGTCGACGACGACGTCGGCATCGATCCCGACGATGTCCGTATCACCGTCGTTCACGCTGCGCCTGCCGTCGGCGAAGTCGACATCTGGGAGATCAGCGATGCCGCCAACCCGGTCGAGTTGCTCTCGGATGTTCCGTTCGCCGGCGCCGCCACACTCCCGGACATCCCGGCCGGAGCCTTGGAGCTCGGACTCGACGTCGACGACGATCGCGTGCCCGACGTCACCTTCAGCATTCCCGACATCGGTCTCGGCGGCCAACAGGTCAACGCGTTCGCCAACAACGATGCGAACGGTGGCGTTGCTCTGATCGCGCAGCTACCCGACGCTACGATCGTGCCCATCCCCGCAAACGCCAGCTGACGCGCGTACATCAACACGCGAACGACGAACGCTCCCTCCCGCGGGTCGACGGCCGCCATCGCTCGGCGCCCCGAGTTGACGCGGCCCCCGAGCGAGCGCACGCTGTTCCCGTGGATGCGGACGCGTGGCGGTGGTTCTTCGGCGGGCTGCACGAAGCGCAGCAACCTGGCACGGTTCGAGCTCAGCTCGAGCGCGCGCGTTCCGTGATGCACGACGCGTACGAGGAGCCAATCACGGTCCCTACGCTGGCCAAGCAAGCCGCAATGTCGCCGTCGCACTTCATCCGCGCGTTCGCGCGGGAGTTCGGCGCCACCCCGCGGCAATATCTCATCGACGTGCGCCTGCAGCACGCGAAGCGCCTACTGCAAACGACCAGTCGAAGCATCACCGAGGTCTGCATGGACGTAGGCTTTTCGAGTTTGGGCTCCTTCAGCGACCGCTTTTCGAGACACGCGGGGGTCTCACCGACTGCGTTCCGGCGCACCCTGGTGCAGAGCCTCGGCCTGCCGCTCGCGCAGCCCCCCATTCCCGGGTGCTTTCTCGCTCGATTTGCCCCGCGGACGTAGCGGCCCCCAAGACCGCAATTTTCGAGAAGCAGGCCGGCGGGTTCATGGCTACGGTGCAGCCATGATCTCGTCGATGTCCCACGCCGCCCTCTACGTGCACGACCAGGACGAAGCCCTAGCCTTCTACACCGAGAAGCTCGGCTTCGAGGTCCGCACGGACATGACGATGGACGGCTTCCGCTGGCTGACAGTCGGTCCGAAGGACCAAACCAACCTGCAGATCGTTCTCATGAAGCTCGCGCCCAGTCCGATGATGGACGAGGCTACCGTCACGCAGATGAAGGAGCTGCTCTCCAAGGGCGCCTTCGGAGCCGGCGTGTTCAACACCGCCGACTGCAAGGCCACCTACGAGGAGCTCAAGGCCCGCGGCGTCGAGTTCATGGGCGAGCCGCAGGAGCGTCCCTATGGCATCGAAGCCATGTTCAAGGACAACTCCGGCAACTGGTTCTCCCTGACCCAGCCCCGCGACTTCGGCTGACCGGCAAACCCAGGCCGCACCGCATCGGCGTGCGGCCTCGAGCGCTCCTTGCCACGAGGGCAGCTCAGTCGCCACCTGTCGCGATGGGGATGACCCGGAGCTTAGACCCCTTCGAACACGCCCTCCAGGGGTGCGCCAGACTTGTCCTCGTCTCCGAACACGTCGAGCGGCACGTCCATGGCGTGGGCAACCGCCAGCCACAGGTCGTTGTACGAACGGTCGTCGAACTGCAGCGCCCGGCCGCCCTGGAGTCGGCCGCACGCGCCGCCGAACAGCGCGCACGGAACATCCTGGAAGTTGTGGCTTCCGCGAGCCATCTCGCTGATATACACGACCAACGTGTTGTCGAGCACGCTCGTGCCCGGCGCCAGCGGGTCATCGGTGGCGTCGAGATCGAGCAGGAACTCGGTCATTCGCTCGGCATACCAGGTGTCGATCATCGCCAGCTCGTCATTGGGGCTGCCGCTGTGTGTGATGCCGTGGTGCCCCTGGTCGCGCACGCCGTCGATGACGTCGCTGAAGTTGACGTGCGAGGTGCCGGCGGCCCACATGAACGTGGCCACTCGGCTCACGTCGCAGAGGAAGGCGGTCTTGATGATTTGCAGCTGCGACATCCCGATCGCCTGATGGCTGGCACCCTTGCCCGGGATCATCGGCTCGAGTTCGATCGCCGTGTCGACGCAAGCTGTGCTGACCGAGATGTCGAGGCTGGCCCGCAGCTCGGCCACCGCGTCTCGGTGCGAGACGAGCTTGTTGAGCTGGTCCGACGAAACGCGCCCGGAGAGCCGGTCGAGGTCGCGGTCGAGATAGTCCATCACGCCGACCCGGCGGATGCGCTGAGCTTCGAGTTCCTCGAGGCTGGCTGCACCTTCGCTGATCGTGGTGCCGAACAGGTAGTTGAACGCTTCGAGGGGCCGATCCTGGGGCGGGATCGGGTGAGCCCACGGGTTGTCACCCACCGGAGCGCCGTAGGACATCACTCGATGGTAGAGATCGTCCCGGTCCGCGCGAACATCGGCGGCGAGCTGGATCGATTGCACAGGCGTGCCCTCGAAGTGCGGCGACTGGGTGGCGAGAATCTGATCGATCGACGCATGCCGGGCAATCGGGGTGTCGAAGTCCGGCGAGCTGATCGGTGCCCCCCCGGAGTTGACGGTGATCATCCCCGAGCCGTGATTGTCCCCGGGGGCTCCGCCCTCGCGGATGATGTTGAGCCCCGAGATCATCACCATCTTGTCGCGGACGGCTTCGAACGGGGCCGAGATGTCGCCGAGCACGAAGTCGCTCACGCCTCCGCTCGGTCGCCACCGCTCGGTGACCGTACCGCAGGGGAAGTGGGCGATGAGCAGGCGCAGCGGCTCCCCGTCGGCCGCACTTGCGCGGACCGTGGGCAAGAACGGTAGACCCACCGACGAGCCGGCAGCAGCCAGCCCGAGCCCCTTGGCGAAGTTGCGACGAGACCAGCGGATGCCCTTCATAGCGACGGAACCTTTCTCAGGCGGAACGCCTCATGGGTGGCCACCGCGCGGAATGGCTCGACCAACGAGCCCTCCGCGTCGGCCACATCGGCTTGGATCTCCTCGAGTGCACACTCGTCGGCGGGCACCATCCGCCGACCAAGGCTATAGGTCACGATCTGTTCGACCATGCACTCGGCCACCCGCTCGTCGGAAGCGAGCGTCTCGAGCATCTCGATGGCGTCGCGCACCGAACCAAAGCCGGGCAGTTCGGCCGAAGCGTCGATACCCCCGCGGAAGCGACCGACGGGGTCGTAGCTCTCGAACGCTAGGCCGAACGGGTCCATGGCCTGGTGACAGGTGGTGCACTCAGCGCGGGCCGCTCGCACCTCCGCCATGCCGCGCTGGTCGAGCCCCTCGAAGTCAGGGTCGTCCAAGTCCACGCCGGGCGGGGGTGGGGGCAGCTCGACGCACAGCAGTAGCTTCTGAACCATCAGGCCACGATGCACGACCGAGGTATCCTCAGGGCCCGAGCGGGTCGACATCATACTGGCTTGGGTCAGTACGCCGGCACGCTCGTCCGGCGAAAGCTCGACCTCCACGAAGGCGTCCCCAACCACCCCGTCCACTCCGTAGAGGGCGGCGAGCGGGCCGTTGATCTCGGTTGTCCGTGAGGTCAGCAGGTCCGTCAGCGTTCCTTCGTCTTCGATGAGTCGGGACACGAAGCGGCGCGTCTCTTCGACGCTCGCGTCCCGCAGGGCCAGATCGAACTCGGGGAATAGCTCCAAGGACTTGTCGGTCTCTAGCGCCTTGCTGGCGCCGAGATAAGCGATGTAGATCCGGGTGAGGTTGCCCTGCACTTCCGGCATCGCAAGCAGCCGCTCGAGATGGTCCTCAAACACCTCTTCCTCCTCAATCGAACCATCGAGCGCCGCTGCCCAAAGGGGCTCGTCCGGGATCGAGTCGAGCAGCAAGAACGAGAGCGCTGACGCGAGCTCGAACCCGGTCAGCTCGACGACGTCGCCCGCCGCTGCACCCTCGCGCCCGAGCTCAGTACGATAGAGAAACGACGGCGACTGCAACACCGCCTCGATCACAGTCTCGATGCCGGTGCGGAAGTTGGCCTCCGCACCGAGCAGGTACACTCCGACCAGGTCTTCGTGCTCTTGCGGAGTGAGCGAGCGACGGAAGGCTCGGCCCGCGAAGTCGTCAATGAACGTCTCAGCGCAGATCTGGTCCTCCGATGTACACGGCACGACCTCGGTGAGCCGTTCGCCCGCCTGCATCGCGGCATCGGCGGCTGCTGCCTGATACTGGGCCGCCAGCGGTCCGGTGACGGCGAGCAGCTCCGACTCGTTGACGAACGCATCGACCGCCACGCCGGGGGTCCGAACCTCGAGCACCTCGTCGAGGCCGAGCAGGTCCGCGATCGCATTGTGGTGTTGGGTATCCGAGAGACGCCACAACCGGGCCGGCGCGAGGCTGTCATCACCGCACAAAGCCTCGGGCTCGTCGTCCACGCCACCGGAGTCGTCGTCGGCATCAGCGTCGTCTCCCGCGCTGCCGGCGTCCGTCGGCGCGTCGGCATCGACGTCATCGACTTCTGCTTCGACCCCCGTATAGCAGGCACCGAGCACGATAGCCGCCGAGATTGCGAGTAGTCGCTTCACGTCCACACTCCTTCGTCCTGCCTAGTTTGACAAGGCGGGAGAGATTTTCCCGAGCTATCTACGTGATGCCGGCAACCCATGCGACGTCAGACGACAGGAACGCGACCGGCGATTCAGTCACGGCGCGGTTTGGCGCAACGTATCCCATCGCTCGCGCCTCAACGAGGCAGCGC
>CAYSPB010000412.1:0-7297 GCA_964432695.1 uncultured Nannocystaceae bacterium
CGCGAGAAAGACCCGCAGCACGTCTTCGTCGTCGTAGGGATCCGACGTCCAGCGTCCCAGCGTCATGCCGTCGATGAACTGCATGACCACGTAGACGGTCATCGCATCGTCGCAGGTTCCCACGCCGAAGACCGAGACCACGTTGGGGTGGCTCAAGCGGGCAAGAGCTTGAGCCTCGCGAAGGAATCGCTCGGGCCCTCGAGTGCCCGGCGCACGCGGGCGGACCAGCTTGACCACCACCGTTCGCTCGAGCTCCGGATCCCACGCCTCGAACACGATGCCCAAGCCGCCCGCCCCGAGCTGCCGACCAATCACGTACCGGTCGACGGACTCGGGCGGCACGAACGCCGGTTCGGCGGGTCCCGATCCGCTCGCATCGGTGTCCGCGTCGACGATCGCCGTCGGCGCGTCCGCACTCACCCCGGTGCTGGACGCCGATTCCACACGTCATGATCCCGCGCTTGGCTCGCCCTCGCAAACGCGAGCCTGCGGGGATGGACGTCGCAGCCCTCGCTGCGTACCGTCGTGCAGTGCGGGGCGTGTGGATCGGTGCGGGCGTCGTCGTCGCCGTGGGTCTCGCCGGCATCGCGCTCGGCGGACTGAGGCGTGACGCCCCAGCGCGCCCCACGACCGACGCCCCGGAACCGGCCAAAGTGGCTCCGTCCGCGGACCGAGGGCAGGTCCCGAACCGAGGTTCGACGCCGCAGAACACACCGTCCTCCATCCGTCCCCCCGTCGGACTGCAACTGAGCGCCGAGGACACGCCGGGGCGACACAGCACGGCGCAGGCGATCGTGGACGACGCACTGCTGCAGCTGCGACGCCTCGAAGGTGCCGACCCCGCCGTTGCGCGCGAGATCTACATGCGCGGCAGTGCGGCGCTCGAGCGCGTCGACGATGAGCTCGACCCCGACGACGAGCCTGGTCGCGCCAAGCTTCGGGCCGACACCGAAGCGCTGCGCGGTGAAATGGCCCGCCTCTTCGACGTCAATCCATGAAGCGCGTCATTGCAGCGCGCAGGTCATCGGGCAGCGGCATCGATCGGCGAAAGCGAGGCGACGACGGGTCGAGGTCCATCACCGCGCACACCGTGGCTCCACGCCCGCGCTCATCGTCCGGGTCCTCGGCGCCGCGGATGCGATACCCCAGTCGCATGGAGCTGGTCCCGAGGTGTTCGAGCCGGAGCTCCACCACGATCGCGTCCCCAAACGCGGTCGGCTTGGAGAAGTCCGCCTCGGTGTGTACCGAGGGGAACCCGATCTTGCGCCGGACGATCACGTCGTCGTACGGCGCATCGAGTTCCGCCGCAAACCACGTCTCCATGGCCTCGTGGAACATGTCGAAGAACCGGGGAAAGTAGACGATTCCCGCGGGGTCGCAGTGGCCCCAGTAGACCTGCAATCGATGCTCGTGGACCGCCATGGCCAGCACCGTAGCAGCCCTCGCGCGAGAGTTTTCCCCGCAGCAGCCCGGCTGCGTCGCGCGTATCCTCCGTCCATGTCGCTGGTCGAACTCGCCACGCAAGAAGGCATCGCGCGCATTACGCTGAACGTGCCGCCCGCCAACTGCTACTCGTTCGAGATGATGAAGGAGCTCGACGCCGCCGTGCTCGAGGCTCGCTTCAATCCCGACGTGCACGCGATCGTCATCCGTGGCGCGGGCGAGAAGTTCTTCTGCGCCGGCGCCGACATCAACATGCTCAAGGGGGCCGACCCCTACTTCAAATACTACTTCTGCCTGCACGCCAACGAGACGATCAGCCGCCTCGAGCAAACGCCGAAGCTGGTCGTCGCAGCGATCGACGGGCACTGCGTCGGCGGCGGACTCGAGGTCGCGCTCGCGGCCGACATTCGCATCGCCCGCAAGGGTTCGGGCAAGTGCGGCCTGCCCGAAGTGAAGCTCGGCGTCCTGCCCGGCACCGGCGGAACGCAACGCCTCGTCCGTGTGGTGGGCAAAGCCAAGGCCATCGAGCTCATGGGCCGCGGCGACACCTTCGACTATGACGCCGCCGCACAGCTCGGCTTGGTCAACCAGGTCTGGGAGGCCGACAGCCACGATGCCTTTCACGACGCCGTGATGGCCTACGTCTCGGACTTCATCCCGCCCAAGGCTCCATCGCGCGCCGTCGGATACATCAAGCGGGCCTGCCAGACCGGTGCCGACCTCGGCCTGCAGGATGGCCTGGCGCTGGAGCGAGAGCTTCAGCAGCGCCTGTTCGAAGGCGAAGATGCCGCCGAGGGGCTGGCGGCCTACATCGAAAAGCGCCCTCCGGCATTCAAAGGTCGGTAACGCACTCGGTGACAGCATCGTTGGGAGTCGAGTGAGCCTGAAGTCCAAGCTGCAACCGGCCTTGGCCGCGGTCGTGACCTCGCACGCGCGACGCGACGCGCGGCGCTGGTTTCAGGAGCAGCTACGACGCCATCGCGGCGACGCCCATCGCCTCACAGCGTACGTCCGCCTCGACGATCCGTACGCCCTCGTGCTGCTGCACGGTCTCGAAGGCGTACGCGATCGGTTCAACGTCACGATCGACGTGCGTGTCGTGGGGCCCACGCCCGACGCCATGAACCCCGCGCCCGAGAAGCTGCGCGCTTGGGCCCGACTCGACGCGCAGCGGCTCGCAAGCCTCTACGAGCTCGATGTGCCGGACTTCATCGACCGGCGCGCGGCGCTGCCCGACGCTGCAGCGCTCGCGACCTTGGAAAATGACGACGACTCGGTCACGACCGTTCGGCGCGCGATGGACGGATGGTGGCGCGGCGAACCGCTGCCTCGAGGCGGCGACGAGGACCGCATTCGCAGCAACGACCGCGAGCGCGCCGACCGAGGCCACTACCTGAGCGCCATGGTTCACTACGGGGGCGAGTGGTACTGGGGACTCGATCGGCTCAACCATCTCGAGCGGCGCCTCGACGCGCTCGGCCTTCGCCGAACGGACGCTCCGCCTGCCTTCGAGCGGCGCTTTGCGTTTCTCGAGGCTCCAACGATGCAGGCACCGGGTGAGCTGGAGTTCTTTTGGTCGGCCCGTAGCCCGTACGCCTACCTGGCGCTCGAACGCTCGTTCGCCCTCGCCGATCACTATGGCGTGCCGCTTCGGATTCGTCCGGTGCTTCCGATGGTCATGCGCAACCTCGCAGTGCCCAGCCGCAAGCGCTTCTACATCCTCGATGACGCCAAACGAGAGGCGGACTGGCTCGGCATCCCGCTTGGCCGGGTCTGCGACCCCGTCGGCACCGGCATCGAACGCTGCTACGCCGTCCTGGCGGTCGCCCGCGCACGCGAGAAGACCCGCGCCTTCGCCCACACCTTTGCAACGATGGTCTGGAGCGAAGGCGTGGACGCAGCAACCGACGACGGCCTTCGGCGCATCACCGATCGCGTAGGGTTGCCCTGGGGCGCATGCCGAGACGCGCTGAGCGATGAGGCCTGGCGGGACGAAGTCGAGGCCAACCGGGTCGCGCTCACCGAGGCCGGCCACTGGGGCGTGCCGATTCTTCGGTACATCGCCGCCGGCTGTGAAACCACGGTGTGGGGTCAAGACCGGTTCTGGGTGCTCGAGCAGGCGATTCAGCGCGCGTGCTCGACCCAGGCCTCACGCACCGAGTCGTAGTACGCGAGCGAATCCGGGTCGATGTCGACCCAGCGCAGCACGATCGACTCATCCGACGCGAGTGGTCCACCCACGCCGAACACGAATGCGTCATCGGTGACGTCGAGAATGTAGCCTTCGTAGGCGGAGCCGTCTCGAAGGCGGAGTGCGACGCGGCCGGGCGCGCGCACGGCAAACGTCGCGAAGCGGCTCACGCCTTCTTCTGCTCGTCGCGGCGGTCCGGATGCTCGTTGTACCAGGTCTGCAGTGATTCCTGGCTGATCTCGACCTTGAGGTCAGTCCTTTGCGGAACGCACTGGCAGCCCAGGCGCGACGAGGGGCGCACGTCGAAGCCCATGTCGAGCCGGTCCTCTTCGTCCTCTTCCATTTCGTCGAGGGAGTCGAGTCCCTCGCGGATGTAGACGTGGCACGAACTGCAAGCACAGACGCCACCGCAGGCGGAGCCGAGCTTCGCGCCGCACTCTTCGGCGATCTCGAGCAGGTTGTCCTTGCCGGGCTCCACCTGCACTTCAGTGGTAGCGCCTTCGGGGTCGATGAACGTGATCTTGGGCATTGCTAGCTCGCGGGATCCGTTTGCTGAGGCGTGTGGCTACCGCGCCGCTCCTCGAGCGCTTCTTCGGCCGCCAAGGTGGACTCGATTTCACCGAGGCTTTTGCCCTCCATACCGGCCTGGAGCGCCCGCTCCATGCGACGACGGGCGAACGGCTCGCTGACGTGCTCGAGGTGCTCGCGGACCTTGGTGAGGTCGGCGTCCGTGGACTTCATGGCGACATCGGCCCGCTCGAGCGCCTCGACGACCGCGGCCCGCTCCGCGGCAGGCAGCAGCGTCTCGAGGTGGCCGACCTCTTCGACCGCGGTCCGAACCGCCAGCGCGACGCGTCCCAGCTCGACCCGTGCCTCGGCGCGGTTGCGGGCCGCGAAGTCGGCCTCAGCGTGGTCGAGACTCTCCATGACGAGCTTGTCGACCGCCTCTTCGTCGAGACCGTAGGTCGGCTTGACCTCGATCGTCTGCTTTACCCCGGTCATCAACTCCTTCGCCGTGACCGTGAGCAACGCGTCCGCGTCGAGTTGAAACGTGACCTCGATGCGGGCCATCGACGGCGGCAACTGAGGGATTCCCTCGAGTTCGAAGCGTGCGAGCGAGCGGTTGTCGTCGGCGAGTTCACGCTCGCCCTGCACAACATGAAAGACCATGCCGGTTTGCTGCTCGGAGTAGTTGGTGAAGACCTGCCGCGCACCGATGGGAATGGTGGCGTTGCGTGGGATGAGCTGCTCGACGATCCCGCCCATCGTCTCGAGCCCCAGGCTCAGCGGCACCACGTCCAGCAGCGTGACGCCCTCGCGCGCGCTGCCCGAGAGGATGTCCGCCTGAATCGCCGCGCCGTAGGCGACGACGCGGTCGGGGTCGATGTCCGAAAGCGGAGGCTGCTTGAACGTCTTTTCGACCAGCGTGCGGACTAGCGGGACGCGCGTCGAGCCGCCGACCAGAACGACACCACCGAGCTCGTCCGGCCGAACGCCGGCATCCTTGAGCGCCTGACGACAGGCTTTGACGGTCCGGCGCGCGATCGGCTCGATCATGGCGTCGAATGCGTCTCGAGAGATCGTGTGCCCCTGCAGCCCGGACTCGGCGAGGTCGACGGTGACCTCGGTTCGCGCGCTGAGGTCTTCCTTGGCCGAGCGGGCAGCAGCGAGGGCCTCCTCGCGCTGCTGATGCGACGGCGCTGCGTTGCCGGCGGCCTCGAGCAAGTGCTCGGCGAGCGCTCGGTCGAAGTCGTCACCGCCCAGCGCAGAGTCTCCACCCGTCGCGAGCACCTGAAAGACGCCGTCGCGCAGCTTCAATATGCTGATGTCGAACGTTCCGCCCCCGAGGTCGTATACGGCGAACAGGCCCTGCCCGCCCTTGTCGAGACCGTACGCAAGCGCGGCGGCCGTGGGCTCGGCCAGCAAGCGATACACCTTGAGACCTGCGATACGGCCCGCGTCCTTGGTCGCCTGGCGCTGCGCATCGTCGAAATACGCGGGCACGGTGATGACGGCGCCATCGACCGGCGCTCCGAGCTCGTCTTCGGCGCGCGCCTTGAGCACCTTGAGGATCTCGGCCGACACCTCCATCGGCGTGACCGCTCGATCGCGTCCCATGTCGAAGCGAAGCACCTGACTGTGCGCCTCGGCCTCGGCGATGAGGTATGGGTGTTCGCCCACGTCGTCGCGGCCGCGCCCCATGAAGCGCTTGACCGAGCTGACCACGCGCTGTGGATGCTCGACCTGCTGCGCCCTTGCCTCGGCACCCACGACCACCTCATCACCGACGTAGGACACGACCGAAGGCAAGATGCCGCGTCCTTGCTCGTCGGCGACTTCGCGAGGCTGCGTGCCGTTGGACGCGAGCGACACGAGGCTGTGCGTCGTGCCGAGGTCAATGCCAATCCCCAACCCCGGGGCACGCTTGGACGACGCAGGTGCCGTCGGCTCCTCGATCTGAAACAGGGCGCCGGGATCGAAGTCGTCGGTGTCGTTGGACATGCGAAAGGCTCTTCAGTCGAGGTCGTCGATTTCGTCGAGCAGGCGTTGGAGGTAGCGGCGCACGACCAAGCTCTCGGCCGCCGCTCGTACCTCGCCCTGCCCGACCTGCGCAATCCCTCGATCGAGCGCGGCATCGAGCTGGGTCTCCACCGTGTCGCGCATCGCGTCGAGCGCGTCCCCGCCGGAGGCCTTTGCGGCGTCGAGTTCCTCCCGCTGCTCGATCATCTCGATGAGAAATGCCTGCGGCATCTTCGGCGCCCCGGTGCGCGGGTCGCTGCTGTCGAGGTCGATCCCACCGAGCTTCACGAGGTACTCGGCACGTTTCACGCGGTCGCGAAGCGTCCGGTACGCCTCGTTCACCGCGGCGCTTGCCTCCATGGCCTGGCGCTGCTCAGACGACGAAGCGCCCTGGAACTTGTCGGGGTGCACAGCAGAAGCGCGCTGGAGGTATGCGTCCTCCAGCGCGTCCGCGTCGAGCGCGTACTGCTGGGGCTGCCCCAGCCGTTCGAAGTGGTTCATGGCGACTGCTCCAGAAGCAGCGGCTCAGAACGCGACCGACTCGCCACACCCGCACGAGTCCCCGACGTTGGGGTTCTCGAAACGGAAGCCGTGACCGCGAATGCCGGTCTCGAAGTCGATGCGGGTGCCCTTGACCAGCACCATGCTCTTGGGATCGACGTAGACCCGCACGCCGAACGCATCGATGACGTTGTCGCTCTTGCGCGGGTCGCCGTCCTCGAACTGGAACATGTACGAGTACCCCGTGCAGCCACCGCCCCGAATGCCGAAGCGAATGGCCGCCGTGGGCGTGCCACGCTTGTCGAGCTGGCCACGCATGACCTTGGCCGCGCGGGCCGTGATCGTGACGGTGTTCGGAGCCACTACGGGCTCGGCCGCAGCGGCGGTCGATGGGGATGCCGGGGTTGCGTTCATGACGGCTACTCGCCCTGTGTGTTCTTGGACTGGTAGTCCTTGATCGCGGCCTTGATCGCGTCCTCGGCCAGCACCGAGCAGTGGATCTTGACCGGAGGCAGCGAAAGCTCCTCGGCGATCTGGCTGTTCTGAATCGAGCCGGCCTCTTCGACGCTCATGCCTTTGACCCACTCGGTCACGAGCGAGCTGGAGGCAATCGCAGAGCCACAGCCGTAGGTCTTGAACTTT
>CAYSPB010000413.1:0-7269 GCA_964432695.1 uncultured Nannocystaceae bacterium
ACAGCGGATCCGGCGAAGAAGGCTGGATGTGGACGAACTTCGAGTACATCTCGATCAGCCGCGCGAGCGAAGGCTCGGCCCCCGAAGGGCAAGGCCTCCAGCTGGTCACCTGGCTTTCCGACAACGGTGCACCAGGCTTCGACTTCGACGTCACCGACGATGCGGCCTGGACCGCGGAGCGCGTCGATGCGTACATCGCATGGCACAAGCGGATGGTCGGCGGCGCCCTTTACCGCGTCGCCTGGGGCGACGACGGGTGGGCGCTCGACCGCGACGGCGATAACCAGCGCTTCGACGCGACCAGCAATACGCTCTTCCGCGTCACCGGTGGAATGGACCTCGGCACCGCGCAGGACGACGCCGGCGACGAGCTGCCTGCTGGCGTCGTGCCGGGCACCGCAAGCAACTGCTCGGGCGGCATCACCCCGTGGGGCACCATCATGACCGCCGAGGAAAACAGCCAGTTCGGCTACGGCGACGTCGAAGCCTGCTGGACCTCCTCGAACGTCTTCATCGGCGACGGCCCTTGCGACCCCGGCTCGATGATCGAGTGGAGCGACGAGCCGAACCCATTCGGCGACTTCACCCGCGGAAGCGTCGTCACCAACCGTCCGACGCACTACAGCTGGATCTCGGAGATCGACCCCGAGTCCCCGGCCAACCTCGCGTACGACAGCACCTCGGGCGACGGACACCAGAAGCTCGGCAACTTCGGTCGCGCCCGCTGGGAGAACGTGTCGTTCTTCGTCGACGACAGCTGGAACCTGGTCGACGGTCAGCCAATCGTCTTCTATGCCGGCGATGACCGTCGCGGCGGCCGGCTGTTCAAGTGGGTCAGCAGCGCCAACTACGAGGCGGACATGACCAAAGCGGACATCCGCAACATGCTCGCCGACGGCCGCACCTATGTCGCGCACTTTGCCGATCTCGACAACTCGGACACCGACGGCGGCAACCAGGGTGGCGTGACCGTGAACGGCGAGCTTGCTTCGGTCGCCAACCCCGGCAGCGGCGAGTGGATCTTGCTCGACGTCGACAACGATACGCAGACCGCACCGAACGCCGGCGGCGTTGCAGCGGGCACGACCGTCGGCGAAGCGCTCCAGAACAACAGCTGGAACAACCTGGGTGGCTTCAGCGACAACCAGACCGTCAAACTCGGCCTCTTCACCGCCTGCAACAAGATCGGTATTCGTGAGCTCAATCGTCCCGAGGACGTCGAGTGGAACCCGATCACCGGCGAGCTGTGGATCGCCTTCACCAACCATACCCGAGCGAACGCGCTCAACGACGACGGCACGCTCAACCTCGATGACCCCGACACCAAGGTCGACGAGCACTCGCTGTCAACACGCAGCGACGGTACGGGCGCCATCGTGGTGCTGATGGAAGCCAACGCCGCCAACCCGGGTGAGTCGATGACCTTCGAGTTCCGCACGGCATGGCGTGGCGAGGACGGCAACGGCATTCACCAAGCCGCCAACCCCGACAACCTCGGCATCGACAGCGAGGGCGGCGTCTGGTTCGGCACCGACGGCAACTTCTCGGCGACCACGCAGGACGCGATCTACTACCTGGAGACCGCCGACAACGCGGAGGACGCGGTTGCCTGGCGCGTCGCGTCGGTCCCCTCCGACGCCGAAGCCACTGGTCCGATGTTCTCGGCCGACGAGCGCACCCTGTTCTTCAACGTGCAGCACCCCCAAGAAGACCTCGACGAAGTGCCAGCATCGGACTTCGCCGAGTTCGGCGACCTCGGCTCCCGCTCGGGTCAGGTCGCACTGACCATCATCGAGGAGTAGGTCATGCGCTGGTGCATCCATCTCGTCATCGGTGTCGTCTCGGTCGCCACGACCGGATGCACCAGCAAAACCTCCGCGGACCCACGCGCGGCTGCTGCCCAAACGGCGGCCGCGCCTGCCCCCGCGCCCTCCGAGGTTAACGCCCCCGCCCCCGCCGATCTCGGCCCTGGCAAGGACGGCTACTACCCCTTCGCCTACGCGCTCGCCCAGGGCGAGCGACTCGACAACCGTGAAGCCCCGGTGCCCATCCAGTGCTACACGAAGACGAACGGGGTCTCGAACCCCTGCTGGACCTGTCACACCGCCAGCACGTTCCCCAACCTGCGCAACGATGACGAGCTCCAGGTAGAGTACGCGTTCTCGAGCTACGGCGAGACCAACCACTGGACCAATGCTTTTACGGATCGCTCGCAGACCGCGGCCATGCTGAGCGACGGAGCGACGTTGGCGTACATCCGCGAGGACAACTACGGCCCCGTTCGAGACGTTTTGCAGGGGAACGTGCCCGCCTGGGCGTACCCCTTCGACCTCGACTTCGCCGCCGGCTTCGACGACGACGGCTTTGCGAAGGACGGGACCGGATGGCGTGCGTTTCGGTACAAGCCGTTCCCAGGCACGTTCTGGCCCACCAACGGCGCGACCGACGACGTCATGATCCGGCTGCCCGAGGCGTTCCGCAGCCGTGAGGGAGCCGCCGCCCCTGCGGTGTACCGAGCCAACCTCGCGATCCTCGAGGCGAGTTTCGCCTCGGATCCCACCACGCCCGACGCCGATCTACTCTGGCCCTCTGAGCCTCTCGACGAGACCGCGCTCGGCATCGATCTCGACGGCGACGGCGTCTTGAATCCAGCCGTCCGCGTGCTTCGTGGCCTGCCCAAGACCTATCTCGGGGACGCCAGCGACCACCCCGTTCGACGCGGCGTCTACCCCAAAGGCACGGAGTTCGTGCACAGCGTTCGGTACCTCGACCCCGACGCGCCCGGCATGATCGCGACGCGCATGAAGGAGCTGAGATACATGCGCAAGGAGAAGAACCCGCTTCGACGAAACTACGTTGCCGTCTACGAGTCAGAGGCCAACGACAAGGAAAAGGGCGTTCTTCCACGGTACGGAGGCAATGCCAAGACGGGCCTGCTCAACCCGTTCGGCTGGCGCGTGCAGGGTTACATCGAAGACGCGCAGGGTCGGCTTCGGCTGCAGACCTACGAGGAGCACATGTTCTGCATGGGCTGCCACAGCTCGATCGGCGTCACGGCAGACAGCACGTTCTCCTTTGCCCGCAAGGTTCCGGGGTCCTCCGGCTGGGCATATCAAAACGTCGACGACATTCCGGACGTTCCCCAGGTTGGACACGAACACGGAGAAATTCGGGCGTACTTCGAGCGCGTCGGCGGGGGGGACGAACTTCGGGCCAACCGCGAAGTTTTGGCGAGATTCTTCGCCGATGGACACCTCGACACCGAGCAGGTCGATCGTGCTGCCGTCGGTGGAGACATGTTCCTGCCCTTCCTGATCGCGCCCTCCCGCAACCGCGCCCTCGCCCTGAACAAGGCGTATTGGGCCCTCGTGAAGGAGCAGGGATTCGCGAAGGGTCGGGATACGCTGTTGAGCCCGCCGCAGAACGTCCATGCGAAGATCGAGAACGGCAGCACGGACTTGGCAGACGCTGGCAAGACCTACCGCGACGGTCGTCTGCAGCTCGCCTGGCCCGAATCACTGCGATAGCGGGGACGCGGTCTCTCCAACACCCACGGCCGGCCGGTCGGCGCCTCAACTCGACGATTGGAAAGAAACCGTCGATTTGGGGCGTCACATCGACCGCGCACCGCATCAGTCGGAGGGACATGAACCGCACACCGCTTCTCTCTTTGTCCTTGTTGGCTGCCGGCGCGCTGGTCGGTGGCACCCTCGCGATGCCCGTCACCGCGAAGGCCAAGCACCGCCGCGTTCACGCCTCGGATTGCGCCCCCGCCAACAGCTCCAGCACCTACAGCACCTTAATCTACGGTGGCATCGGACCGTGGACCAGCTCCGGTCCCGGCAACGGCCAAGTCCAGGGCTCGGGGACCGGCTTCGTCTGCCCGATCGACGACGATTCCACGTTCACCAAGCACGAGATCGAGACACTCAACGTTCACGGCTACGAGGGCTCCACTCAGCAGCAGGCTTATGCAGTCGCGTGCCGGACCAGCTGGTGGGGCGGCACGGGATACTGCGGTGCATGGGGGGCCAGCTCGATCTCGGGAACGGGTCAGTTCACCCTGCAGCCCAACCTCGGGCAGTGGTCGAGCTTCAGCTACGCCGACTTCGGCTACGTCTTCGTCGGCTTGCCCAACGGCAGCTCGTCGTTTCGCGGCTACTTCATCGCGGACTGACCCATGCGTCGCGTCCTTCAAACCGCAGCACCCCTCGTTCTCGGCCTCGTAGGCGGCGGCCTGGCGGTTCAGCTCTTCGCCGACGCACCCGCGCCGTCCGATGCTGACCCCGTGCCCGTCGCAACGAAGGCGAAGAGTCCCTCCGAGCGCAGCGACGAAGCCGTCCTGGAGAGGCTCCGTCGACTCGAGCGTCTCAGCGCGGACGGACCGCCCCGCATCTCGGTTTCTACCAATCGCGCTACAGCCAACCCCGTCGACGATGAGGACGCCGAGGCTGCGCGGTGGGAAGCGTCGTTGGCGATGGATGAAGACGAAGCCCGCGCACGGGCCGAAGAAGAGTTCGGCGAATACGTAGAACAACACGAAGACGAGCCGGTCGACCCGGACTGGGCAGCCGAGGCCAACGCCGCCTTCTCCGATGGAATCGAACGCCTCGGCGAGTCGCACGACTTCGAGCTGGTCAGCCTCGAGTGTCGCTCGAGCTCCTGTCTCGCCCAGGTCGAGTGGCCCACGCAAACCGCAGCCCAGTCCCATTGGGGCGCACTGCTGCACGAACCCTACGGCATGAACTGCAGTCGAGGCGTTCTCGTGTCTCAGCCCGAGGAGCCCGGCGGTACGACCTCCGCCCGCGTTCTCTTCGAGTGCTGAAGGAAACGGGGGAGCGCACCCCGGCAAGGGCATGCGCTCCCCATGTTCGTCGTGCAGCCTGGGACCATGCCCGGCAGCCCGAGCCAGGCGCGCAGATGCTAGGCCGTCGGTCGGGATCCGAGGCCCCGCGCTCCCGAACGGTCAGCAGGGGCCAAGAGGCTCGTCACAGTTGTTGGGACCACACCCGGTCGGGTAGAGTTCACCGTCCACGCAGGTCTGGGCGGCAGGACAGAACAACGTGGGAATGCACTTTGGATCGGCCTCACAGATCCCAATGGGAGCATCACAGTTCGTCGAGCCACAACCCGTAGGATAGACCAACCCATCGATACAGGTCTCTGCCGCGGGGCAAAATGCCAGCGGATTGCAATCGAGTTCGGGCTCAGGCAGAGGCTCAGGGGCGGGTGTCGAATCCCCGTCACAGGGTTCGGTCGGTTCATCGCAGTTCTCGGGGCCACACCCGGTCGGGTACAGCTGGCCATCGACGCACGTCTGGACCGCGGTGCAGATTCGTGTCGGGTCGCACGGGGGCTCGGGCGCCTCCATCCCGCACAGCTCCTCGGCATCGGCACAGCAGTCGCCGAATGCGACGCACAACTCGTCGCACCAACACGAGCCGAATCCTTGGCCCTCGCAGGCGACCTCTCCTTCTGGAGATTCGCAACTTCCATCGACATCAGCCTTCGCCGCCGCGCCGCGTTCGTCTTCACTGAGTGACTCCGCGCCGGGCTCGGCATCGCATGCCGACATTGAAACGAGAACAGAGAAAAGAATGGTAAATGTTCGAGACTTCATTGAATCGTGAGGTGTTGTGATTTCGCAGTGCACACGCGCTGACAAGAGCACACATGCGCAACGCGCTCCGGCAGTATTGCCCTGGGCCCAACGCCAGTTCATGGTCTGAATCAGATTCCCGGGGGCATCACACCGGCCCGGCACATGACCGCACGAGCCGCGATGCCCTGCCGCCCAAGCGCGAGACTTCGGCTGGCCAACACGCGTACTCACTGGCTCGCCAGATCACTCGCCACTACTCGAGCGGTGTTGCCCCGAGATTCGGAACGAATGCGAGAGTCGACCACGCATACTCTTCGTAGCCCGAGACGCTCCAAACATCTCCACACTCGTCGGTGGGCGCATGATCGTGAACACACGCATTGGCCAATGCACTCTCGTCGTTCGACGTCACGCTGACACGAGGCTAAGCACTGCACCGACACCGCCGCAGAGCGTGCAAGATGTGCTCGTCAAGCAAGAGAGCCGAGGTCAGAGATGTTCTCGCGCCTGTCCGAGCTCCTGAAGGCGCACCTCGAGGTTCGAGCAGCCCCTGCCGCCGACTCGCAATGCCGACACGAACCGGAGGTTCTACTGACAGCTATCGTCGATACCGTTGTCGTCGAGGTCGACCTGACACGCGTCGGGAACGCCGTCGCCGCCCGCAAACCCGAGTCCGACTTCGTCGACGGACTCACTGCACGCGTCGAACCATCCGTCGTCGTCGCAGTCTTCGGCAATCGGCTCGAGTGCATTCTCGAAGGACGCGACCGGTGTCACGTCGTTCCCGGCAGAAAACGGTCCGCCGCTCGTTCCACCTTCGGCAACCCACCGCCCAGAAGGGACCATCAACAGGTCTCCGGCTGCCTCGAGGTGTACGGCGACCGAACGCAGGTCTTCGGAGAAATCAACGTCCGCCGGGACGGGATTTCCGTCGAGCCGTACCTGGACCCCACCAGCCGCGTTGAGTCTGAGCCGAACCGTGACCTCACCACCGAAGTCGCCGCCTGGGCCGGCCCCGGTCGACGGATCTCCATCGAAGTCGAAATGCCAGCGCACGACGAGCGGTGAGTTCTCCGTGGGCATGAGTGGACGGCTCGTCCCGGCGCCCAGAACGATCGCCGTACCGTCGCCACGAACGAACGCGAATCGCAAATCGACCTCGGCCGGCGCGGGTTCGCCGTCATCGTCCACATAGCTCGAGAGAACACAGGTTCCCCCTGCCGCCTTGTCGTCGCAGAGATCGACGACGCCGTTCTCGTTGCAGTCCTCAGCCGCCGTTGCAGGCGCCGGGCAAGTGCCATCGGGTCCAGTCGACGCACCACCGCCGGTGTCCGTCACACCCGGTATGTTGGTCGAATCGTCCTCGACACAGATCCCCCCGTTCGTGCACACGAGTTCGCCGAAGCACTCTCCAGCGGAACACGCACAGCCAAGCTGTCCAAGGACACAGTCCTCGGGCAGACAGACCCCGCCCGTGCAAGCGAGACCCGGCTCGCACGAGGAACCGTCCACGCAACCGCACCCAGGCGTCCCACCGACGCACTCGCCTTCGGGCGCGTCCGAGTCGTCAGTGTCGTCCGCAGACACAGTCGTCCGAGCGACCTCGGACATCGGAGACGAGTCCACGAAGCACCCGAACGGAAGAACGAACGCCAACGCGGATGCCT
>CAYSPB010000414.1:0-7252 GCA_964432695.1 uncultured Nannocystaceae bacterium
AGCGGTGGGCTCGGGTGCCACGGATCGCTCGCCCGGCGCCCGACGGCTCGCCTCTTCGGCTGTCGCGGGCGCCTGCGCGGCCGGCTGTTCGGGTGCGGAGGCGCCTTCGGCCGGCCCCTCTTTGGCGGAACAGGCCAGCGAGGTGGCCAGCAGCGCGAACCCGGCGAAATGCTTCACCGATTCAACGTAGCAGGCTCGGCGCGGGCCGCCGAAAACCGCGCGAGCGTGGCGTCTACTCGGTCGCGTCGACGGGCCAGCCCGACTGGAACAGCGAGCGGCAGGTGGCGCCGGTATCGACGGGCGCGTAGGCGAACGGGCCGGTGACGACCTCTCGCGTGTCGCTCGCGACGACCGACAAGCACGCGCCCTTGGCCCCGAGCACCTGTTGTTCAACGGTGACGCGCGCCTTACCCCGAAGCGAACCATCCTCGAGCGAGGCACGGGCGGACGTCTTCGACTTGTTACTGACGTAAAGGTCGCCGCTGCAGACCGGCGAGTCCACGTGCACGGTCATACCGGGGTTGCCGTCGCCATCGACGTCTTCGTCGGCCCACTTCACCAGCGACGAACCTTTGAGGTCGACACCGTTGCTGCTGAAGTCGAACGCGTTCGAGGGCAGGGCGCGAGCATCCATGTGCACCTTCACGCCTGCAACGGGCTTGATGACGACCATGCAGGCCTCTTGCGTGAGCGTGAGGCGCTCGCCATCTTGGCGGACGCGAGCGAGCGTCCAGGTGTCGGTACGGGTCTGCACCTCGCCCTTGAACGGCACTTCGCGCTTGCCGAATGAGACCTGGTGACCCGCCCACACCTCGCCGTCCTTCGAGTTCGCGGCGACCGCAGCGAGCGGATCGGTGAACAGCGGAATGGCGGCAAGCATGGAGAGGGTCAAGAGGCTCATGGGGCGTGTCCTTTGGAACCGCGCCGGCGTCGGCGCGCGATGGTGCTCTCGATCGTCCGAATGGTCTGGCGGACGTCGGTTGCAGGTACGACCACTCCGCCACGTTCAGTGATGAACGTTTCGAGAGCGGCGGCACCTTGGCCTCCCACGACCCACGGAGTGGCTCCGCACGCGTCGGCGTAGGCATCGACGAGTTCACGGGCGCGGTGGGGTGGGGGAACGATCGTGACCGAAAGGCCGACGCAGGCGGGCTCCAGCTTCTGGACGGACTGGCGAATCGCCGCCGGAGGCGTGCGAGCCCCCAGCATCACGGTTCTGAACGCCGCTTGGGCTAGATGCAGCGCGATCCCGTACAGCGGAAGCGAGTGTTCATCTTCGGCGAAGCAGGCGAGCAGGACGCGACGCGAGCCCGGGCCGGGCTGAAGCAGCCCGATCAGCTTGCGCGCGGTCGTCTCGAGGATCTGCGAGGCCAGATGCTCCTGCGCGATGGTGATTTCGCCCGAGTGCCACATCTCGCCGACGCGGAACATCACGGGGACGATCACGTTCTCGCAGATGACCGCGGCGGAGCCGAGCGTGAGCGCCCGGTTTACCGCGAGTTCGAGCGCGTCGGGGTCGAAGCGCTCGACTGCATCGAGAATTTGCGTGCGGACTTGGTCGTACGGATCGGCCATGCCGACCGCTGCGACGGCGACCGCGGGCTGTTCGGCCTCGGCCAGCACTACCTTGGCTGCCTCGCTGGGCGACATCCCGTCGTTGCACAGTGAGCGCAACCTTTGAATAAGTGCGATGTCCTCGTCGCTGTACACCCGGTAGGAGGACTCGGTGCGCCGGGGCACGGGAATGCCATAGCGCCGTTCCCACGCACGGAGCGTAGCCGCAGAGATTCCAGTCTTCTGCGCTACGACGTTGATCCGGTATTTGCCCTCGTCGTCAGCCACGGCTGCCTCGTCTCGATGTTTGGAGTCTGGTGTGCAAAAGGTTCATTGTCAAACCTTTGGTCAAAGTTATACTAACGTTCGATGACCGAATCACGCATGTCCTCCACCTCTCGCACCGGAACGCCCCACGCGGTCGTGATCGGCAGCGGCTTCGGCGGCCTCGCTGCGGCGGTCCGACTCGGATCGCGCGGCTGGCGCGTTACCGTTCTCGAGCGTCGGGACAAGCCTGGCGGTCGAGCCTACGTCTACAACCAGGACGGCTTCACCTTCGATGGTGGCCCCACGGTCATCACTGCGCCGTTCTTGTTCGAGGAACTGTGGGAGCTTTGTGGAAAGAAGCTGTCCGATGATGTGGACCTCCGTCCGGTTGCGCCATTTTACCGCATTCGGTTCCACGATGGGCAAACCTTCGACTACACCGGCGATGGCGACGCCATGCGTGAACAGGTGGCGAAGTTCAACCCCGACGACGTCGCTGGCTACGACAAGTTCTACGAAATGAGCCGCAAGATCTTCGAAGTCGGCTTCGAGCGGCTCTCGTTCGAGCCGTTCTCGAGCTGGACTGACATGGCGAAGATCGTGCCGGACATGATCAAACTCAAGAGCTACCGCACGGTGTGGGGGCTCGTTGCTTCCTACGTGAAGAGCCACGAGGTCCGGCAGGTGCTGAGCTTTCACCCGCTGCTCGTGGGGGGAAACCCGTTCGAGACCACGTCGATCTACTCGCTGATCTGCCACCTGGAGCGAAAGTGGGGCGTGTGGTTCCCGATGGGCGGGACCGGAGCGCTGGTCAAGGGCTTGGTCGGGCTCGTCGAGGGGCAAGGCAACCGCGTCCAGCTCAACACCACCGTGGACGAGATCCGCGTCGAAGACGGCAAGGCCGTCGGCGTCACGCTCGAAGACGGTACCGAGATCGATGCCGATCTCGTCGTGTCCAACGCGGACTCGGCCTGGACCTACAAAAAGCTCATCAAGTCCCAGCATCGCAAGCGCTGGACCGACGCCAAGGTCGACAAGGCGCGGTACTCGATGGGCTTGTTCGTTTGGTACTTCGGCACCGACCGCAAGTACGAGGATGTTGCCCACCACACCATCATGCTCGGGCCCCGGTACAAGCCCCTGCTCAACGACATCTTCAAGAACAAGAAGCTGGCCGAGGACTTCAGCCTGTATCTGCACCGTCCGACGGCGACCGACCCGAGCTTGGCGCCCGATGGCTGCGACGGGTTCTACGTGCTTTCGCCGGTGCCGCACCTCGACGCGGACGTCGACTGGGGCGAGGAGACCGAGCGCTACCGTAAGAAGATCGAGGCCTTTCTCGAGTCCACCGTGATGCCCGGGTTGAGTGAGTCGATCGTGACCTCGCACACCCTCACGCCGCGAGGCTTCCGCGACGAACTGCTCTCGGTCAAAGGCGCGGCGTTCGGCATGGAGCCGGTGCTGCTGCAAAGCGCGTACTTCCGTCCGCACAACACCAGCGAAGACATCGAGAACTTGTTCTTGGTGGGTGCCGGAACGCACCCCGGCGCAGGGGTCCCCGGTGTGCTGTCGTCAGCCAAGGTCCTCGAGCGCGTCCTGCCGGACCTGCCGAAGTCGACCGAAGTCGAGCAGGTCGAGCAAGAGACCGCGAAGCCCGTGTCGG
This sequence comes from uncultured Nannocystaceae bacterium, assembly GCA_964432695.1. Classification (GTDB taxonomy): domain Bacteria; phylum Myxococcota_A; class Polyangia; order Nannocystales; family Nannocystaceae; genus CAJXVA01. The sequence goes on from CAYSPB010000414.1 coordinate 3,485, forward strand.
CGCCCGCGGGCGTGAGCAAGCCTGATGCCGCCTAGTACCGCCACCACGATGGCGCTGGCGCCTCTGCCGACCGAAGCCGCCGACCTCGCCGTTTGCAAAACGTTGCTCGCCGAGGGCAGCAAGAGCTTTTCAGCGGCATCGTGGCTGTTGCCTCGACGAATGCGCAACGACGCCGCGGCGTTCTACGCGTTCTGTCGGGTCGCGGACGACGCTGTCGATGACAGCGGTGCCCCGGCGCTGGCGGTCGAGCGGTTGCACGCGCGGCTGGACCGGATCTACGCGGACCGACCCGAGGACGATGCGGTCGATCGTGCGCTCGCGCGGGTGGTGCACCGGCACGGGATCCCCAAGGCACCGTTCTCGGCGTTGCTCGACGGGTTTGCGTGGGACGCTCGCGACGAACGGTATCGCACGCTCAGCGACGTGCTCGCCTATTCGGCGCGCGTCGCTTCGGCGGTGGGCGTGGTGATGACCTACCTCATGGGAGTTTCCGACCGCGTCACGCTGGCCCGGGCATGCGATCTCGGGGCCGCGATGCAGCTGACGAACATCTGCCGCGACGTGGGAGAGGATGCTGGGCGCGGTCGCGTCTATCTTCCCGAGACCTGGCTCGAGGAGGCAGGGCTGGACGTCCAGGCATGGTTGAAGAGCCCGACCTTCACGCCCGAGGTGGCCCAGACCATCGAGCGCGTGCTCCAGGAGGCCGACCGTCTCTACGCGCGGTCTCAGCCAGGGATCGGGGCACTGCCAGCCGACTGCCGCCCCGCGATTCGAGCGGCCGGCATGATTTACGCCGACATCGGGCGTGTGGTTCGAGAGCGGGGTTGTGACTCGGTCTCGGGGCGCGCGCGCGTGGGACTCGGTCGAAAGCTCTGGCTGCTCGGGCGTGCTTGGCTGCGCCGCACCGATCCGCATGAGGGCCTCGATGCGGCACCGCTGGCCGAAGTGGAGTTCTTGCTGCCATGATCGAGGCGGTTCGTTGGCGCCCGTTCCTCCGCTGGTTCCTCCGCCAGGGAACGTCGCGCCTGCGCGCCAGCTTCGGCAGCGTTCACGTGCGGGGTCTCGACGAGCTGCGGGAACACGCGGCTGAGGCCCCGCTGCTCATCATCGCCAACCACACGTCGTGGTGGGACTCTCTCGTTGCGCTGTGGCTGTCGGTCGAGCAGCTCGAGGACGTGGCGTTCTACGGCATGATGGACGCCGCCAATCTCGAGAAGCTCCGCTTCTTCCGGTGGGTCGGGGTTTTCGGCGTGGACCGAACCTCTCGGCGTGATGGGGCGCGTGTCATTCGATATGCGCTCGATCTGCTGCGGCGACGCGGGACGGCGATTTGGATGTTCCCGCAAGGCGCCGAGCGACGGCCGCATGAGCCGCTGAAGTTCGAACCTGGCGCGGCTGGGATCGCGAAGCGTGCACCCACGGTCCGAGTCATTCCCGTCGCGCTCTCGTACGTGTTCGAAGGCGAGGAGAAGCCGAACATCTACGTGAGCATCGGGGCTGCGATGCCGCACGGACCCGAGGGCGCGGCCGATCGCGAGGCACAGGCCGCCGCGGTCGAAGCCGAGCTGGCCGTGATTCGGACGCACCTCGAGACGAGGAGCGAGGCCTTCATTCCGATTCTGCAGCCTGAATCTTCGGCCCTGTCCGCGTGGGCCACGTCGTGGCTCGACCGCCTCGCGGGGTGGATCATTCCGCGTCAGCACGCACGACGGCTTGTGGCGGCGAAAGACGACACGCGCGTGCTTCGGGCAGCTTCGCCGACCTCACTTCGCGAGGGCTAGCGGGGGGATGTTGCAAGACCCCTCTACAGAGGTCGAGCGCGGGCCGACTGCCTACGGGCTCACGGCGTCGCCGTGAGACGGCCGTCGCGGTCGATGCGCAGCGTCTTGCTGCGCCACGAGACCTCCGGCTTGCCCAACGCGCGGATGAACGCGAGCAGCAGGACCGCATCGGAGAGGGCCCAGTCGAGGGTGACCGCTTGCAGTCGTCGGCCGCGAGGTCTCGCCGCGGTGAACGCAACCGCGATGCGTGTCCCGAGGACCACGGCGGCGAGTGCCAAGCCCCACGTCGGCGCGAACGCGCTCAACGCGGCAGTGACCATCAATAGCAGTGGGGTCGCGGCAAGTAGGAGCGGGTAGCTCGCAAGCAGAGCAGGACGCTGCGCTCGGATGACCCAAAGCCAGCGGGTGTATCGAGCCAACACGCCACGCAGTGGCCGGTGTGCGGCAATCGAGCGGACCGGCGTTCGATGCATGCGGCTGCCCCATCCGTGGATGCGAAGCCGGCGTGCGAGTTCCATGTCTTCGCCGAGATGGCGCGTAAGCTGGACGAAGCCGCCCGTGCTGCGCAGGGCGTCGGTGCGAAGCGCGAAGGTCTTGCCGACCAAACCGGCCTCGTCCAGTTCGCCGAGCAGCGTAAAGGCGTGCAGCGATGCGCCCAGCACGGCCGCAGATGCGCGGTCCCCCCAGGTTTGTGGCGCGGCCACCTCGACCGGAGGTGCCCACACCGCACCAAGCCCGGAGGCATCGCTCAGGGGCGCAATGAAAGCATCGAGGTCGAAGCCGCTGAGGTCGACGTCGGCATCGACACACAAGACGACGTCTGCATCGGTTTCGTTGGTCGCGGCGGCGAGCTGTCCGACCTTTCGGTTGTATGCCTGCGTCGGCGTGACGGTGGCGGTCGCATCGGCGCCCGCATCGCGAAGCTCTTCGGCAACGCCTTCGATGATCGGCCAGGCCGCGTCCGACCGGCTTTCGACGGTGAAGACGATTCGAAGCGTGCCCCTAGTCTCAAGGGCGCCGGTCGACCGGAGCGCGGCGACCAGGTGCGGGTCATCGCCGGTGCAGGGCCGGACGAGCAACACGTTGGCAGCGGTGCTGGGCTGGGGACGCGGTCTGGGGCGGAGCGCGCGGGCCATCGCGACGCCGCAGATCGCCGTGTGCACGGCGATCCAACCCGTCGCGCCCGCGGTTGCGAGCTCGACCGCGAGGCTCATGCCCGCCACCCTCGCCGAATGCGGAAGGACAGCAAGAACTGGACCCACGGCTTCACGAAGCGCTGGAGGTCGAGGCTCTCGTGCATGCCCAAGACGCGGCGACCCTCGAACGTGGTCTGCAGCATCGAGCGCGTGTAGAAAGGCGTGTCTTCGAGCGTTCGAACGACGGCTGCCTCGCCGTGCGCACGCGTGGCGCGACCCACACCCCAGCCGCCATTGGACAGGTCCACCTGCGTCGCCGCATACAGGGGGTCGACGCCGGCCGACGTGACGCGAAGGCCGAACGGTTCGGCGGTACCGTCGCGTTCGATCACGTCGTACAGAATCGCGACGTCGTCGCCGACGTCGGCTCGAGACCAGTTCCACTGCGCGAACGTGTCCTCCAGGGGAACCCGGCCGAAGTTGCAGTCGTGGTAGGCGCTGCCGCGGAAGGAGACGTTCGGGGCATCGAGCTCGACCTCGGCTGTGGCGCGAGCGCCCAGCGGCCACCAGTGGTGGTCTCCCGCGCGGTCGAGGCGAAACGGAGCGGGTGCACCCGCGTGCAGCGCGATGCGGACCCGGCCACGAAGCGGCGTACCCCAGGGGGCACTACGTTCGTCGAGATGAATGACGAGCGCATCGGCAGACCGCTCGAGTCGGGAGCCCGAGAGCGCAAACGCATCGGGGCGGCGCTCGACGGTTTCGGCGCGGGGCTCTGTGAACGCCCATCGTCCACCACCGCGTCGATAGAGTACGGCATTGACCGCACAGTGCTCGGCGGCAGGTGCGGTGCC
>CAYSPB010000415.1:0-7247 GCA_964432695.1 uncultured Nannocystaceae bacterium
GCGGGCGACATCATCGGCATCCCCAACCATGGAACCTTGAAGATCGGCGACACGCTCACGCAGGGCGAGCTGCTTCGCTTCACGGGCATCCCCTCGTTCGCGCCCGAGATCTTTCGCCGCGTCGTGCTCAAGAGCCCACTCAAGGCCAAGGCCTTGGCCAAGGGCCTGGTGCAGCTCTCCGAAGAGGGCGCCATTCAGGTCTTCAAGATGAAGCTCGGCGGTGAGTTCGTGGTGGGCGTCGTCGGCCAGCTGCAGCTCGAGGTGATGAAGCACCGGCTGCTGCACGAGTACTCGGTCGAGGCCGAGTACGAAGGCGTCGACTTCAGCACCGCGCGCTGGGTGACCCCGAACACCGCCGACAAAACGCCGGTCGAGGTTCGGAAGATCATGGAGAAGTTCGAGCGCCGCAACGAAGCCAACCTCGCCGAGGATGGACACGGCGACCTGGCCTATCTGGCACCCAACAAGTGGAACCTGGCGAAGGTCGAGGAGCGCTTCCCCGACGTCATCTTCGCGGGAACGCGCGAGCACACGTAGCGCGTGACATGCGCATGTCACACGGATATTGCAAGCATCCGCGACACGCGCAGCGATAAAGAACCGGCCGGAATGGCTTCTATCTCGGGTCTGAGACCAGATCCGGGCCACTACGGCCCGTTTCGGCGTGAGCACATGTGATCCGGTGGAGTTACGTTAATGTGACATGCACGCAACGGAAAAGCTTCGCAGCCTCCGCGGACACGCCGTCGCGCTCGGACTCCTGGGCGCAGCCGTCGCAGCGCTCGTGTTTCCCCGCCCCGTTGAGCGCGAGGTCGCGGTCGCCAGCGCGTCCGCGTATCTGAGCGCGCCAGCCGACGTCGCCTCCTTGAGCGCTGACGGACGCCGTTGGACGGTTACCGCGGGCTCGGAGCGCGCGACCCTCGACGCCGAGACCGGCGAGCTGCTCGAAATCGAGTTCTAGCCGCTCATGGGCGTGCTGCCCTTGCTCGCCATTCTCAGTCCTGCAGTCTGCCAGCACGCGCGAGGCATGCCCAACATTCGGGCCGTCGCCGAGTTCAACCTCAGCCGCGACATCGCGGTACGCACGAGTGCCAGGTCGACCACAATCGGTTCGCCCACGCAGCGCGGACCTCCGCCTTCGATCCCGGGCGCGATCCAGGGCTCACTGTAGGCCTTCGACTCAAAGCTCGTCGCAGCGTTCGTCGACCTGACCGATGAGCACGCATTCCACCCGGACGCCGACGCCCGGCGGGACCGCGACGCCGGGCCGCCGCTCGATCACGAACTCCAGATTCGAGCCGCGGTTGAAGCACTGGGGCGTGAGGTCATCGTGCGGCCACGCCGTTCCACCGTCCACGTCGGACAGCGCGCGATGGCAGACATCCACCCCGGGCGGAAAGTCCCAGCCATCGTTCGTCACCACGCAGGACGGCACGTCGAGGTCGCCGCCGCTGCCTTCCCCGCGCTGCTCGACGACGGTGCACTCGGGCTGCAGGCCATCGACGAATGGGTTCGCATCGTACGCGCAACCCGGAACGCACGATCTCGAGCCGAGCAGTGCAATGTCCTCGGCGATTTGCTCGAGCGCCACCGCGTAGTCGGCGGAGCAAATCGAGAACAAGTTGCGCCGCTCCCCAGCGAACGCCTCGGCGAACGCTTTGAGCCGCACGGGCGGGATTCCGGGCAGGTCCCCCAGCGTTTCGGTCCCGTAGGCACACCCCGGGCCAATGCCGTACTCCGAGTTGAAGATCGGGTCTGCGGAGTCGCGGTAGATGAGTTCACCCCCTTGCGGATAGTCCTCGGGTACGCCGCTGATCACGGCCACCGACACCGTTCCGTTGCCGCCGGCGGCTTCCTTGCGATCCGAGACCGCCTGCAGCGCCTCGATATAACGATCGAGCGGGTACAGCACCGACTGGTTCGGGTCTTCGACCGGCAGCCCGTCCCACCCCTTGTCGACCGGGACGCACGCGTCGTACGCACCTGGCCCTCCCAGACATGTCACCCCCGCCTTCCAGCACGCGGACGACGTCGGCCGGTCCTCGAGGTCGGCCCAGAACGGCTCGCCGAGCGAGGTGAACATCGTGTCCACGTTTTGGAACGGCATCGAGCAGTCGGCTTCGTCGGTAACGAAGATGATGGCGAGCAACGCCTCGTCGCGAACGAAGCCATCGACGTTTTCCTCGATGATGCGCCGCATCGACTCGAGTGGCGCTTCGTAGCCGAAGCCGTTGATGCCCTGCGGACCCAGGCACTTGAGCGCGTCGGCCATGCCCACCCCCGACGGCAGGTTGGTGGTCCCCCCCGAGCGCTCGATCCACGGTCCGAACACCGGGTTGCCGTCGGCATCCGGGAGCGACGACAGGGCAATGTCATCGAACTCGCAGGCGCTCAGGCATCCCGACTGCCGCTCGTCGAGCGACAGGAACTCGTCGTTGGGACCCAGCGCTCCTTCCCACAGGAAGTCGCCCAAACGCTGACGACAGCTCGTGGCGCGCAGCCCGATCTCGTCGGACGTAGCGACGCCGATGCGATAGCTGGCGCCGACCTGTTCGCCCTCGAGCACGTTGATGAACTGAGGGAAGTTGGCCGCAAGGATCCCCTGCTCCTCGCCCATCGACCCCGAGTTGTCGATGACGAACAAGATGTCGGCCGCCCGCTGCAGCGTCACCACGGACGTGCAGTTCTGGAGCTCGGGGTCGCAGACCTCCTCTTCACCCACGGTGTCCGTCTCACCGCCGCTACCCGCCTCGATGGAAAACACCCCGGTCGGCGACCGGCCGCACGCCGTCGCGCATGCCACCAGGCACCCGGTCACCATCCACCGTGTCATCCTCCGCGCGCCTGTCGACACCGCATCATCACGCTACAGCAGGGGGCGGTCGGCGTCGAATCGGTCCGGGATGAAAGGCCACGAAGGCGCTCCTACATGCGGCTGATAGGCTGCTTGGGTGGTGAGCGGCGTCGCGGTCGGTACGTTTGGACTGCTCGCCGCAGTTGCCGCGCCCGCCGCCGCGCCGCAAGACCCCGCCGCGATCTTCGGCGGTGACGCCGTGCCCGCTTGCGGCTGGCCCTCGACCGTGGCGCTCGGCGACCTTTGCACCGGCACGCTCGTCCACCCGCAGGTCGTCGTCTACGCCGCCCACTGCGGCACGTCCTTCCAGAGCGTGGAGTTCGGCGAGTCGGTCCGCCCTCGACACGCCCGCACGGTTGCGGTGCAGCGATGCGAAGCCTGGCCCGACGGCCTCATCCCAGGGGCCGGTCATGACTGGGCCTTCTGCGTGCTCGACTCGCCGCAAGCGGACGTTCCCATCGTGCCGATCCTGCTCGGGTGCGAAGTCGACGAGCTCACGCGGGACACCGCAGTGACGATGGTCGGCTTCGGCCGTTCCGAAGACGGACGCGGAGACAAGCGTGCGGTCGAGACCATGTTCGAAGGCTTCGAAGGTGACGAGGCGCGGGTCGGCGGCGACGGTCGCGATGCGTGCCAAGGGGACTCGGGTGGCCCCGTCTTCGTCCAGCTCGAGTCCGGCCAGTGGCGCGTCTTCGGCATCGTCTCCTACGGCGCCTCGGACTGCTTGTCGGGCGGGTTCGCGTCATTGATGCATGTCGGGCTGCCGTGGTTCGAGAACGAATCCGGTTTAGACCTCTCTCCATGCCACGACGCCGATGGCACCTGGGCGCCGGGCTTGGGCTGCACCGGCGGACCCCTCGATCCCGGACTCGGTGGAGCAGCGTGGGCAGACGGCTGCGACGGGCTCACGGCCGGCGTGCGCGACTCGTGCGGGGCCCCGTTCGACCCGGACGCGGATACCCAGCCACCCGTCGTCACGTTCGTCGACCCACCCTCGATTGCGTCACCTCCCGTCCACATCACCGTAAGCGCTACCGACGAAGGACTCGGCGTAAACACGGTGCACCTCCGGGTCGACGGGGAGCCGATCGACCACGGAACCGCGTGGGACAGCCTGGCAGCGTTCGACCTCGACCTCGACCCCGGTCCGCACGTCGTCTCCGCTACCGCGGTCGACTACGCGGGCAACAGCGCCGATGCCGAGCCGTTCACGCTGGATGTTCGTCGTCCGGGCGCGGACGAGAACGCGGCCCTCGAACGCCCGGAGGGGTGTGGCTGTGCGGCGACCCAACAGCGACGATGGGCATGGATGTTCAGCCTGCTCGTGGTCGTGGCTTCGCGGCGTCGCCGCTGATCCTGCTACCCTCGACGCGTGACGGCGGGGAAGTGGCGTGCCGGGTGGTCCGAGGACCTCGAACGCGTCTGGGAGTCACGCGTCGACGCAGACGCCACGCCGAAGACGTCGATTCGTGCCGCTGCGGGGCATCAACCCACGGTGCAAGCGCCCCGCGTCGCGGACAGCAACCGTACGCGACCGCTGGACAAGGACGAAGCGGAGGAGGTTCGCAAGAAGCGACCCACCACGACCCCGCGTCGCCGCATCCACGTCAGTGCCCCGGGCATCGAAGGCCAGATGGGCCGCACCGAGTTCGAGCTCGAGACCGAGCTGGGCGCCGGGGGCATGGGCCGCGTGTTTCGAGCGCGGCAAATCTCGCTCGGTCGCGAAGTTGCGGTGAAGCAGCTTCAGCCAGCGGAGGACATTCCCGACGCCGCCGAGTCCTTCGAATCGGAGGCGTGCATCACCGCCGTACTCGAGCACCCGAACATCGTCCCCGTCTACGACATGGGCGTCGATCAGGGCGAGCAGGTCTTCTACAGCATGAAGCTGATCGACGGCACGCCGTGGGACGAGCTTCTGCACGCGCACCCAACGGGGACCGTTGCTGCCCCGCCGGGCAGCACGCACGACCTGCGCTCGCACATCGAGATCCTGATCGAGGCCGCCAACGCCGTCGCCTTTGCCCACAGCCGGAGCATCATCCACCGCGACATCAAGCCTCAGAACGTGATGGTCGGCGAATACGGAGAAGTGCTGCTCGTCGACTGGGGCCTCGCGTGTGCGCTCCACCCCGATCCCAAGCGTCCGTCGCGAATCCTCGACATCAACCAGGTGCTCATCACCTGCGGCACGCCGGTCTACATGCCGCCGGAGATCAGCACGGGGCAGCGTGAGTGGGTGGGACCGTGGACCGACGTGTACATGCTCGGCGCGGTGCTCTTCGAGGTGCTGTACGGCATCCCGCCGCACGAAGAGGCCACCGTGATGGACGCGCTGAAGATCGCGAGTCGCAACGAGTGGTCGTTTCCCGAGCAGGTGTCTGCAGAACTCGCGCCGTACCACGACGTGCTGCGACCGGTGATCGAGCGAGCCCTCGCCACGCACCCGCAATCCCGGCATCCCGACGGCAAGGCCTTCGCCGACGATGTGAAGGCTGCCCTTCGCCACCTCGACTCCGCCGAGCTCGCCGCCGAAGCGGTGCAGGATTTTCGGGAAGTGGAGGCCGTGCAAGCCCAGCTTCAGCAGGAGCGCCAAGGCGTACGCAAGCCGCAGCGGGCGGATCAGCAGCAGTCGTACCGCGCGCTGAGCAGCGTGGTCGCGGTGCTGGAGCAGGCTCTTCACTCGTGGCCCGAAAACGCGGTCGCGCGCCACTACATCGTCGAAGCCCACCTTCTGCACGCGTTCTGTGCCCTGTCCAACCTCGAGCTCTCGGTCGTCCGTCAGCAGCTCGACATGCTGGGGCACCTGCCCGCGGGCACCATTCCCACGCCCGAGCAATCCTCCCGCGCGGCATCGCTGAAGCAGCGCGTAGAGGCGGCCATCGAGGCTCGGGAACGCAAGCGGCGACTCACCAAGCTCCTGCAGGTCTCGGCGCTGGCGCTTGCCGTCATCGTGCTCGTGGGCTCGATCGCCGCGACGGTCTTGATTCGCAGTGCCCGCGACCAGGCTCGACTCGAGCGGAACCATCTTTCGCGGCTATTGATCGGTACGGCTGCCGAGGGCCTCGAGGCGGAACTCGAAGGACTGCTGCAACCGGTGCGCGGCAGCCTTCTCGGCGCCGCGGACTGGGCGAAAGCCGGGCGCCTCGACACGGAAGACCCGCAGGCACTCACGTCGTTTTTCCTGCCGCTCATCGACGGCTTCCCCGTGGTGAGTTCGGTGCTGCGGGCCGACGACGACGGAGCCGAGTACATGCTGCTCCGCCTCGACGACGGTTGGCAGACCCGGCTCTCGCGTCCAGGCTCGCCCACCCGGTTCACGCGACTCGATGCTTCGGGCACGGTCGTCAAGACGTGGACCGAGACGATCGACTACGACCCGCGGACGCGCCCGTGGTTCAGGGCGGCCACCGCCAAGCCGGGCACCATCACCTGGACCGAGCCCTATACCTTCTTCACCACGAAGGCGCCCGGCATGACCGCCGCCGTGACCGCGAGCAACAGCAGCGGGCGGCGCTTCGTCCTCGGCGTGGACATGCTGCTGACCGACCTGTCGACCTTCACCATGCGGATGCCCAGCACGCGGCACGGCGAGCAGCACGGCAAGGTGTTCGTGCTCGACGCTGACCGCCGCGTCGTCGGCTTGCCACGCTCGCCGAAGTTCGACGACGACGCCGCCAAGCTCGAGGCGGTCCTCAAGCCGCTCGAGGACCTCGGCGAGCCCGTGTCGACCGAAGCGGTTCGCATGTGGACCGACGGCGGCATGCAAGCCGAGCCGTTCCGCATCGAGGCGGATGGACAGGCCTGGTGGACGGGCTTCCGCAGCTTCGAGCTCGATGAAACGCGGTCGCTGTGGATCGGCGTCGTCCTGCCCGAAGCCGACTTTCCCGACCTCGACGCCGGCTGACGGCCCCCGGCCCAAAATGACGCGGACCGCGCGTCACGGAAACGGTCGGGTGGCGCGACAGATGGACGAATCGCACGGAGGGGACATCACGACCCCTGCGTCCGTTCAGAAGCCACCCCATCTGGCCGGAGAAACCGGCCTGGGTGGCAGTCCGCGCTAGTCTGCACCCCGTACCCGAGTTCGAATGCACGCCGCACCCCCCCATACGCCGAATGGCGCGAGGCCCGCAGACGAGGACGGCGGTCAGGTCGACGTCCTGGCCCAGCTGTCGCGGCTGCTCCTGATCCTGCGGCGTCGATGGCTCGTGATCGCCGCGACCACGGTGGTCTGCATCGCGGCGTCGGTGGGCGTGCTCCGGCTGCTCAAGCCGCGGTGGCAGTCCAGCGCGACCATTGTGCTGCACATGTCGGGCCCCCAGGTTCTCGACAAGGTCGAGGGCGTAGGCGAGGACGCGCAGGCACGGCTGCTCGGCTACAAGGAGTACTACCA
>CAYSPB010000416.1:0-7243 GCA_964432695.1 uncultured Nannocystaceae bacterium
ACTGCGGATGCCGACGCCGCCGCCGAAGCGCCCGCCGACGACGCCGCGGCCAAGGCCCCCGAGGTCGACCAAAGCAACCTGGCCGATGCCGAAGCGCTGTTCGCTGCCAACGTGAAGGCCATCGGCGGCAAGGACAAGATCGATACGATCAAGACCTACTACACCGAATCGGAGATGGAGATCCCGGCCCACAAGACCAAGATCACCAACAAGATGTGGTGGAAGGGCGGCGACTTCTACGCGGAGGCAGAGATGCCCGGCATGGGGGTGACGAAGGTCTGGAAGGTCGGGGAAGAGCTTTGGTCGGAGGACCCGATCAACGGCATGCGCAAGGTCGAAGGCAAAGAAGCCGAGCAGCAAATGCGCAGCAATGCGCTGGTGCTCACCGCCGAGTGGAAAGAGTACTTCGCGTCCGCGAAAACGAGCGGTCGCCGGTCCCTCGACGGCAAGATGGTCATCGACGTCCTGCTCACCACCGAGAGCGGTGACGAAGTCACCATGACCTTCGACGAGAGCTCGAGCCTGCTCGTCGAGCAGAGCTACATGCAGGACTCCCCGCAGGGCAAGATTCCGATGACGATGCGCGTCGACGCCTACGAGGACTACGACGGGTTCAAGAGCGTGACGAAGTCGACCATCGACATGACGGTTGCCAAGATCGTCAGCACCGTCACCAAGTTCGAGCTCAACGCAAAGATCGAAAAAGACAAGATCAAGCTGCCGGCCAACGCGAAGAAGTAGACCGGCCATCGACGCGGGGTCCCCAACAGCCCCGATCGATGAAGCCCCGTTCGGCGCGTGCCGGCGGGGTTTTCCTCATGGTCACGCGTCGCTGCGGCGGCGGCCACGACGAGCGGGCTTGCCGAAGATCTCTTCGATGCGGTCGCGGTAGCTGCGGCTCGAGGGGATCTGGGTGCCATTGCGGAGTTTGACCCAGTAGTCCCCACCTGCGCGGCCTTCGAGCGTATCGACCTCCGAGACGTTGACGATGGCCGACGGCCGCACCCGCAGGAACTTGTCGGGGTTCAGCTTCGCCTCCATGGCCTTCACCGTGTGCCGTACGAGGTGGGTCTTCCGGCCGGTGTGGATCTCGATGTAGTTCCCCGCCGCGGCAACCCACTCGATCTCGTCGACACAGATGCAGAGGGTGCGGCCGCCGTCGCGTAGATAGAGACGGGGCGCGTGCAGGTCCGATATTTCCGAGCTCGCGTTGTACTCCACGATGAGAGCAAACGGACACCCATCGGCATCATTACACTTCGGAGTTCGCGCCTTCGTCGGACTCGGGTGCGACCGGAGGTCGCGTGCGTGCCGCCGCCTTCGAGGCCGCCATCTTCGGGTCGTCGGGCAACCCCTCGGCGTTGAGCAGGGCCGACAGCGCCCCCGTCTGCGGCGGTTCGGGGCCGTCGAGGAAGAACTCCGACTCGTGATACCACGCCAGCCCCCGCATCACGAAGATCTTCACGACGGCCGCGGCCGGAAGCGCCAGTAGCACCCCGAGGAAGCCGAACAGCTCCCCGCCGACCATCAACGCGAGCAACACCCAGACCGCGGAGAGACCAACCTTGTCGCCAACCACCTTCGGGGTGATCACGAACCCCTCGAAGACCTGGATCACGGTGTAGGCCACCACGACGCCAAGCAGCTGCCCCCAGCCCGTCCAGTCGATCAAGCACATCACCACGGCAAACCCGAGCGCGACGGCGCCACCGACGTACGGGATGAACGACAGAGTGCCCGCGACCACGCCGATGAGGATCGCCAGTCGGACGCCGAGCAGGCTGTACGTCACGGCGTAGGCAAAGGCGAGCACGAGCATCACGATCAGCTGGCCGCGAATGAACTCGCCGAGCACCACGTCCACCTCGCGAGCGATGTCGACGATGAATGGACGCCACTTCGGCGGGATCAACTCCGCGATCCCAGCGGTGATCCGGTCGAAGTCGTGCAGCAGGTACGCGGCGAACACCGGAACGAGCAGGACCGAGGTGGCGGCACCCAGCAGCGATGCGGTTCCGCCGAGCAGCCAGCGAAGCACCGCGAGCACCGGCTGCGCCGCTTGGGCGAGCTTGTCGGAAGACAAGCCACCACCAGCCCGAGGATCGTCGCTGGCGGTGAACGTCGTGACCGCCTCGCTCAACGACCGTGGCAGCTCGATGTCGTATTCGGCGAGCAGCGGCGCAACGCGCTCCTCGAGAGCTCGAATGGTCTGAGGGAGCTCCCCGATGAAGTCGGCGGTGTCGCGAATGATCCCCGGCAGCGCCAGGAGCAAGAAGATCGTCAGCGCGCCCAAGACCACGGTCAGCAGGACGGCGATGCCCACCGAGCGCGGGATCTTGCGCTCTTCGAACCGGTCGACGACCGGGTCGAGCATGTACGCGATCAAGAACGCGAAGAAGACGGGCGTCAGGACGCCTCGCAGGCCCCAGACGAGCAGGCCGACCAGGGCCAGCACGAACAACACCAGCACCCAGCGGGGAAAGATGCGGTCGGACGAACGCGCCATGCTTCGCTTCTAACACGCGCGCTTGCGCGGCCGTGCAGCCGAGCTGCGGAGGATCAGGAGCTGATGAGCCCGCGACTGTGCGACATGCCGAGCGTCAGAATGCGCTGCAGCAGCCGCTCGTACTCAAAGCCACCAGCCTTGGCGGCACTGGAGAACTCCTCCCCGGCCGCGATGTCCGGATTGGGGTTGGCTTCGAGGAAGTACAGCTCGCCGTGAGGCGTGAGCCGGAAGTCGATGCGCGCATATCCAGACAGCCCCAGAACCTTGTAGATGCGCTTGGCCGCGTTCTGGTAGCGCTTGAGCAGCTCTTCACTGAAGTTCGCCGGGCCGATCTTGACGTTGTACTTCTGCTGAAACTCGAGATCGAACTTCACCCGCCGGGTCGCGATGCGCGGGGCGTCGGAGCGAAGGTCGTCGATCTTCAGCTCCCATGGCGGGAACACGGTGAGCCTGTGATTGCCCATCACCGCGCCGTACACCTCGCGGCCGTCGATGAACTGCTCTGCGATTGCATCGGTCCCGATCGAGCGGTGGATGAAGAGCACACGCTCGATGAGTTTCTCGTCGTTGTGCACGACCGAGGCCTCGGAGATGCCGGTGCTGCCTTCTTCGATCAGCGACTTCACGATGAGCGGGTACGGCAGTTTGGCGGGCCGCCGAGGACGGCGCCCCATGGGAAAGACCGCGAACTTGGGGCAGCGGATGCGATGGTAGTGGAGGATTTTCTTGGAAAGCGCCTTGTCCCGCCCGAGCACCAGGCCTCGAGGGTTGCAGCCCGTGTAGGCCGCGCGCTGAAGCTCGAGGTAGCTGACCACGTGTTGGTCGAACACGGCCTCGCCGTGAAACTCCTCGAGCAAGTTGAACACCACGTGCGGCTCGACCTCGCGCAACGCGGTTCGAAGCGGCGCAAGTTCGTCGTGCAGGCCCAGTTTGACCACTTCGTGCCCGAGCCAGCGCATCGCGGTCACGACGTCGTATTCGGTCGCAAACGGCATGACCGCCTCGTCGGTGAGCCCCGTGATGTCATCGGGCGGGATCAGGTCCTCGTGCATCATCACGAGCACCCGTCGACGCCTCACACCGGCCACCAGTGGCCCCCTCCTTGCCCAAACGTGAACGTGTGCTTGGTCAGGACCAGGGCAAGGTCCCGCAGCAGCCCGCTCTCGCGGCCAGCGGTGCGCAGTCCCAGCTCGCGGCAGCGCCACCGGATCTCGTCGAGGATGTGCTCGACGATCGGACCCTGATCGGGCGCGAACCGGCAGACGTCGGCCACGAGCGCGCGGCGATGCTTGCGAAGAAACGACGCGGCCGTCGGGCGATGGCGATGACGTACTTCAATCGAGAAAAGTCGATGCAGGTCATCGTCGTACGTGCGCGGTGCATCCGGCACGTAGTGAGCCCGCTTCTCGTCGTAGTGCTGCCGGAGCGTCACGTCGAGCTGGGCCAGCGAGTACGGGCGCGTCCGCGGCTTCGCCTGTGGCCGCACCGCAGTCAGCTCCGCCATCAACCGGTCGACGTACTCGAGCTTGTTGTACGCCGGCCAGCCCGCGTACTGGTCCATCCAGCGCGAGTTCGGCCGCAGCCAGACGGCGAACGTCTCTGCAAAGTCCTCGCTGGGGTGGCTCTGCGCGTACCAGCCCGGAAGGTGAAGCACGAAGTTCTTCGAGCGTGGGTTGGGCTTGTAGTAGTCAGGATACGGTCGCGCGCTGGAGCCGAAGCGCGTGCGCCATTCCTTGCGACGCGACAACCCGTAGGCATTCTGCACCGCGTGGCCCAGCTCGTGTCGCAGCAGGCGCAAGCAGTCGCTGCGCGAGCTGCCCTCGGCCTCGAGCATATAGGAGCGCTCCAGTGCGATGAGCCGCGGATGCGCGAGGTAGAACGGGACCGAGACCCCCACGACCCCGTCCGGGCACGCCCATTCATCGGAGAACCAAAAGTGAGGCTTGACCCTCAGATCCCGTTGCTGCAGCTCGGCAAGCACCTTTTGGATGCGTTCGGCAACGGGGCTACGTTCGACGGCCACGTCGAGGTCGCACAGCCGGAGGTCGAGGATCGCCTGTTCGGCCATCCCGTCGAACTCCGACACGCGTCGTCGTCGCGGCACGCGTTCAGGGTAACCGACGGATCGCGCTACGACGAGCTGGCTTCGACCAGACCACGAACGATCGCCAGCGTCTGCGCATCGAGCTCAGACGTCCGATGCACGATCATCCCCCCAGCATCGACGACGAGCAGCATCGGCACGGAACGCGACCCGACCCGGTCGGAGAACGCAAAGGCCTCGTCGGCATACAGGGCGTAGGAGATCCCAGCATCGGCCGCGTAGCGCTCGGCCGTCTCCACCCCGGCACCGACGTGGATGCCCGCGACGACGAGCTTCTCGGGCGGGTAGGCCTGCGAGAGCCGGACGACCTTGGGGATCGACGCGCGACATGGCTCGCACCACGTCGCCCAAAGGTCGATCACGGCCACCTTGCCCTCCAGCGAGGCCTCCAGCGCCGGATCTTGCACGCGCAGCGGCGTCACCCCTTCGAGGGAAGGCAGCGGGGCCGGCTCGACCTGGGTCGGCTCGGCGGGCGGCATGGACGCTGTGTTCGGGTCGCACGCGGTCAAGAGCGCAACGACGAGAAAGGACTCAAAACTGCTGCGCATACCCAAGGGAGAACACGTTCATCTGCAGATTATTCGTACGGATGTACCGAGAGAAGCCCACATCGAGCGACTGCGCCCCACCCTGCGCCGTGTTCGGCGGCTTGAGGTAGACCACCGCCTTGATGCTGGGCTCGTGCGCATCGAAACGGGCAAGGTCCGAGTCTGCGGTGAAGTAGCTGTCGACCGGCGTCGCCTCGACGACGGAGCGCCGCCAGTATCCCACGCCGCTCTGGCGATGAAAGCGGTAACCCAGCCGCAAGTAGGCGCGACGGCCCAGCCACTGGTACGCCCACGTGTCGAGCGTGTGCGCGCGAAGCTCGTAGTCATCGCGATAGTAGCGATAGCGGCCCTTGAGCGTGGTGCGGGTCCGCGGCACGTGCTGGTTGAGCTGCGCCGCAATCGCGTGGCGCACCCGCTTGCGCGGTAGGTTCTCGCGCCGCCGGTTGGGGCAGTCGTAGGCGGCGGTTTGGTCGACGCTGTCGTAGCACCCGTAGGTGGGGGCGTCCTCAATGTAGATCGAGTTCCAGCCGTTCTCGAGCGTGCCCTGCTGGAACGTCACCCCGTAGCTGAGCATCGAGATGGTGGTTGGCGAGAGCACCTGCACCAGCGAGAGGTTCTCGTTGAGCGCCCAGCGAGAGGTTTGCTTGTCGTTCCAGCCGCGGGGGTGCAAGTCGTCGAAGTAGTCGAAGATGACGTTGACCGAGGCCGAAACGACGGTGTTCTCCTCGTTGAACTCCCCCGCGTAGCCGAACCCACCAAACCCCGTCCGCCAGTGCTCTTCGACGTGGATGCCGTATCGAACCGACCACGTGTCGCGGTCGGTGGCCTCGTAGTTCGTGGTCACGTCGACCGTGCCCGCCTCGTTGTAGCGGGACGCGGATGACACGGCGTCGAGGGCGTCCGGCGAGGCCGCCGTCACCATGTCGAACACGCCTGTCAAGTTGTGCGAGATCCGTTCGTTCTTCTGGCGAATCGTCATCGAGACCATCGGCTGCACGACCTGCATGCGCTCCGAACCCGGACCCTCGGGCGGCCCGGCCTTGGACTGGTAGCCCCGGCCTCGCTGATCATAGAAGGTCAGGCGCGCCCGGACGTCTTCGATGCGAGCCTTCGGCGCGGGCTCGTCGGTCTCCCCGAGAATGGCGGCGTCGATCTCGGCGGCTTGCTCGGTCGTCGTCGGCTCCGCCGCATCCGACACGCCTAGCAGCGCCGCCACGAGTCCAGCAATCAGGTCAGTTGCCGCAGCCACACCCGCCGCCCGCCGCCTGCGCGTCGCCCCCGGCCGCACCCTCGCGCGCCGTGTGCTGCTTTCGCTGCGAGCGCGCCTCGAGCGGATCGTCGACGATGGCCATCGTCGGGTCGGCCAGGTACTCCCGGCGATTCTGCGGGACCGGGGCACACGCCGTCGCCGAGACGACGAGCCCCACAACCAGCACCTCTCGCATGCCCTGACGATAAACCGGGTCTGAAAATCCGAGCAACGGCGGTGGGCCGAGCCTTGCGGTAGGGTGGGCTGCCGCCATGGCGAGCCGCCTCCGCACTTGGGTCCGGCGCGTGACGACGCCGCAGACCCGGGCTCTCGCCCGGACCGTGGCGGCGCGCATGCTCGACGGCGTGGCCGACGCCGGCGAGAGACTCGGCGTGCTCGCGAACACGATCCGTCCGGCGCTCGCGCCCGCCGCGACGCCGCCGGCCACGATCGAGGTTCAGCCGAGCCCTGCACCACCACCTCCACCCGCGCCGGCCGTCGACGCTGCCGAACTCGGATGGCTGCTGGCCCGTCACGTCCGCGAGCAGCTCGATCCGCTCGTGCAGGCGCTGCTCGAGGCACCGTTGGACCTGCGGTCCGACAAACACGACGCCGAGACGCTTCGCGTGATGCGGGTCAGCTCTCGGCGACTGCGCAGCGCTGGCCAGGTCTTCGGCCCCTGGCTCGGGGAGAAGCGGCGTCAGCGACTCGAGAAGGACCTTCGCGTCGTGACACGCGCGCTTGGACCCGTTCGGGACTTCGACGGCGTGGTGGAGCGGTTCACGGCGGTGGCCGCGGCCTCCGACGGGCCACCGCTGCGGTGCGCCGCAGCTCAG
>CAYSPB010000417.1:0-7199 GCA_964432695.1 uncultured Nannocystaceae bacterium
GTGAGGGCGAAGCGAGCGCGCGGCCACTGCTGCGCGGGCAGGCTGGCGAGCGCGCCGATGCCCAAGCGGGGTTCATCGGCGCGATCGACCGCGACGTTGATCGCCCAGTCGATTGCGGCAACATCGGCCAATCCTGGCCGGCGACGCTGCGCTTCATGGGTACGGATGAAGTCGGCCAAAGGCGCCGCGTACCAACGAACGTCGGGCGTGCTGGAGGGGCATGCGAGCACGAAGTCCGTCATCAGGTTGTGAAAGCCGGACTTTCCCGCCAACCACGCCGTGACGCCGTATTGGTCGAGGGCGACCTCGAACAGGCGCCAGAAGTAGGCCTCGGCGTAGACCTCGACTCGCGCGGCACGATCGAAGGCGGCCGTTTGGTCGAAGGTGGCGGCAAAGGCGGTTCGCGTGGCTTCGTCGGCCTGCGCGAGAAAGTCCGCGACCCCGGTCGGCCACGTAATCGCTTTCCAGAAAAGCGCTTGGGTCTCGCGCAGGTTCACCCGGCAAGCTCCTGCGCCGCGATGCGGGCGGCGATTTGCTGCTGTCCGCGAAGTATGCCCCAAGAGGGCACGTCTTCGTCCCATTCGATCAAGGAAGAGACGGCACCGAAGCGGCGCAGCGCGACGCGGTAGAGGTCCCAGACCTCGTCCGGAACGGGGCCTTTGTGACTGTCGAACTTGAAGTGTCCGCGGTCGGTGTGGTTGGCGAGATGGAACTGCCAGACCGCGTCGACGGGAATGCCGTCGAGGTAGGTCTCAGGGGCGAAGTCGAAGTTCTTGGCGCTGACGACCACGTTGTTGAGGTCGAGCAGAATGCGGCAGCCACTACGCGCGCTGACTTGGGCCAGAAACTCCCACTCGGGCATCTGCGAGGCGACGAAACCGACGTAGCTCGAGACGTTTTCCAGGGTGAGCGGCCGCCCGAGTGCGTCTTGTACCTGCTGGACTCGGTCGACCACGAAGGTGAGCGCTTCTTCGGTGTAGGGGAGCGGCAAGAGGTCGTGCGCGTGGTGTCCGTCGATCCGGCCCCAGCACAGGTGGTCGGACACCCACGCGGGATCGATGTATCGAACGAGGGCCGCGAGCCGGTCAAGGTAAGCTCGGTCCAGCGGCTCGGCGGAGCCTATCGCCAGCGAGACGCCGTGCATCACGACCGGGACCTGGGCGCGGGCCGCCTCGAGCACGGCCCGGGGTCGGCCACCATCGCCGAAGAAGTTCTCGCTGATGACTTCGACCCAGTCGACGTCGAGCGTGCCGTCGAGCGCTTTGGTGTAGTGGGGGACGCGAAGCCCGACGCCGTGTCCAAGGTAGGGCCGCGCAGGCCTGGTGCGATCCTTCGACATCGTTTGCGTGGGTGCAGGGTAGCCAATCGCCGGCCCGAATCCACCCGCAGCGCCGCCTTGAATGTCGCGGCCGGCCCGCGTAACAACGGCCCACGCCTCGCGTTTGTCGCCGGGCGAGACCGAACCAACGCACGAGAACACCGATGTACGCACGCTCGCACGCCCGATTGTTGTTGCCCGCCCTCGCTCTGACCTTGCTCGCTGGCGGGTGCGACAAGAAATCCGACCCCGCGACCCCGGCCGACGCCACGCCCGCTGCACGCGACGGGAATGCACCCGCCGCCTCGGCCGAGCCTGCCGCCACGACCGAACCCGGAGCACCCGGCGTGAAGTGGGCCGACAAGACCTTCAAGCAGCGCCAAGAGCACATGGGCATCGTCTTCTTCCCGAAGATGAAGAAGATGTTCAAAGCGCACGATGAGACCACCTACAAGGGGTTCAAGTGCCAGACCTGCCACGGCGACGACATGAAGGAGCGCAACTTCGAGATGCCCACCGACTCGATCTTCCCGCTCGACGCGAACGACCCGATCACCGCGGCGATGGAGTACGACGAGGAGGTCACCAAGTTCATGATGGAGCAGGTCGTGCCCGAGGCCGCCGCGATGCTCGACATGGAACCGTTCAACCCCGAGACGGGCCAAGGCTTCGGTTGCTTTGGCTGTCACCCGACCGAATAGCCCGACCCTTCCAGGGCCCAGACAAAGGAAATCGACATGACCAACAGCATCCCCACCACGCTCGCTCTCGCTGCCGCTGCGCTCTTTCTCGGCGGCTGCGACAAAGACCAAAGCTCCGCCAACCCCGGTGACGCCGCGGGCGGTGACAAGGCGACGGCTGCCAAGATCAAGTGTTTTGGTGCCAACGAGTGCTCCGGCCAAGCCGCGTGCGACGTTCCCGACGGCCGCGTCGAGCCCGGCTCGGTTGGCCACTCCTGTGCCGGCCAGAACGAGTGCAAGGGCAAGGGGTGGCTGTCGATGACGCCCGACGACTGCACGGCTGCCGGCGGCGAGCCGCTTTAGTCGCTCAGTACGACGCTGCGGCAGCGAAGCCGCGGCTGCAACCCCCAACGGTCGCCTCATCTAGGCGCGTTGGGGGTTGTCGTTTGGGGACGGGCCGCGTGGCCATGTGGGTTCATGGCGCCTTCGGCCGGCGCCGCCGAGGTCTCAGGGGCGGCGTAACCTTGCGGCTCCCGTCGCGTTTCGAGGTTTGGTCCATGACCGACATCGCGTCTCGATCGGGTTCGCTCTTGTTTGCGTTGGGGTGTGGAGGCCTTGCGCTGGGGTGTGGGGCGGATCCGATCGAGGCGACACCTTCCGCCGACGGTGGCTTCACCTCGGGGGCTTCGACGGGAGCCGATGCCGGGGGACCCGATGGCGGTGCCGCTGGGAACGGTACGGGCGCCGGCGAAGGTGGTGGTGGCGGTGGATCGACCGGTGATGGTCCAAGCTTTCCGCCGCCGGGACCGCCGGGCGGTGACGCATGTCCCGAGCTGACGTGCCTGCCGTGTGGCAACGGACGCGCATGCGCCGAAGATGGCCCGTTTCTCGGTGACTCCTGCTGTGCACCGGGGGATGCGCTGCTGCATCGAGGTCAAGGCTCGGCCGCCGAAGCCGTCGACGTCGAGGTGCTCGGCAATCTGTCGTTCCTATGCGGTGGCTTCGGTGCGCGCATCAACGACGTCTCCGACCCCGAAGATCCGGTGCTGGTCTCGCGCGCCTCGCCACGTTGTCAGCGGGTCGCCGTGGGGCCCACCCTCGAGGGCGATCGGCAGGTGTTTTGGCTCGCGCACCATGGCGACACGTGGGTCGAGAATCCGTTTCTCGGCGGTTACGTCTACGACCCCGCATCCGACGAGTTTTCTGCCACTGAGATCCAGCTGATCGAAGACCCCGACATCTTGTTCGAGGGCATCGTGTATCGCGATGGTCACCTCTACGTCGCGACCCACGCGGGCGGGCTGCGAACGTACACGGTCGACGCCGAGTATCAGCTCTCGCTCGCCTCGATCACCGACGGCTTCGACAACGCCACGAAGATCGCGGTCGGGCAGGGGGTGCTCTACGTCGCGGACCAAGGTGGCGGCGTGAAGGTCGTCGGTCTTGCCGACCCTGCGAATCCCACCGTGCTGGGGACGCTTCCGACCACCGCGGTCGCACGCGATGTCGCGGTACGGGGCAACCACCTCGCCGTCTCGATGGGAGGCGGCGGCGTCGACCTCTTCACGATCGGCGACCCCCTCGACCCGAGTGCGGCACGAGCCCGCGCCCACCTCGCCGTGGCCGGAACGGCGCAGGCGGTCGACCTCGGCGACGACATCATCGCCGTCGCCGCCTGGACCCACGTGGCGATCTATGACCTCGAAACGCTCCAGCTGCTCGCGACCGAGCGCGTCCGTCGGACGCCCGAGTTCGAGCAGGACCTCGGCATTGCGCTCGACGGCAACCGCGTCCATGTGGCGGAGTGGGAAGGGCTGCACGTATTGGACTACCGTCCCGGGCTGATCGCGCCCGACCTTGCGGTCGACCAGGACATCGTCGAGTTCAACGCCGACGCGCCGGACTCGCGCGTGGTCGTGGTCCGCAACCGTGGCTACCTGGACCTCGACATCGACGACATCGGTCTGGGGGTCGACGGCCCGTACACCATCGACACCGCCTATGTCCGCGTCCCGCCGCAGCGCGCCGCAGCGTTCGAAGTGTCGTACGAGCCCGACGGCTTCAACGCCTTCGCCACCTTGGCGCTCCAGAGCAACGACCCGGACGAGCAGCAGTCCCCGCATCAGGTTCCGCTCTCGGCAATCTCGACCGACCTGCTCGACGTCGGCGACACGCTCACCGAGGAGTTCGGTTTTTTGGACCCCACGGGCACGGGGTCGGTCGAGGGTCTGCGGGGGCACGTCACTGTGCTGGCCTACTTCGCCCTGTTCTGACCGGTGTGTGGTCTGGAGTTGCCAGACATCGACACGACGATTCATCAGCGCTACGCCAGCGACGGCGTCCTCGTCTACGGCATCCACCCGGGCGACCCGCCGGAGCTCGTCGCCGGCTTCGTCGAGCAGACCGGCGTCAGCTTTCCGATCATCCCGGACGAGAACTTCAGCCGCGGCCTGTTCTCGTTTCCCGGGGGGGTCGGCTACCCGTATCCGCGCGACGTCGTCATCGGCAAGGACCTGACGGTTCACTCGATCAAGAACTCGTTCGATCCAGCCGAGATGGACGCTTTGGTGCAGACACTGCTCGCCGAAGACGTCGACGAGTAGAAGGCGTCAGCCCAGCGCGGCCTGGACGTCCTTCGCGGCCGCTCCAAAGCCGCGCAGCAAGCTGCTGAACAAGACGTCGTACAGCGCATCGACGTGATGGGCCGGTGACTCGAGGCGATCGCGGCTGCGCAAGTGGCCGAGTCCGTGCGTTGCGCCCCAGAGCACGAGCGTGCGCGCCCGAGCATCCCCGGGCTGGAGCGCGCCGGCCTCGGCCGCGGTCTCGAGGCCCGCACGGGCGAGCGCCAGGATCGGTCCGAGCACCGCTTCGACTTCGCGAGCCTGAGCCTCGCTGATCGACGGGTCGAGCGAGGAGAGCATCACGTCCATGAGCCGATGGTCGTCGGGCGCATCCTCGCGGCTGCGGACGTAGAATCGGAAGGGTTCGAGCACGCGTCGAAGCTGTCCAACGTGGTCGTGGGGCTCGCTACGGTCGAGGTGCGCCTGCAGGCGCTCCCCGAAGCGAGAGACGGCGCGTTGCTGCAGCGCGGTGATGAGCGCCTCCTTGCTGGGCACGTAGCGGTAGAGCCCACCGACGGCCACGTCGAGCGCCTTGGCGACCTTGCCCAAGGTGAGGCCTGCGAGTCCGTCGGCGATCACGATGGCGAGCGCCGCATCGAGTACGGCCTCGCGCTTGGCCGCGAACTTTCGTGCCCGTCGGGGCGAGCGCTCGGCAGAACTCACGGAGGTCATCCTACAGTGAATTTGAAATTGATTCAAAAAGTGAATATAATTCACGTATGGAAAGCGAACACGACGTCGTCGTCCGTGAAGGCCTGGTGGTGGACGGAACCGGTGCGAAAGCGCGCGTGGCGGACGTCGCATGGCGGGACGGCGTCGTGACGGAGGTTGGTCGCGTCGACGGTCGAGGGCATCGCGAGATCGAGGCCGATGGTCTGCTGGTGACGCCCGGCTTCGTCGACATGCACACCCACTACGACGGGCAGGCCACGTGGGACCCACACTTCTCCCCCAGCAGCGGCCACGGCGTGACGACGGTGGTCATGGGCAACTGCGGCGTCGGCTTTGCGCCGTGCAAACCAGAGGACCGCGACTGGCTCATCAACGTGATGGAGGGCGTCGAAGACATCCCCGGCGCTGCGCTGCACGAGGGTATCCAGTGGGACTGGGCTTCGTTTCCCGAATATCTCGACGCACTCGAACGTCGCGAGCACACGCTCGACTACGCGACCCAGATCCCCCACAGCGCCGTGCGGGGGTACGTGATGGGTCCCGGTCGTGCTGAAACCGAGGATGCCACGTCCGAGGAGGTCGGCCAGATGGCAGCGCTCGTCAACGAGGCGGTGCACGCCGGCGCGCTGGGTTTCTCGACGTCGCGTACACCGCTGCACAAGACGGCAGAGGGCGTGCTCGTGGCCGGGACCGATGCGGGCATGGACGAGCTGACCGCCATCGCCACGGTGCTCGCAACGCACGGAGCCCTGTTCGAGATCTCCGCGGACAACACCCGCATCGACCAAGAGGTGCAGTGGCTCGACGCGCTGGCGCGCAAGCTGGGAACCCACGTCCTCTTCAACCTGACACAGATGGACCAGAACCCGCAGGCGTGGACGAAGGCGGTGTCGGTGCTCGAACGGGCGGCCGCCGACGGCGTGCCGCTCACCGCTCAAGTCGCGGGTCGAAGCATCGGCCTGTGCATGTGCTGGCGGGGTACGGCGCATCCGTTCGCGCTGCATCCGTCGTTTCAGCGACTGGCCACGCGTCCGTGGTCCGAGCAGATCGCCACGCTGCGAGACCCGGCGTTCCGGGCGAAGCTCATCGCCGAGACGCCGGTCACGGTCGGCCCCTTCGAGACGTTCGTGACCCAGACGTTCGGCAGGATGTTCGTGATGGACGAGGGGTTCGACTACGAGCCGGACCCCGCGGACAGCGTGGCTGCCATCGCTGCGCGCGGCGGCGCGTCGGTGCTCGAGCTCGCCTACGACGCGCTGATGCGACGTGAGGGCGAAGGAATGATCTACTTTCCGTTGTTCAACTACGCCGAGGGCAGCCTAGACCCGCTGCATCGACTTCATGCGCATCCCAATACGCGTTTTGGGCTGGCGGACGGCGGGGCACACTGCGGTGCGATCTGCGATGCGGGCATGCCGACCTTCATGCTCACGCACTGGGCACGTGACCGCAGCCGGGGTCCCCGTCTCGGCCTCGAGCATGTCATCAAGCGCCAGACTGCCGACACGGCGCGCACCTACCGTCTGCTCGACCGCGGCGTCTTGGCCCCGGGCTACCGCGCCGACGTCAACGTCATCGACTACGAGAACCTGCGACTGGGAGCCCCGCGTCTAGCTTGGGATCTACCAGCGGGCGGCCGGCGATTGATGCAGGACGCCAGCGGCTACAGGGCCACGGTCATCGCTGGACACATCACCTATGAAGATGGTGTGCACACCGGCGCAATGCCGGGCACGCTCGTCCGCGGACCTCGCTCCGCTCCCGTCGCTCGCTGACTCGCACTGCGCGGATCGTCACCATGAACGTCGACCTCACCGACCACATCGCCCTCGTCACCGGTGCCTCCAGCGGGATCGGCTCCGCAGTCGCCCGCATGCTTGCCCGCCGCGGCGCCAAGGTCGCGATGTG
>CAYSPB010000418.1:0-7118 GCA_964432695.1 uncultured Nannocystaceae bacterium
AAGGTCCTGGCCGGAGAGTTCGACCGAGCCGGCCGGAACGTTGGCCTGAGCGTTGCGAACCGCCGACGCGATTTGCCCGGGCTGAATCCGCAGGGCGCGAAGCTGGCGCTCGTCGAGGTCGATGAAGATTTTCTGCTCGGCGACGCCGGTGAGGTTCACGGCCGCGACGCCATCGACCTCGCGGAACTCGTCGGTGATGTCCTCGACCAGCTGAGTCGCACCGGGGTCGCCGGTGAGCGCGACCGAGACGACTGGGATCTCGAGCTTGAGCTCTTTGACGATCGTGTTCTCCGCGTCATCGGGAAAGGTGTCGACCGAGGTGACCGCTTTCTCGACTTCGGAGCGCGCCGTGACGAGGTCGGTGCCCTCGATGAAGGTCACGACCACGCTCGAAGCACCCTCTTGCGACGTGGATTCGATCTTGTCGATGTCGCTGACGTCGTCGAGTGCGTCCTCGATGGGCTTGGTGATCAGCTCCTCGACGTCTTCAGCGGTGGCGCCTGGGTAGACAGTGGTCGCGACGATGCGGTCGAGCGAGATTTCTGGGAACTCCTCGCGCGGCAGCGAGAACGCTGCGATCGCCCCCGCGGCGACCACGAGGACGAACATCAGGTTGACGAAGACCGGGTTGCCGATCGAGAGCTTGATGATGCGGTCGAACACGGCGGCTCATCCAGAGGCGAGGGTCTGCCCGGGCTCGGCGACCACCTCGACGGTGTCGCCATCACGCAAGGCGGTGGGTCCAGTCTCGACGACGCGCGCGCCTGCTTCGATCTTGCCGTCGATGATGACCTCTTCGTCGGCTTCGTCGATCACCGCGATGTCGACCCGCTGCAGCGTCTTGTCGGGCGTCACGACGAGCAGATAGGCCTGATCCGCGGCCCAGCGAACGGCCGTGAACGGCACGGCGCGCACGCGGTCTTGCGCCTTGCCGAACACCTCGACGTCGACCAGCTCCCCGCCGCGTAGCGACTTGTCCGGGTTGGGGACCTCGAGACGCGCGGTGAACGTCGCACCATCGGCCGATTCGCTCGAGACATACTCGACATTGGCTTCGAGCGTCTTGCCGCGCGCCTTGACGACGAACGTGAGTCCGCCTTGGTCGTCGTACATCGCGGCCTCGGTCTGGGTCAGCGGAACCTCGACCGAAATGGGGTCGAGTTCGGCGAGAACGACGGCAACGACACCCGGCGCGATGAACTCACCGACCTCGGTCTGCACCGCGGTGATGGTCCCGTCGAACGGAGCCGAGAGCGTCGCCGCGCCGACGCGGTCCTTGGCTTGGACCAGCGTGCCCTTGGCGTTGCGCAGCTGCGCTTTGAGGGTGGCTTGCTGCGTCTCGAGCCGCTCGACCTCCCGCGTGGTGCCGGCGCCCTTGCGCACGAGGTCGTTGGCATCCTCGAGCTCGCGCTGGGTGTCGCGTAGGCTCTCTTCGATCTGCACGATGGACGCTTTGGCCGAGATCAAGCCGCCCTTGGAGTCTTGGGCCGCAAAGCGCACCAAGATGGTGCCTTGTTCGACCTCTTGTTCCTCGTCGGCGTTGAGCACCAACACTTGTCCGCCAGTGCGCGGCGAGAGGCGAGCGCGACGATGTGGCTCGAGCGGCGCGAGGTGACGCGAGCGCGGACGCGGCTCGATCAGCCGAACCTCGGCGGCCCGCACGTGGGGCAGCACCTTCTCGTCGAGCTGCGTCGACTCGGGGTTGTCGCATCCACCGACGAGCAGAGCGCCCATCGAGATGGTGAGAGCCATCGCGGAGGCGGCGAGCAGGCGCGCAGAGATGCGGCGCCGCTCAGCGGTCGAGAAGAGCGAGAAGAAGCGGGCGGAAGCGGTCATGGCGAGGCCTGCCGGTGGTGGTCTAGCGTCGAGGCGAGAAACGGGCAACCGGAGGCCACGCTCGGTCGCCCCCACGGTGAGAAACCGCGCTGCGCCAGCCGAACCCGAGAGCCCACCGCATCGAAGCGCCGGGCGATAGTCTGCGGTGCATGCCCAGCGGGATTCGAGGAGTAGGACTGGTCGACGTTCCCAGTGACCGGCTGCGGACGCTGCTGCGCGCGGTCTACCGCGAAGAGACCACCGTGCCGGTCACGCCGGCCAGCATCGCGGCACTGGGACTTCAGGACTGGCAAGGAAGCGTGCTGGGTCATCTTCGAGGACTCGACGCCAAAGCGATTCACGCGGTGCTGGTGGCGGTGCTGGCCGAACGTGGCCAGACGCCGCGTTGACACTGAACGCAAAAGCAGTATCGTAGTTGGGTGAGCGCTGCACTGCTGCGACTGCCCCACGTTTCGCGTGCGACCGTAGGAGGGCGCGCGCAAGCGCCAGACCCTGGTACGCGCCCGAGTGCGGACGCCATCGCCCCTCTGTACGAGGCTGTGGGTCCCGGGCGGCTGCTCGAAGTCTCCGGCAGCGTCGACGGCAGGGTCGGAAGCGCGCGGACCTCGACCGCGGTCAAGCTGGTGCACGACGCCCAGCGAGCCGGAGAAACCACCGCCTGGATTCAACCCCGCGGCGGCGCACTGTACCCCCCCGACCTCGAGGCCTGCGGCATCGACCTCGGCGCGCTGCTCGTCGTGCACGTACCCGCTCCCGCAGGTGCCAATCCTGCACGCGAGCACCCCCACGCGCTGTGCAAAGCCGCCGAGCTGCTCTTGCGCAGCGGCGCGTTCGGATTGTTGGTGATCGATTTTTGCAACGGAACCCCGCCATCGAGTCGTGAAGCGTGGCAGGGGCGCTTGCTCGGACTCGCCCGGCAGCACCAAAGCCACGTCGTTTTGCTCACCGAAAAACCCAGCAGCGCCGATTCTCTGGGCACCCTCGTCGGTGCGCGTGTCGAACCACGCCGCTACCGCGAGCCCGATGGGCGCACGCGAGGTGCCGGATCGTTCACGGTCGAGCACGCGATCCTCAAGAACAAATCGGGCGCCGCCATGCACATTGCCCAGGAGTCGCGGCGAGGCCCTTGGGGCATGCGCTGAACGATTGATACGCTGCTGCCTCGATGACAGTTACGACGCGTCTTCCTCGGTTGGTTTCGTGGGCCGGGTTGGTGTTCGTGATGGGCTGCAGCGACGCGGGCCGTGACGACGATCCCTTCGAGGGCGCGTCTTCTCCGACGATGACCACCGTCCCTGCGGACGGCGTGGACGCAACGACCGACCCCGACGTCGACGAGGACGAGAACGAGGACGCGGAGGACTCCGGCGGCAGCGTGAAACTCGACGTGGGTCCGGGCGCAACGACGAGTGTCGACCCCGACAGCGACGGACCCAACGTCTGCGATCAAGACATCGACATCGTGTTCGTCATGGACGTCTCGACATCGATGGAGACCTTCCTCGAAACGCTCGCCAACGAAGTCCTCGTCGTCGACCAAGCACTCGCGGAACTCGAGCTGCCATCGGCGCCGCAGTACGGCCTGGTGGTCTTCGTCGACGACATCGCGCTACTCGGCGCGGGCGCGCCCTACCCCGACGCCACCGCACTACGAGCCGACTTCCAAGAGTGGAGCGAGTTCACGTCGAGCAATGCGCAGGTCTCGGGCAGCGGCAGCAACACCACCTGGCCCGAGAACAGCCTCGATGCCCTCTACGCTGCGGCCACCGGATTCCAGTGGCGCCCCGCCGACAGCACGCTGCGCATCGTCATCCACACCACCGACGACACCTTCGTCGAGGGCCCGACCACCTTCGATGGCGTCGACATCGAGCACGGCTACGCCGACACCGTGCAGGCGCTACAAGACCAGCAAATTCGCGTGTTCTCGTTTACCGCCGACCTCGGCGGTAGCTGCAGCTGTGAAGACGTGACTCCGGGATGGAGCGGGCCTTATCTCGGGCAGCCCTCGGTGCCCGATGCGACCGACGGTGGCCGCTTCGACATCGACATGGTGCTCACGAATGCGATCAGCCTCTCCGAAGCGATCAACGCCTCGGTCGAGGGCGCCGTGTGCGAGGACTACGAACCCGTCGGCTGAGCCCGCGCATACGAGCCTGTCGCGTGGCAGACCGGCTCGGGGTCGCCCTCGCTCCACAACGTGACCTCGCCGTAACATAGCGTGCGGCCGGACCTCAGAATTCGACTGTGAGCGAGCAGCGCCTTGGGTTTGGGACGACGCAAGAAGTGGAGCGTCATGTCGGTGGTCACCGACATGACCGCAGAGCCCGTCGCGGACCAAACCGCGCCCCACAGCGCCGCGTCGCACAGCGTGAACATCACCGGACCCGAGATCGTGCCTCCTGGGCGCAGGAAACGCTCGTCAAACTCCAGCCGAAGACGAATGTCACCCCAGTGCAATTCCTCGACCGCAAGGTCGAAGTCTCGACCTTCGTTGAGGGTGGAGATGGCCCGCAAGAACTCCGCTGCGGTCATTGCAGGCGTCCGGTCCGCATGAGGCATCCTCATGTCATAAACGAGGAGGGTCGCAGACGCGACCCTCGAACCCGCATCCCGCTGCTGCAACGTCGTCGTACGGCGTCCGTCCTTCTCCACAAAGCCATGTTCCGCTTGCGCATCTTCGCCGCCGCGCTGCTCTGCAGCGGTTGCTTCGTCGACTCTCAACCCGAGGACGAGCGCGAGGACGATGAAGCCGGCACCACCGGACTCGTCAGCACCACCACCGGCATCACGGGAATTTCCGCTTCGTTCACGACGATGGACACCGTGGCAACGAGCACGACCGCAGGCCCCACGACCGCGAATCCGAGCACCACGAGCGCCGACACGCAGGACGCCGATACCCAAAACGGCGACACCGAAACCACCGAAGGCGCCGACGAGAGTACCTCCACCGGCGCGGCCGCCTTGACCGTCGCAGACCTCGTCGAAGGCGACCTGATCATCACCGAAGTGATGATCAATCCCAACTGCAGCATGGACAACTGCGAGTGGTTCGAGGTGTACAACAACACCGAAGAGCCCATCGATCTGATGAACTTGGGCATCGGCGACCGAGACGACGCGCTGGCAAAGGTCCCCGGCGTTTCGATCCCGGTGAGCGTGATCTTGCCACCGGGCGAGGTCGGCATTCTCGCGCAGGAGACCTTGTGGCCCTATGACATGTCCCCCGAGCCGCTGGTGACCTACGCCGACGACGTTCGCTTCAGCAACAGCGAGTTCGAGCTCGTCGCGATCTTCGGACCCAACGGAGTCCTCGACGAAACGGCCACCGTCTTCGCGAACGAAGCACCCGATGACGGTCGTTCGCGGATGCTGATGCCGGACCACTGGGACCACGTGGACAACGACGAAAGCGATGTCTGGTGCTGGTCCAACACCGTCTTGCCATCGACCTCGATCGCCGACGACTGGGGCACCCCCGGCTCCCCCGACGTCGTTTGCCTGCCGTCGCAGGCGCTTTGAAACACCGAACGGCTTCGACGTGGTCCGCGACCACGTATGAAGACGGCGACCTCGCTTCGACCGAGACCGCCGCCTCCCACCTGCGCGGATAGCCCGGATTCAAACGCGGCGCAGCATCACGAGGTGCTCGCCGCGGGGCTTGCCACCCTTCCAGTCAACGCGGCGCTGCGAGGCCCATGCGGCGACCCGTAGCCCCACCGCTCCGCTGAGGCGCTGAAGTTGTGGCACCACGTCCACGCGACGTCCTGCGACCTCGCCATCGCCCATCAGCAGCACGATTTGGCCTGCGTCTTCGAGCACGCTCTCCATCGATCCGAGCATGGCGGTCACCTCGGCATCCCACCCCTTGGTGCGCTGCGGGTCTCCCTTACCGCCGAAGTTGCGACGCGCGCCCATCTCTCCGCGCACGAACGACTTCACCGAAACGCCCAGCCACGGATAGCGGCGTGCGTGATGCTGCACGTAATCGTACGTACCGCCATAGGGAGGTGAGGTGAGGATGAGGTGACCCGACCAACGCGGCGGCATCGCCTCGGACAGCGCGTGCGCGTTGCCTTCGACGATCTTCGGTCGATGCCATCCTTCGGGGCACGCGGCTTCGAGTTCGGCCCAGCGGCGGATGAGTTCCTGTCCCTTTCGGCCATAGAACTCGCTGGGCACGAACTTGCCGATCCGACGCGGCTTGGCGGACTCTCGTCCGCCGTCATCGTTGCGGGACGTATCGGCGCGCTGCTTGGAGAACTTGACCACGATCGAGGTCAGCAGCATTTGAAGCGCTGCCTTGTCGGGGCCGCCGTCGACCGCCGCAATGATGTCGTGCAGGCCAGCGAGTTCCTTGAGGACGTGCACGTCGTAGTGTGCGCGCTCCTTGGCGCTCAGCGGCGCCATGGCGGGCGCCCGCTTGCGCACGCGGTCCTTCGAGACCTCGACGACCTGCTCGAGCATCGTGGTGAACGCAGCGCGCGAAGCTTCGTTGCGGACCTGACACTTCACGCCCGAGAGGCGCACGCCGATCGGGTTGAGGTCGACACCGCGGGCCCGCATCCCCGCGACCATCGCTTCGACGAGCACGGTTCCACTGCCGCAGAAGGGATCGAGCACTCGATCACCTGGCGTCGCGTAGGCCTCGAGTACGCCACGAGCCACGGCCGGATGCATGCGCGCGGGATAGCTGTGAAAGCCGTGCGTCAGCCAGTCGGCCTCGTCGGCTTGGGCCGCGTCGAGAATGGCGGCGAGCTGTGCCCCGTCGCCGGGGTCACCGTGGGCGGTAGCCTCGCCGCCAACGTTCGCGAGCGCGCGACGACCGGATGAAGTCGATTTGGACATGGGGGAGCGGGCTACGATGCATCGACGGCAGGCTCGGAGGCCAGCGCCGCACTCGGTTCGTCGTCGGGCAGCGTCTGCGGCTCTTCAGCGTCTTTGGGCGGCTCCTCGTCCCCGTGCCCTCGCGTGCGGCGAATCGAAACGACGCGCTGAAACGCGAGGAACATCGGCAAGAACCCGTAGATGAGGTTGCCGAACAAGATCACGCCGGCAGCTCCGCGCGAGCCACCCAGTCGCAAGCCGAGCAGCAGCACCACCAAGTACAGCGGTGCGCCCACGAGCGCCTTTCGATGCTTGGCGATCGCCCGACCCAGATGGCGGTAGTGAGTCGAGAACGACACCATCTGCGCGCACGCGATGCCGATCATCAGGCCCAGCGCACCAGGCTCGTGCTCGAACACCACGATCGACGCCATGGCGACGATGCCTCCAAC
>CAYSPB010000419.1:0-7099 GCA_964432695.1 uncultured Nannocystaceae bacterium
GTGCCGCCCACGAGGACGACGATGCCACCCACGCCGACCCATTCGGCTCGAAGCGCCGGGGTGACCCGGGCGCGCAGGCGGTGCACCACGTAAGTCGCAACCGCGAGGACGAACGCACCTTCGTGCAGCAGCAGAATGCTTCGGCTTCCGGCGCCGGCGACCGTGGCCCACAGGATGCAACCCGCCACGCACCCGACGGCCGCGATGGCTGCGACGAGAAACCCGATGCGCCGCGCGTCCGTATTGCGATGTCGCCGGTGCAGCTGCCAGTGCGCCGCAACGAACGGAGACAGCAGCACGGTCAGCGCGCCACCGAGCCACAAGTGTAGTCGCTGCATGGGGGCGACTACGCCCGTAGGCGTGTAGGCGGTGGCCAGGAAGGCGCTGTCGGCGACGAGCAGCACGACGACCACGGCCAACAGCCAGCCGGTCGCGCGTTGCACCGCTCGCCAATGACGCGGCTTCACGGAGCGATCACCGCGGCGCCCGGGGTGTACGGGGTTGGCTCCTGTCCCTGCACGATCCGGACGTGCGCATCGACTTCGGAGAGCGGAACGGACTGGCTCTCGCCACCAGGCCAGCGGATCTCGACCGACTCGATGCTCGTCGCCTCGCCCAGCCCGAAGTGCAGGCGCCGATCGCTGACCGACAGATAGGAGGTGGCGCCGCGAACCTCGCGGCGCTGGGTTTTGCCGCCGGCGGTCAGCGTGACCACGGCACCGATCGCCGATCGGTTGGCGGTGGCCCCCTCGAGCCACAGGCTGACCCAGTGTCCTCGGTCCGAGGTCGCGTTGCGGGCAACCTGCACCGCACCGTCGTTGTCGACGACCACGTAGTCCACGCCGCCGTCGCCGTCCAGATCGCCGACCGCGAGCCCTCGGCTGACGCCGGCCTTGGCCAGTGCGGGGCCGGCCGAGGCCGTGACATCCTCGAAGCGGCCGTCGGCTACGCGGGCAAACAAGCTGTTGGCCTGGCCGAAGGTCACGCTCTCGCGGAACGTGGCGATGTTGTCGTTGATGTGTCCGTTCGCAACGAGCAGGTCTTCATCGCCGTCGTTGTCGGCGTCGAGCCAGTCGATACCGAACGACAGCCGCGCACGGGTGGGCGCGCCGATGCCGGCCGCATCGCTGCGCTCGCGGTACACCCCGCTCTTGCGCCGCGAGTAAAGGCTGACCGGCTCGGCTTGAAAGTTCGTGACCGCGATGTCCCATCCGGGCTCGCCGTCGGCTTCGGAAATGGCGATGCCCATCGAGGCCTCCTCGCGGCCCAGGTCCGAGTAGGCCACCCCGGCTGGAATGGCGCTCTCGACCAACCCGCCCTTGCCGTCGGAGAGGAACATGAGGTTCTGCGAGATGTCGTCGCCGACGTAGAGGTCGGTGTCGCCGTCGTCGTCGAGGTCGCCGGTTGCGATCGCGAGACCCTTCGCAGCCTCTGCATGAACGCCGGAACTCGCCGAGACGTCGACGAACGTTCCGCCGTCGTTGCGCAGCACGCGGTCCGACTGCGGCTCGTACATCGCGGGCGTGCAGTAGATGTGGATGCTGCGATACCAGCACTTGATGGCGTCCTCGAGCGTGTAGTCCACGTAACGAGCAACGTAGAGGTCGAGGTCACCGTCGTTCTCGAGGTCGAAGAACGCGGCGCTCGTCGACCAGCCCTTTGGAGCGATGCCCCATGCTTCGGTTACGTCGACGAAGCGTTTGCCACCCTCGTTGTGATATAGGCGGTCGGCTTCGCCGAAGCTGGTGACGTACAGGTCGACCCAGCCGTCGTTGTCGATGTCGCCTGCGGCGAGGCCCATCGGATAGCCCGCCCGCTCGAGACCCCAGGCCGCCGTCGCGTCGGTGAAGCCGCCTTTCCCGTCACCGAGCAACAGTCGGTGGCCGGCTTCGGGGGGTGCATCGTCGACGACGCTGCCGGAGTCGATGAGGATGAGGTCGAGTGCGCCATTGCGATCGACGTCGACCACCGAGACCGACCCGCTCATCACCTCGGGAAGCCATCGCTCGTCGTGGCGCCCAGCGTGGTGACGTAACGTGATGCCCCACGCGCCGGTCACGTCCTCGAACGCGAGCGTGGCAGCTGGCGCGGTGGGGGCCGGTACTGCGGGAGGCGTGTCGGCCGGGTCCGCGGCGCCTTCGAACAAGCTCGGCGGGGCCGCGGGTGGGGGCGGTGGAGCGTCCGACTCGCATGCAGTGAGCAGGAACAGCGCGAAGGCGACGGGGCGAGCTGCGGTGGGCGTGCTCATGGTCCTGTGTCTCCTTGGGGCAGGGACTTCGCTTGGGCGCGGCTGGCCGCTGCGTCTTCGGGGCGACCCGCTTGGTCGTAGGCGGCCGCGCGCAGCGTCAACATCTGGGCCCGCAGCTTCGTCGGCGCCATGGGCCACATCGTGTCGAACGTCTTCTCGAGCGTGTCGACGTCGCGGTCGCGGTGAGCCGCGCGCAGCTGGCTCGCCAGCGCAGAGAGGCGGTAGGCGTTCTGCTCTTTTTGCGCGGCGCTTTCGTGTGCGGCGCGGGCCGCCGCGGTGGTGGCCTTCGCGTCCTCGGTTCGCCCGACCGCCGCATATGCCCGCGCCAGACCCTGGAGCATCGAGCGGTCCCCGGGGACTGCGGCGTTACCGGCTTCAAACTCCGTCACAGCTCCCTGGGCGTCCCCAGCATGCAGCTTGGACAGTCCGATCAGCAGCCACGCGTCGGTGCGACCGGTTGGGGCCTGGCTTCGCGCACCCTCGAGCAGGGGGAGCGCCGCGTCGGGGTCTCCCGCGTGGAACAGCGCGAAGCCGGCGAGCCAAGCGGCTTTCGAGGTCGCGCCCATCTGGCTCGCGAGGGGCTGCAGCACCGCGACGGCATCGTCGTACCGTGCCGCCCGGATCCACGCCGCCCCAACCTGCAGTCGCTCGGTCGGCTCTGCGTTCTCGGGCAGCGTCCGGGCGAGCAGCTCGGCCTTGCCGACGGTGTCTTCGCAGGCCTCGAACATCAGCAGCTGCGCGTTGCGCAGGGGGCCTTGGTCACCGTGGGCCGCGGTGAGCGCTCGAAGGGCAGCGACCGGCTCGTCGGTGCATCCGCCCTTGGCGAAGGTGGCCGCGAGCGTCTGGACGTGAGCTGCATCGACTTCGCTCAACGGCGGAGGTGCGGGCGGCTCGACCGGTGCGAACGCAGGGGCGGGCGCTGGCCTGGTCGCGGCCGGCGGTGGCGGGGCCTCTGCGGGCACCTCGTCGGCGCACGCACCCGCGAACGCGAGCGCGAGGAGGACGGCGGTCGAGCGCATCGAGGGGCCGTTATACCCCGGCAGCGGGCGCTGGATGCGGTGCATGTGCGCACTGTGCAGGCGTCGACGTCGGCGCGTGAAACTTCGCGACCCCGGTGTGCGATTGTGGGTCCGTGGCGCGATCGGTGATTTTGGGCGTGGCAGCGATCCTCGGGGCATGTGGCGGTGGCGGTGCGAGGGGTGGCGGGCCCACCGACACCGACACCGCCGGAGCGACCACGGCAGGCCCCTCGACGGGTGCCGTCGACGGCTCGAGCGAGGCTGGCGATGCAGGGCAGGGCGAGACGACGGTCGTGGAATGCGATGACGCGTCCTACGTCGACGTCCTCACGCCCCGCTGGGACGACGGCACGGCTCTGCCCGGGGAGGCGCACCGCTCTGCCGCGCGAGCCGAAGGCGGGACGGTGCTGTGCGGGACCGGCTTCGTGGCGCTGGCAACTCCGGATGCGCTCACGATGCTGGACGTTCCAGGCCTGACCGGGACCTGCACGGGCTTGGCCGATCTCGGCGGGGGCGAAGCGCTCGCGACCAGCGACGCGGGCGCTCTCGCGTGGGTGGACCTCTCTGCTCAGACCGTCCTGGAGACTCGGACCGAGCCTGGGCCTTTGTTCGACGTCGCGGTGGCCGACGGCACGGCCTACCTCGCCGCGGGTACCGCGGGCGTCGTCTCGGTCGCGCTCGCCGAAGACGCGCTGGGTCCGTCTCAACCGGTGCCGGGGGCCGAGGAGGCCCGCGGCCTCGCGTCGACCGACGCGGGGCTGCTCGTCGCCGACGGGTACGTCCTCGGCGACATCGAGGACCCCAGTGTCGGGGGGGCGCGCTACCGTCTGCTCGACCCCGACGGCAGCGGCGTTCAGGCCGAGCTCGTCGAAGGGCCCGGGTTTGCCCAGCGCATCGTTCTCGCGGGCGGACGCGTATTCGGTATCCGGCCCGGGCACGGTCTCGACGAACTCTCGATGGGCGCGGGGCGGCTTTCGCTGGCATCGAGTCTCGAAGTCGATGAGGGCATCCTCGAGCTGGCCGGCGACGGCGACGTGCTCCTGGCGGCAGCTGGATCGGCGCTGCTGCGGCTTTCGGCCGGGGACGACGGGCTTGCCTGGGTCGCGCGTGACGCTCGGCCCGACCGCGGGGCGGTCGACGGGGGCTGGGTGCGCACCGTCGCGTTCGCCGACGGCACCTTTCTCGCCGGGCACGGTCCGCAGTGGTCGCTCGTCGACGTTGCAGCCGAAGACGTTGCGCCCGAGGTCTCCGTCGAGGCGTACACGTTCACGATGACGCAGGGCCAGACCGAGGCTCTCTTCGGCCTCGACAACGTCGGCACGGCGCCGCTGCGGGTCGCCGGGGTCACCGCTGACGCGCCGTTCTTCGCCGAGATCGCGGCCGACATCAACCCGCCCACGGCCGGATGCCCGGACGAGTTTCTCGTGCCTCCCGGAGGGCGCCTGCTGTTCTGGCTGCGGCACGACGATAGCGAGCCGGTCAGCGAGGGCACGCTGCGCATCCTCAGCAACGACCCCGACCAGCCCGAGTTCACCGCGACCGTCGAGCGAGGCCGTCCCCCCGCCGAGGTGGGGGATGCGGTCGAGCCGTTCCGAGTGCTCACCGTGGACGGCCGCGACTTCGACGTCCGGCAGCAGCTCGGAAAGGTCGTTCTCGCAAAGCTCTACAACCCGTTGTGAAGCGACTGCACGAGGGAGTTGCCCTCGGTCGAAGAAGACGTCCTTCCGGTGTTCGACCCCGCAGCGTTCACGGCGGTCGCAATTCACAGCTTTGCGGAGGGGCGGTTCCCCGCGACGCACACACAGATCTTCGGGCTGACCTTTCCTGTCGTGCTCGACTATGACTCCGAGCAGTTCCGCCGCTTCCGGCTGCCCGCCCACGTGTTCCCTCTCAACGTCGTCTTCGACGCGGAGGGCAACGTCGCGCACGTCGGAACCGAGCTCGAGGACGCGGTCGCGGTGGTCGAGATGCTGCTAGGCGAGTGAGGCGACCGGGGCGATTCGCCCCATCCTCGTCTTCGCATCGGGTTGGGGAATGATGCTTCCCGCGCCGGACGTCGTATCCGGCGAGGCATCATGAAGATCACTCTGCTTTCCGTCCTCTTGTCCCTCCTGAGCGCGACCGCGCAGACCGTCGAGCCCACGCCCGAGCCCGCCGCCACGTCGTCCGAGGACGCGGGCAGCACGGTCCGGTATCGCAGTGAGACCGGCAAGGCCGTCGCGGCCGCGCTCCCCGACATCTTCGCCGAGAACCTGTCTGCGTTGGATAGGAAGCGGCTGGGACGCAAGGTCTTCTCCGAGTCCCGGGTGCAGATCGCACGCGGTACGTTCCCCGACGGCGCCAGCATGGTCGTGATCGTCAACGTGAACCTGCGCAGCAAGAACCCCGACGCGCCGGCCAAGTTCATCGGCGGCATGCTGACGATGAAAGACGACGCCACGCTCGGTGCGATCGCGCTCCCGCTGCGGATGCGAGAGGCGCGGTTCGAACTCGAGGCCGTGACGGACGCCGACGCCGACGGGACTGACGAGATCGTCTACGTCACGCAGACGCAGACCGAGTCCACGCGGCATCGCATCCGCTGGACGGC
Organism: uncultured Nannocystaceae bacterium; assembly: GCA_964432695.1. Taxonomy (GTDB): domain Bacteria; phylum Myxococcota_A; class Polyangia; order Nannocystales; family Nannocystaceae; genus CAJXVA01. Next base: position 5,858 of record CAYSPB010000419.1, read on the forward strand.
GTCGGGTCCGAAGTCGGGCGCGCTCCCGCCGAAGGACGGCTGAGTCCGCGCGGACGGAGAGAAAAAAAGAAGAGGCTCGCGACCGATATGTCGTGAGCCTCTTCGTGTCCCTTTGAGGGAAGTGAGCCCGGCAGGGTTCGAACCTGCGACCCGCTGATTAAAAGTCAGCTGCTCTACCAACTGAGCTACAAGCCCGAGAAGTGACCCCACAGGGAATCGAACCCTGGTTTCGAGGATGAAAACCTCGCGTCCTAACCGCTGAACGATGGGGCCGTTGGATGCCTTGTGTGTGGCAGCCGTTGAAGTGGAGGAGCTTGTACGCGCCGGCGTTCGCTTTTGCAAGAGGAAAAAAACAGTCGGCGGAAAAAAAACGCTGCGCGTTGCGTAGACGGGCGAGATGGCGACCCCAAGAGGACTCGAACCTCTGTTTCCGACCTGAGAAGCCGGCGTCCTTGGCCACTAGACGATGGGGTCAGGGGGAGAACGGTCGCTGCGCTGGGCGCGTGGACCCGTCTCGTCGCCCGTGGGCGAGGCCTGGGTGTAGCGGAAACGCGGAACGCGGGCAAGATCTCTCGCCCGTTGCTCGCGTCGATTTGCGCCGACTGGGGCGAACCACGCAAAACGCGGGAGACCTCGACGAGATCTCCCGCGTGAATCGGTCGTGTCCGCGTTCGACTCAGGCGTCGGGCGGAAGCACGATGAGGCTGGCAGCCGACTCCTGGAAGGTCGGCAGCAGCACCGGGAACTCCGCGGGGCGCGTCTCGAACATGGTGACGAGCGTGTTGTCGTAGAGCTTTTTCACCGAGACGTACAGCGTCGTGGGCGGGTTGCCATTGGCCGCGGGGAACTCGAGCGAAGTATCGACTTGGGTCGCCGACTCAGCGAGGTTCTTGCCTCGCGTGCCACCGGTGTAGCCGGCCTTGACGAGGTAGCTGTCGATGAACTCGTCCATGTACGCGGCCGCGTCCTTCTTCTTGTCGTTCGGGAAGATCAGCAAGAACATGCGATCGACCGTCGCGTCACAAGCGCTCACGAAACCGCCCGAAGCGAAGGTCTTGGCCTGCTGAGGGGTTTCCTCGACGAGCTCCACGTTCACGGGGGGGCGGATGAGCACCTGGTCGCCGAAGAGGGCGGTCGGGGTGTCGGCCACTTTGGCTTCGCACTTGGGCGCGGCCGCCTCGGCTGCACCGCCGTCGCCGCCACCGTCGCCGCCACCATCGGCAGCGCCCGCGTCACCTGTGT
>CAYSPB010000420.1:0-7091 GCA_964432695.1 uncultured Nannocystaceae bacterium
CGAAAACACCCCCGGCCATGCCCAAGACCAACGCCAAACCAAGTCGCCCGTGCACAGTGCGAGCCTACCCCGAGCGGCGGCTGCATGCCGAGTGCGCGACGGTGTCAGCCCTCGTCGCGCAGCTCGGCCACGATATCGGACAGGATGGCGATCGTCGCTTCGACCGGCTTCGCGCAAATCCGGTCGGCCACGTCGGCCACGTTGTGGAGCCAGCGCGGGTGGTGGGTCGCCCACGAAGCGAACGCGCTGCACCCCGCGTGGTCGGGCAAAACGTCCCGCCAGCGGACGTCGCCCGGGTCGTCGAGTCCCATCGCGGCCGCCCGCTCGATCAGCGCGCTCCACCGCACATCTTCGACCACCGTCATCGCGGAAGCAGCCCTCGCGCGTCGTCGAGATGCTCGGGCGGCACCGGAATGCCGAACGTCGCCGCAGGCATCGACCAGCCCCCTTTGCGGGTGATCCACAGCGTATGCTGTTCCTCGTCGCGATGAATCGCCGCGATGCCGTGGGGCCAAGCGAACACCGCCGAGCCGGCCGCGCACAGCTTGGGCGCGAAGACGAAGGGCGCGGGCGCTCGGTTTGCGCGCTGCGTCGCGACCAGCGCCAGTCCACCCACGGCCCACAGCATCCCAACTCCCAGCCCAATCCAGCCAGCCACCGCGTTCGTGTCGGCCGTCCCGATGACCAGCATCAGCGCGAGCACCAGCAGCGGAAGCAGCGAGATGCCGCCGAGCCCCCCGAGGATTCCGGCTCGAAACCGGCGACGCCGCGCCGACACGAAGGATTCCCAGCGCGCCGCGTCCACCGTCCACTGCACCACCGCCTCATCTCGCCGGAGCTGCTCCAGGTCGGCTTCGATCAAGTCCGCGCGGCTCTTGCCGAGCACCCCGAGCCCCGCAGCGAACGCAACCGCGACCACGCCGACCACCATCATCCCCACGCCGCCCTCGAGCAGCCACGTCCCCCCGACCGCACTCGCCCCCAGGGCTCCGACGAGCCCCGCAGCGCGCTGCAGGTCGACCCAGGGGTTTGGATACGCCATCTCAGTCCTTCGGCGTGATGCCGACGCCGAGCGCTTCGCCGTCGATCTCTTCGCTGGCGGTGTGCGGGCCCGTGGGGGTCTGGCTGCCGGCGGTGTGCGTGAGCGAATCGGCCAGGGTCTCGCCCTTGATCAACTCGACGAGCGCGGGGTCTTGCGCCACTTCGGCCAGGGCGCCGTCGCAAGCGAGCACGAGCTGCACGGTGTCGCTAACGTCGAGGTCGGCGGACTTGCGCAGGCTCTGCACGCGGCTGATGACCTCGCGGGCGAGGCCTTCGCGGCGCAGGTCATCGGTGACCTCGGTATCGATCAGCACGGTCATGCCCTCGCCTGCCTCGGCGGCCTGCGATCCGGCGACCTCGCGGTCGATGAGGATGTCCTCGGTGCCGAGCGTCTCGCCCTCGAGCTCGATGGAGCCGTCGCGCACGAACGCCTGGACCTGCTCGGGCGAGAGACCCGCCACGGCCGCGGCCACGGTCTTCATGCGCTTGCCGAGCTTGCGGCCGAGCATCTTGAAGTTGGCTTTGGCCTTGAGGGTGACGAGTCCGCCGTCGTCGGCGACCACGTCGACCCGCTTGATGTTGAGCTCGGCGAGCAGGTCGGCCTGGTGCGCTTCGATGGCCGCCCGAATCGCATCGTCGGGCGCGGCCACCGTGATGGTGCCTAGCGGGCGACGCACGCCGATCTTCTCGCGCTCGCGGATGGCCAACCCCAGGTTGACGGCCTGTCGAACGGCGGCCACCTCGACCTCGAGGCCCTCGTCGCGAAGGACCGCGTCGGGCGTGGGGAAGGCGCTGAGGTGGACGCTGTCCTCGCCCTCCCCCGCCAAACCAGGCTCGACGACCAGGCGCTGGTACATCCACTCGCTGAAGAACGGCATGACCGGCGCGATCGCCTTGGACACCGTCACCAGCACGCGGAAGAGCGTGCCATAGGCCTCGGCCTTGTCGCGCATCGCCTCTTCACCTTCGCCTTTGGAGCGCCAGTAACGACGGCGACCGCGGCGGATGTACCAGTTGTTGAGGTCGTCGCAGATGCGGTGGAACGCCGGCACGACGTTCGACAGCGCGTAGCCGTCGTACTCGGCACACAGGTCGGTCAAGAAGCTCTGCACGCGGCTGAGGATCCAGCGGTCCGCGGTGCCCGAGGGCTGCAGCGCCAGGTCAGCCGCGGTGGGCGACCATCCGTCGGCGATCGCGTAGGTGCTGAGGAACTTGTAGGCGTTCCACAGCGGCAGCACGACCGTGCGCACCGTGTCGCGCACGCCCTTCTCCGCGAAGCGCATCGGCTCGGCTCGCACGACGGCGCTGTTGATGAGGTAGGCCCGCAGCGCGTCCGCCCCGTACTGCTTCATCACCTCGCCCGGGTCGGGGTAGTTCTTGAGGCGCTTGGACATCTTCTTGCCGTCTTCGGCAAGCACCAGCCCGTTGACGATCACGTTCTTGAACGCGGGGCGGTCGAACAGCGCCGTCGCGAGCACGTGCAGCGTGTAGAACCAACCGCGCGTCTGGTCGAGGCCCTCGGCGATGAAGTCCGCCGGCAGGTTGTTCTCGACGTAGCCCTTCTTCTCGTCGTTGAAGGGGTAGTGGTTTTGCGCGTACGGCATGCTGCCGGACTCGAACCAGCAGTCGAACACCTCGGGCACGCGACGCATCGTGCCGCCGCCTTTGCTGGCCCACGTGATCGCGTCGACGCTCTCGCGGTGCAGGTCGGTGACCGAACCCTTCTCCAGGCCGGCGAGCTTTTCGAGTTCGGCGACCGAGCCGACGCAGAGCATGTCGGAGGGGTCCTTGTCGCACCGCCAGATCGGCAGCGGCGTGCCCCAGTAGCGGTTGCGGGCGAGGTTCCAGTCGCGCGCCGCCCCCAGCCAGTTGCCGAAGCGCCCCTTGCCCACGTGGCCGGGCACCCAGTGGATCTGCTCGTTGTACTCGACCAGCTTCTCGCGCAGGCGCTCCACCTTCATGAACCAGGTGGAGAGCGCCATGTACAGCAGCGGCTCTTCGGTGCGGTAGCAGTGCGGGTACGGGTGAACGTAGACGTCTTGGTCGACGACTTTGCCCTGCTCCTTGAGCATCGCCATGATGCCCTTGTCGGCGTCCTTGGCTCGCTGCCCGGCAAAGTCGGGCACGGCTTCGGAGAACTCGCCCGAGAGGTTCAGCGGGCGCACCAGCGGCAGGCCCTCCTTCACGCCGACGAGATAGTCATCCTCACCAAACGCGGGGGCCTGGTGGACGATGCCGGTACCGCTGTCGGTGGTGACGTACTCGGCCCCAACCACCTTGAACGCCCAGCGCGAGCCGTCGTCCTTGGTCTTGTACGACTCGAAGTACGGCAGCAGCGGCGCGTAGTGCTTGCCGACCAGCGCGCTGCCCTTGAAGCGCTCGAGTTCTTGGGTCTTGCCGACCTTGCCGCGCTCTTGGTAGTCGGTGAGGCGACCGGGCTCGGCAATACCGACTTCCCCGGTCTCGACGACCTTGAACTTCACGTACTCGAGATCGGGGTGCACGGCGAGCGCGAGGTTGCTCGGCAGCGTCCACGGCGTGGTGGTCCATGCCCACAGGTACGCGTCTTCGTCCTCGAGCTCGAAGCGCACGGTCAGCGACGGGTCTTGGCGCCGCTTGTGCCCCTCCTTGCGGGTGACCGGGTCCTTCTCCTGCGGACCTTGAGCAACTTCGAAGTTCGACAACGGAGTGCCCAGCGCCGGCGATACGGGCTGCACGCGGTGCCCCTCGTAGATGTGGCCGCCGTCCCAAAGCTGGCGAAAGATCCACCACACCGTCTCCATGAACGATGCGTCCATGGTCTTATAGTCGTTCTCGAAGTCGATCCACCGCCCCATGCGCCGGACCGCGGTCTCCCACTCCTTGGTGAAGCGGAGCACACCTGCGCGGCACGCCGCGTTGAACTTGTCGATTCCGAGCGCCTCGATGTCTGCGGAGCCGTGCACGCCGAGTTCGTTCTCGGTGAGGCTTTCGATCGGCAGACCGTGACAATCCCAGCCGAAGCGCCGCTCGACGGGACGACCCCGCATCGCCTGATAGCGGGGCACGACGTCCTTGATCGTGCCTGCGAGCAGGTGGCCGTAGTGGGGCAAACCGGTCGCAAACGGGGGTCCGTCGTAGAATGCAAACGACGTTCGGCCATCCCCGCGCGCCGCGTCGGCTCCCTGCCGTAAGCTGCGGGCCTCGACCTCGTTGGTGTCCCAGAAGTGGAGAATGCTCTCCTCCAAAGCCGGGAGATCGAAGCTCGCTGGGGGCGCCTTCAGCGTGGACGGTGCTGCTTGCTCGGACATGGGCTTTGCTCTGTGGCCCGCAAGAGTAGGGGAACGCGCGTGGGGCCGCTATCGGGCTCCGGGCGCGTCCACACACGCGGGATCTTCCCCGCCGGGGAGCAATTCCTGGCTCTACCTTGCAGCAGCGCCGGCCCCCGCGTTATTGCTGCCCAGATGTCGCGGGGGGTATTCTCCGCGCCACCCCCGGAGACACGATGAAGCGCTCGATTTTTACGTTCCTACTCGGTGCCACGGTCCTTTCCGCCGTCGGCGGTTGCGGCAACTCGGCGAGCGGGGGCACGCGTGAAGCGCAGCCGTTCCGCGACGAATGGCGCGAAGTGATCAACCAGCCGTTCTCCACGTTCGACGCCGAGGGCGCGGTCAACATCGGTTCCCTACAAATCGGTGGTACCGAGAGCAGCGACAACTTCGCCAACCGCGGCGACGTCATCGTCGAGTTTGCCGACACCGACCGCATCATCGTCGAGATGCGCAAGTTCACCATGGCCGACAGCCAGGAGCTTGCCGACGCCGACTTCGACAAGCTGTCGATCTGGGCCTCCACGGGCAACACCCCGCCGCCGCCGTTCAACCTGGACGAAGAGGACAACTGCCTCGACCCCGACGGCGTGACCGAGTGGCAAGACGGCTGCCAGGTTCGCGTCTTCTACGACGGGCAAACGCAGGTCGCTCGCTCGGGCGCCGATCTTCGGGTCACGATTCCCAACGACTTCATCTACGACCTCACCGTCGTCACCGAGGACAACGATGAGGACGCCGACTACCAAAACCGCGGCAACGTCTGCGTGCAGGACCTGCCCGGCTCGGCCGACATCAGCCTCGCCAATGGCGAAGCGTTCGTCATCCTCGACGAGGGCATGAACGAAATGCCCGAGTGCCCCGCGGCCGACGTGCAGACCTGCATCGACGTTGGCTGGGACGCGTCGATGTGCCCCTGCCTCATCAACAGCTTCTCGTTCAGCCAGACCAAGGTCACGGCTTTGGACGCGCAGGCCTCGAGCGCCACGGTCGACATGCCCAGCGGCGGCAACTTCTGGGTTGGCTACAGCCTCCGCAACGACGGCGACAACGATCCCAACGATGACAGCGGTCCCGGAGCGCTCTGCACCGCCGTCGTCGAGGACAGCGTCGGTTCGATCGCCATCGATGACAGCATCGACCTCGACCAAAACCCCTCCAGCAACCGCGGGGCCATCAACTACCCGGGCGAGCCCGCAACGGTCGGCGCCGGCTACAGCATCCAGCTCACCTCGGACGCCTGTGCCGACGTGCAAGGCACCGAAGACCCGAGCGACTTCGTTGGCGTGGGCAACGGCTCCGAGCAGGAATCGGCCGAACGCGGCAACCTGTCCGTGTGCGCCGGTTGCCTCCGCGCGAGCAGCTGCCGCGACCTTCTCGGTCAGTAGTCGCAGCACGCGTCGGAGGAACGAAGAAGGTCGGCCCTGCGCCGGCCTTCTTTTGTGCCGTTTCGGTGGGCCTGCCCGCAGCTCCGGAGCGGCCTGATGTGTGGCGCGCTAGGGTTGCGTTGCCGCCCATGGACCGAATGCGCCGCGTCGCCAACCTATGGAACTGGTTGCCTGCGTTCCGAGCAGTCGCCGAGACCCAGCACGTGCGCCAAGCAGCGGACCGGCTCCATACCAGCCCGTCGGCGCTCTCGCGCACGATCAAGCTGCTCGAAGAAGACCTCGGCGAGCCGCTGTTCGACCGCGTCGGCCGGCAGCTTCGCGTCAATGCGGCTGGCCAAGCGCTCCTGCATGCGGTGCGCGACTCGATGCGTCGCGTCCATGATGCCACGCAGAAGATCGAGTCCAAGGTGCTCGAAGGTCCCGTCCGCGTCAGCGCCGAAGGCACGTTGATCGCTGCGTTCGTCGTGCCTGCACTCGCCCGCCTCCGTGAGGTTCACCCCGAGCTGGTACCCGTCGTCGAAACTGGAAGCCGCGACGATGCACTGACGGCACTGCGCGTGGGAGACATCGACGTCCTCTTGCAGACATCGGCCTGCAACGCCGACGACCTCACGTGCGAGCGACTCGGAACCTCGACCAACGGGGTCTACTGCGGACGCGGTCACGCGCTGTACGGCTCGACCCACGCCACGCTCGAAGATGCCGCTGCGTTTCCGTTCGTAGCACCACCGGATGACCACGGGATTCCGGTCGAAGGCTGGCCTGCAGAGCTCCATCGCGAGGTCGCAGCGTCAGTGACTCCCCTACAGACCGGCATCGAGGTCTGCCGAACAGCCGGACTCCTCGCAGTTTTTCCCGATATCGTCGTGGCTCGGGAACGAGCTTCGGGCGATTTGTACCGAATTCCGGCAGAGGGTCTCCCTCCGGTGTCATTTTTTGGCACTCGCCGCGTGTCGCTCGGATCAGGGCCTGTCGAGGCATTCGTCGACGTTTTGCGGGATGTCGTGACGAACGCGGCAAGATGAACGTGCGAGTGTCTGGGGCATTCCGCCCCGCGCGAACCTGACCATTTCGGACAGGGTCGCCAAGACTGTTGCCACCTGCGGGGGGGCCGCGCTGAAATCGCTCGGAGGGGTGCCTTTTCGCCGGATATCGGTATCCTACGAACGCCGATGTTTGAACTTCGTTGGGGTGCGGCGATGCTGGTCGCGACCCTCGCAGGATGCGATACGGCGCCGACAGAAGCCGGCGCGACGGAGGGTGAAGCCACCTCCACCACGACGGGTGTACCGACGCCCGCCGACCCTCCTCCGGGATCCACGACGTCGAACCCGACCTCGTCGAGTACCTCGGG
>CAYSPB010000421.1:0-7080 GCA_964432695.1 uncultured Nannocystaceae bacterium
GGAGTGCAGCAAGCACGCTGGCACCACCCGCGGCAGCTGCAGGCGCATCCGGGCCGTTGGCAACCCGGCACGCTTCGGCACCACCGACGTCGGGCACGTCACCGGCGGGGAACAGCACGGCACCGAGGTGCAGCGAACCGTCGAACTCCGTCACCAGGTTCTCGACTACGCCATGGAGCGACGACCAGCGGGTCACTTCATCCGTGGCCGTATTGCGGTCGTGGTCCCAGGTGGTCATCATGGAGCCGGACTTGTCGAGCACCAGCATCACGTCGGGAGGCCGCACGTCGAGCGTGAGAGTCTCGGCACCGCACGTGGGGGGCTCGCGCGTCGCAGGCGGTTCTTCGGTCGGCTGCGGCTCGTCTGGCTCGAGTTGGGGGTCCGGTTCTTCGGCCGGCGGGAACACGATCCCACTGTCTCCGCCAGACAGGGCCATTGGATCGGTCGGGGAAGGAGCATCGCACGCGACCAGCGCCGCGGCGACGCCGAGGAGCATCAGCGTATGCGTCGCCTTCATGCCAATTGTGACGGCATGAAGACCCGTGTCCTTCAAGCGCAGCCTCAAAACGGTGCAGCGCCCCCGATGCCGGCCCGGGGATGCCCTCGACGGGAAACGATCCGTTCACGAGCGGGAAACCAACCGACGCGCACTGAGTGTCAGTTTTGGAAGTCCGGCGTAATTCCGGTGCGTTATCTCTGCGCGGTCGGCGTCCTAGGGCGCGAAGATGCAATGGCCTACAGTCCCGCGAATGAAGCCGCTCGCCAAACTCGGTCAGGCGCTGTTCAGCGTCTACGTATGGGCGGCTTCGTTCGCCGTGATGGGGGTGGGCGCGTTTGGAACGCTGACGCTTCTGATTCTCCGCGTCCCGTACCAGAAGGTGCACGGCTGGGTCACCGCGCCGCTGTTTTCGTTCACGGTGCCCCTGTCGACGATTCGATTCCGCGTGCACTACCACCCGGACTTCGACCCGGAGGTCCGCAGCGTTTTCGGCCAGAACCACATCAACCTGCTCGACGGGATGGTCGCGGCGAAGGTCATCCCGCACGCGTTCTCGGGGTTGATGAATGCGTGGCAGTTCAAGATCCCGATCTACGGCTGGTTGATGAGCCTTTCGAAGGGCATTCCCGTCGACAAGACCAGGCGTGAGACGCTCATTCGGGACATCAGCGCGGCGGCTCGGAATCGCAAGGAGATCGGCATGTCCGTGCTGACCTTCCCCGAGGGGCACCGTACGATGACCGGCGACGTCGGTCCGTTCAAGCATGGCGTGTTCTTGATGGCGAGTAACGCGGAGATGCCGTTCGTGCCCATCGCGGTTCGTGGTCTGTACGAGGTCAACAACAAGAACATGGGGTGGCTGTTTGCGCCGTTCCGTCACGTCGACGTCTACGTCGGCCCGCAGTTCGACACGGCCGGTCTCGATAGCGACGGAATCGCGGAGCTTGCCAAGCGGGTCCGTGCGTACCTCGTTGCGTGCATCGACGGTGGATTTCCAGCCGGCACGGTCGAGCAGCTCGAGGCGCGCCCCAGCGCCTGAGGGCTGTGCTCGCGGCCTACGACAGGCCGCCCGGCGCGGGCTCCGACTCCCGCGCGAACGGGATTCGCGACCCCCGGGCTACGACGCCGTTCGGACCGACTCGATGAAGGCAGCCAGCGCCGCCGGAGTCGGCTGAGGCGCGGCGGCATATTCGGCCGACCAGCTGGCGAGCTCATCGACGGTGCCGAAGACCTTGAGCTTCAGCGGCGCGCGCGAGAGCAAGAAGATCGTGCCGACGATGGCGCGGTGCGCCGAGCCCTTTAGGCCGGTGGACAAGAGGCATTGGCCGAAGGCGTTGGCGTATTCGGCCGACTTCTTCATGTTCTCGCCGTAGCCCCGCTGCGACGCGCCGTCGGGAGTCTCGGCATGGTCCTCGATGACGACCAGCACGGCGATGTTTTGCCGGCCGTGGTGCTCATAGGCCTTTCGGGTCCACTCGGTGCATGCGTCCGGGTAGTGGCCGAAGTGTCGGCCTCGGTAGACGATACATACGGATCCGAGCCCCGCCGCGACGGAGACGTGCTCATCGCACGCCAAGGTCAACGTTCCCACCGCCCGAGTATGCCAGTGTCGCCGACCCGATTCGGGACAGCCGTCACTTCGGGGCGCGAGTCATGGCATGCCCGAGGATCTTGTCACCGTTTACGGTCGCGGTCGGGGTGGGTCGCCAGCCGCGTGCGAGTCGGTCATCGAGCAACTCGTCGGCGTCCGGAAGATGGTCGTACACGGCGACCGCCGTGATCGCACCCAGTCACGTCGCGTCGTAGACGAGCACCAAGTCATCCGTCCAGCGGATGCAGACGTCGTTCGTGAACTCGTCCTGCCCGACGACGTCCAACAGCGCGTGCCCCCCGGCGAACGCCCAGCGAACCACGGTTTGTAGATCACGGTGCTCCTCCAGCAGCGACTCGAGGGTGGCGCGGGTTTCGGGGTCGAGCCCCGTGCGGTCGTCGAGTGGTAGCGGCAGCACGATCGCAGTGTGACCCTGCATCGACGCGACGCAATGCCCGCGAAATCGCGAAGGAACCACGCGGGTGGGGGTGGCTTGCATCGTTGCACTCGCGTGCGGCGGCCGAAAAAAGTCGCTTGACGTTCGTTACGCCGGCGCTAAACCGCAGGCGCTTCGGAGCCCTGCTCCGCGCAAGGAGCCACATCCGTGTCTTCACTTCTTCCCCAAAGCTAGCTCCGCATCTCGCGGCGAGACCGGCTGACCTCGAGTCCACCTGCGGGTGAAGGTCGAAGCCTGGTGTCCGCGGGAGAGACCCAGCGTCCTGTGCAGAGTCTTGGTCGTTCGTCAGCGGCCCTCCCACGCCTATCGGTCGCGCGTTCGAAATGCGTGCCCGAGTTGAATCGGTACCGAGGGTCCCGCGCTTCGCGGGCGACTAGGACACGAAAGCCTGAATCGCTTTCACTCTGTTTGGTTCAGAGAATCTCCAGGTTCGAATCCTGGCTCCCCCACCACTACGGGGGAGTGGCGGAATTGGTACACGCGACAGACTGTTAATCTGTTTTCTTTTTCGAGAAAAAACGAATGAGGGGCGAGGGCCGCTGAGCGCATGCGTGCATGTGTGAGGGCTCCGCCAGACCCTTGCGGCAGGTCGGTGCGCGTTGATGGTTCGTCCATTCGCCCGTGCTTCAGCCCGCGTACGTTTGCAAGCAGACGTGTCGCCGGTGGACAGGCCCCGGTTCGGAACGGCCAAGGCCCAAGCCTCGAGTTCATTCTTCGTCTCGGCCAAGACTCTGCACAGCACGACGACTTTCAGGCGGCACATCCGTGTCGCCTGCCAACAGGAGGACAAGAACATGACCCTTACGATCGTTCAAGAAGGACAGCGCGCATTGCTGTACGTCAACGGCGTCCTCACCCGGTTCCTCGGACCGGGCAAGCACCGCACGTTCACCTGGTTCGATGAGGTCCAGGTGGAGACCATCCACGCACACGAGCGGATCAGCGAGCTGCGTCCCGGCTTCGACCGGGTGCTGCCCGCCGAAGACGCTCGGATGGTCGAAGTCGAGGCGGGGTTCATCGCCCTTATCTCGCACCGCGGTGAACCGTTCCGGGTCGTTGGCCCGGGCGAATGGGTGCTGTGGCAGTTCGGCGGTCGCGTCGATGCTCAGCTGGTCGACCTTCGGCCGCTGCGCGCGGGTGTGCCGGCGCGCTTCTGGTCGCTCGCGGGCGGGTTCGTTCGTACCGTGACCGTGGCTCCGTGGCAGCGCGCCATGGTCTACGCAGACGGCGAGCTTGCCGAGGTGCTCGAGGAAGGCGCGTACGCGCTGAGCACCTACGACCGCACCCTGACCGTCACCACCCTCGACCTTCGTGAGCAGGAGCTGCAGGTCGTCGGGCAAGAGTTGATCTCGGCAGACAAAGCCACGCTTCGTCTGAACTTGATGCTCAAGTACTGCATCACCGAACCGGTGGCTGCGGTGCAGGCGGTGACGAACCTGCACGACGCGCTCTACGCAGAAGTCCAGCTCGCGGCACGCACGGCGGTTGCCGGCGTGACCGTGGACGCCCTGCTCGAGCGTCGCGTCGAACTCGCATTGCAGATGGTGGCTGCCGTGGCCGAACGCGCCTCCGCGTGGGGCGTCGAAGCTCGTCGGCTCGACATCAAAGACGTCGTGCTTCCGGGCGACATGAAAGTGTTGCTCAACAAAGTAATCGAGGCCGAACAACGTGCGGCGGCGCAGAACATCCTGCGTCGGGAGGAAACCGCCGCGACCCGGTCGCTGGCCAACACGGCACGACTACTCGAGAACAACCCGGTGCTTCTGCGCCTCAAAGAGATCGAGCTCTACAAAGAGATGGCGGACCGGATCCCCAACCTCTCCGTCGTCATCTCGCAGCCCGACGTGCAGCGGCAGCTGCAGCTGCGCGTCGATGAGTGAGTCACCCCTTGGGGACCTCGCCCCGGACGGAAGCCTTCATCGGCTCCGTACCGGGGCGTTTTTTTGCCCTGCGAGCGTTGCTACTCACAGACGGAGTCGAGCTCGGCAAACTCCGGCAGCAGGTCGGTGTAGCTCTCGATCGTGCGACCGCCGAACTCGTCGTCGTACTGGAAGAACACGCGCTGCTCGAGCGGGGCGATGCCGGCGTTCTCGTAGGCCTCGGCGTCCGAGTCGGTGTTGCCGAAGACCCAGCTGGGGACGAGGCCGCGGGCCGCGAGTGCGTCGAGTTCACCGGTCTTCAACTCGACGGCCGCGCTGCCCAATGCACCGGTCGCGGAGAGCGAGGTATGAATGATGCCCGGTGGAAGTCCACGGGCCTCGACGAACTCGTACGTGCGGTTGCCGAGGAACTCCGGCCGCGCGGTGAGATACATCGGGCGATAGCCCAGGTCGACGAGGGCTTGCAGCGCCTCTGGAGCGCCCTCGTTCACGTTGGGAATCGTGTCGAGCAGGAAATCGACGGCTCGCTCCCACTCGGATGTGGTGAGCGTGCCATCTACGTCGGAAAGGATGATCGGCGTGCCGGGCTCGACGACCTCGATGAAGGTGTCGGCCCGACTTCCGTCGCCACGGACGACCCAGTGGATGCGGTGGCGCCCCGGTGGAAGCGACTCGGGGAGCTCGAGGAACACCCAGCCGCCGGAGTCCTCGACCCCTTCGATGGTGGGATGATCCCCGTCATCGGTGGTGAACTGTGGTCCGAGTGACTCCCAGTCGCCTTCGCAGTTGCGAAGCAGGTAGGCGTCGACGCGCTCCTCGGAGAGGTCCCAGTCGGTGGGTCCATAGGCGAACTTCGCCATCGCCCAGTGCGCCTCGTCCGGGTTGTAGAACATGTCGCGGCCGCGGTGCCGCGGGTCGCCCGAGAACACCACCGCGGTGGTGCCGAAGTTGTCCCAGTCGAGCAGCGGGCCACCGTCGGGGATGGGTACGTCGGTACATGCGGGGACTGGCTCGCACGCGACCGGGCCGCCGGTGGTGGCGTCCGCCTCGGTCGCCGAGGACGACGACCCCCCGCCTCCACCGGTCGTCTCGTCGGCGGCCGATGACGTGCTCGTCGAGGCGACGCTCGTCCCGGCCTCGCTGGTGACCGTTGGATCGACGGACCCGGTCGACGTCGACGTGCTGGTCGTGTTGCCCTCGACGCCTTCACCCCCTGCGCCAGCATCCGACTCGGTGCAGCCGGCAAGCGACGAGAGAATGCAGAGTCCAAGGATGCGACGATTCATCACACCTGAGCATACCTATACTTACGACGTCGGGCGCGCGCCGGCGTGTTCTTCGCCGTGCCGTCCTCTGTCGATCGGTCGTGCTTCAGAACGGTGCGGGCACGGTCAGCTCGACCGGGGCATTGCGGATTGGATGCACGAACGCCAGCGACTCCGCGTGCAGCATCATGCGAGGGGCGTCGTCGGGGAAACCGTAGAGAGGGTCCCCGAGAATGGGCGTACCCAGGCCCTGCGGGTGAGCGGCGTGCATGCGCAGCTGATGCGAACGTCCCGTCTTTGGAAAAAATGCGATGCGGGTGCGCCCGCCCTCGCGCCCCAGGTTCTCCCAGCGGGTGAGCGCCGGCTTTCCGTGCACTGGATCGTGCATCTGGCGCGGGCGATCGTCGATGTCGGTGCGGATCGGGAGATCGATCTCTCCCGCCGGAGCGTCGAGGTTGCCATGCACGAGGGCGATGTAGCGCTTGGTGATCGTACGTCGTGAAAACTGCTGCTGAATCCCGACGTAGGCGGGCTTGTGCTTGGCGACGATGAGCAGTCCGGAAGTGAGCTGATCGAGCCGGTGGACCAAACGTGGCCAGCTGGGGTCGGTCAGAGCGTAGCGCTGCTGCAGCCGTACCTGCACGGAGTCTCGGAGCGCATTGCCGCGGCCGGGTACCGACAGCAGTCCGCTGGGCTTGTCGACCACCACGAGATCCTCGTCTTCGAAGACGGGCCGCGGCGCATCGTCGAGTACGCCATGGTTGCCGTACGAAGGCGGTGGCTCGCACGGGATCCCCTCGAGCATGAAGGGAAGGATCTTGGCGCACTTGCCTCGACACGCCGGGTAGAAGACGCCGTGGTGGCGGCCGCCGGCGGGGGTTGGGTTGCCCCACCAAAACTCGGCGAGGGCGATTGGTGTGAGGCCGGTGCGGTAGGCGTGTGCGAGCAGCTTCGGTGCGGCGCAGTCGCCCGAACCGCCGGGTATCGGCCGTGGCGCGAACAGCTCCGCAAGCGTCCGCTGCTCTCCGCGCGCGTTGGGGATGCGGTAGGTGTCTTGCAGCTTGGGCAGGAGCGCCTGCGATCGCGCGCGCTGCTCGTCGACCATTGCATCGCGTTCGGGCCCCTCGCGTGCGGCATCGATGGCAGCGGTGAGTCGCTCGACTTCGGCGCCCTCGGTTGCCCACAGTGCGGCGTGGGCATCTTCGTCACAAACCGGAGGTACGAAGTCCGGGACGATGCGCCGCCCTTCGATCATGCCCGCAAATCCCCACAGAGCGCCGAGCGTGCCGGCATCGTTGCGGACGACGAGCACGCCGAACATCTTGCCGCCAAGCGGCCCGCGGACGACATGCTCAGGCATCGCGCGCTCGAGATACGCCTGAAGGTCC
>CAYSPB010000422.1:0-7068 GCA_964432695.1 uncultured Nannocystaceae bacterium
GCATGAAAGCTGCGAGAGAGAGAGTCGCGAATCGTTTCGTCGTGATCATCGTGTTGGTCCCCCGCTGGACGAGTGCCCAGCATGTGGGCTGACGTCGGTCTTGGCCCCCGACAGTCGCCCCCGTAGGCCAGCGCCTACCTCGGGGAGGACTGTAGGAGGCAAGGGGGGTGCTGTCAACACGGATCAGGGGTCTTCTTGCCCCAATTTTCCGGATTGAAACCGTGCTGAAACCGTCTCAGACCGCAACAGTGGGGGCCACAGGCACCAACATGGCGCTTCGAGACAGTTGGCAGGGGGTTGAAAACGGCACCGAATCTGCGCGGTTTCAGCATAGGAGGCCTCCGGATCCAACCCGCCATTTCCCGGTCTTACCGGCCTCGGCGCCGGGGTCGAAAAAGCCCGAGGACGGCCAGCCACAGCCAGCCGGCGTTCGGTTTCGGGCTGACTGAAATCGAACATCCGCCGCCCTCACCGGCGCTCGCCGGCTCGGTGTCGGTGCCCGCGTCGGTGCCCGCGCTCGTCGGCGACGCGGTCCCGCCCCCACCGTCGCCCGTGGTCGAGGCACCGGCGGTTCCCGGTGAGCCGCTCGTCTCCGGATCGCTTCCCGTCGAAGCGACCCCCGTCGTCGTATCCGGGTCCGGACCCGTCGTCTCGCCTCCGCTGGAGTCCGAGCCCGGGTCCGTGTCCGTGCCCTCCCCTCCGACACCGGGAAGCACGTCGAACTCGACATCCTCGAGGGAGTCGCCTTCGAGCGCATGGTCGAGCAGGATCGTCGGCACGTCGTCGAACTCGACCGCGCCGCGCAGGAGGCCAACCTGGACGAAGTGCGGGTTGCTGTCGGCCAGGGTTTGAGCCGCGCCATCGGTCACGACCTGCTCGCCGTCGAACCAAACGTTGACGAGCCCCTGCCCCGGATCGGTCGACCACGTCACCGACATGGCAATTCGGTGCCACTCACCGGGCGTGAGGACGTCGGCCCCCTGCCAGTGCACGACGTTCTGGGGCCGACGCGTGGCAAACGAAAGGTTGGTGCCGACCGCCTCGAACGACATCACCTGCTGAAAGGTGTTGTTCGACTCCCAGTACCCGATCTGTTGGCTCGGGTCCGCCGCCAGCGCCTCGGGCAAGAACACGCTCCACGCGAAGAACGTCGTGGCTCCCTCGGCCGTGCGCGCGTCCTGGGGCCGGTGCTGCATCTCGACCCGCTTGAGCCCGTTGCTCCACGCGGCGTCGTTGTGAAGTTCGATCCGAGCGGTGAACTGGCCCTGGGCCACCTCGTCTTGCTCAACCGTGATGTAGTCGTTGCCGTTGATGGTGGGATTGAGCAGAAAGCCCCACTGCGACAGGTCTCCGGTCTCGAAGTCACCCATCCACGCGGGCGCGGCCGATGCCACGGCGGGCGCCATCCAGAGGGTCATGCCGAGCGCGGCCGTTCTGCAAATCTTCGCCATGACTCCACTGAGCCCCAGTCCCCTCAGAGCGTCAATGCACGTCGGTCGTTCGCGTCATCGCCGTGCCGACGGATACGGCTCGCCCCGCCGCCGAGGTTGAAAGCCTACCGACGACGGAATCACCCGAGCCCGCATCGGAACGAAATGACCCGCCCCAACCCTCGCGGGCACGGAGCATCACGGCACGATGTGTCACAGCCGGCTATCGTCGCGCCATGCGTCTCGGCGTCTCGATGGCGGTTCCGTGCATCGCGCTCGGACTTGGGTGTGGTGACGAAACGACCCCCATTGGTGGGGATGCAGACGGCGGCACGACGAGAGGACCTTCGACGTCGACGAGCGGCAGCACGGGGAACGATCCGAGCGTGGCCGAAGACACCACGTCGGGTGGAGCAACGTCATCCCAGAGCACGGACACCTCCGCGGAAACGTCCGCGACCACGGCCTCTTCGGACGACGGCATGGACACCTCCGGTGGCAGCCCGGACACCTCGACGCGGGATCCTGTCTTGCCCGACTGCACCGACCCGCTCTCCTCGCCGGCCGCTCCTGCAGCGCAGGCACTCGCCCAGAACGTGTTCGATGCAATTGCACCGGAGGCGACGGACCTTGTCACCGCCGAGATTGAGGACAAGCTCGCCGGGCTCGGGTGCATCGTCTGCTGACGCAGCCCCGCATCCACCATCGTATCGGAGAGGGTCGTCGCAAGGGGTCTCCGCGACTCCTAGGAGGCCGCGGGGCGCGTCGCCTTGGTGCGCCGGCTTCGCTTGGCCTTGGGGCGAGCCCGTGCGGCGGCCGAGATGAGCTCTCGCGCGTGCTCTCGCGCGCTGTCGGTGACCGTCTTGCCGCCGAGCATCCGAGCGAGTTCTTCGACGCGCTCCTCCTCGGACAGCCGGACGACCCTCGTCGTGGTCCGACCGCGGGAGGTCTTCTTCTCGACCCGAAAATGCGCGTCGGCGAACGCGGCAATCTGCGGCAGGTGGGTAACGCACAGGACCTGATGCTCGCCTGCCGCCCGCTTGAGCCGACGCCCGATCGCCTCGGCCACCGCCCCGCCAACGCCGGCGTCGACCTCGTCGAACACGTACGTCGCCACGCGGTCGCCGGCGGCAAGAACCCCCTTGATCGCGAGCAAGACGCGGGAGAGTTCGCCCCCTGAGGCAACCTTGCGCAGCGGTGCCACCGATTCACCCGCGTTCGCCGAGAACAGAAGTTCGACGTCGTCGGCCCCCTTGGCATGAAGAGCCGACGACGCACCGATCTGCACCTCGAGGTTGGCCGCCTTGATCGAGAGCGCGGCCAGCTCCTCTTCGACGGCGCGCGCGAGCCCGCTTGCCGCCCGTGCACGCCGCTCGGAGAGCGCAGCCGCAGCAACCCGTGCAGCCTTCTCCAGCTCGGTCGTGCGGGTCTCGAGCGCGTGCAGGTGGTCGTCGGCGTTTTCGAGCGCGTCGAGTTCGTTGCGCATCTCCTGCACGCGATCGAGCAGCTGCTCCAGCTCCACGCCGTGCTTACGGCGGAGCGTTTCGAGCTCGTGCAGCCGATCTTCGGCCCGCTCGAGCTCCACCGGATCGAGGTCGAGTTCGGCCAGCAGACGCGCGGCGAGTGATGCGGCTTCTTCGGCGGCGATGGACGCTGTTGCGAGCTGTTCGGCGAGTTCGGCGATGGTGGGCGAATCGTCGGCGCCCGAGCGTGCGCGCTCCGTGAGCCCGGCTAGCGTGGACGCGATGGCCCCGTCGCTTTCGTACAGAAGATGCTGCGCCTCGTGGGCGAAGGTCACCCAATCACGAGCCCCCCGCAGCAGCGTCACCCGCTTGCGCAGCGCCTCGAGCTCGCCGGTTTCCGGAGCAATGCGGTCGATCTCCTCGAGCTGGTAGCGGAGGTAGTCGGCCCGCGTCGCCCCGTCGGCCATGCGCGCGCGCAAGGTGGCGAGGTCTTCTTTGGCCTGGATCCACGCGTCGTACTGCTCCGTGTACGCGGCGCGGGCCTTCTCGTTGCCCGCGTACGCGTCGAGTACGTCGAGGTGGCGACTGGTGTGCGTGAGGAAGTGGTGCTCGTGCTGGCTGCAAATGTCGATGAGTTCCTCACCGAGCTTGCCCAGCACGCTCTGCGTCGTGAGACAGCCCTGCGCAAAGCTGCGGCCGCGACCCGCGCGTGGCACCACCCGCTGCAGGACCAGCGCCTCGACGTCATCTTCGGGCAAACCATGCTCGCCGAGCACCTCGGCCAACGGAACGCGCGCCCCCACGCGCGGCTCGAACTGCGCGTCGACGGTCGCTGCGTCGTCGCCATCGCGCACGAGCTCGGCCCGGCCCCGCGCCCCGCGAAGCAGCGCAAGTGCCCCCACGATGATCGACTTGCCCGCGCCCGTCTCCCCGGTGAGCACGTTCATCCCCGGCTCGAAGGTGAGTGCGACGTCGTCGAGCAGTGCGAGGCCGCGAACGCGCAGGTACGAAAGCATGGCGGGCGTTATAGCGAACCCGGCCCGGCCTGCACGGGCGCACGGTCAGCCCGCCGTGGGGGACAGCTGACGGCCACGAACCATGCGAGCCGGTCGATGCCACACCGCGGATGGGATCTCCCCCGAGACGCCCTCGCCCGCAAAACGCGAACGGGCGCGACCTGCTCGGGTGCCTTGGACCCCACCGTGTTCGGCACACCACGGCGGTCGCGCCGTTCGCGAGAAATGACCGGAAACGGGCGCGCAGAGCAACATGGCCGACGTCTAGCCCTTGCCCTAGCCGACGTCGCGCGGGTCGCTTCCGACACCGCGGCACACCCTATACGCTCCCAACTCTCATGCCTCGCCCGTACTCCGTCGCCGGACGCGCATCGTGCTCGACCCTCGGCGTGACGCTGAGCGTCACGCTCGTCGCCGGCTGCTACGTCGGCCTGGATGATCGCGACATGCCCTTGACCGACGCGAACGCAAGCTCGGGCAACGCAACACGCGGCAGCGGCTCGAGCCCAGCGACTACGAACGAGCCCAGCGGGGGCATGGGCGCCAGCGGCGAGACGGGCAACACATCCGGCGAGACGGAAGGCCCCGAAGACGACGACGTGGGCACCGACACGTCGGTCCATGCGCAGCTCGAAGCAAGTCGCACCTCCTGCGTGAGCCCGTGCACCGTCGTGTTCTCGGCCGTCGAAACCACCGACGAAGGCCGGACCCGCACCGAGACGTTCTCGGCGCTGGGCTACCACTTCGACTTCGATGACCCCGGCAGCGGGAACTTCCCCACGACCGGACGTCCGAAGAACGAACAGATCGGCGGTCCCGTGGCGGCACACACGTTCGAGTGTGAGAGCGGGCAGTGCTCGTTCCGGGTGGGCGTGCGCGCACAGAACCTCGCAGGCGAGCACGACGACGCCTTCATCACGATCGAAGTCGATGCCCCCACGACGCACTTCGACGCCAGCGAGACCATCTGCGTTTCGACGTCCGGCACCTTCTCAGGCGACGTCCCCTGCCCGGCCGGTGCCACCGAGATGACCAGCGTTCCGGCCCCGGGCCAGTTCTCGGGTCGTCGAGTGCTGCTGCGCCGTGGCGAGTCCTTCGGCAACCTCTGCATCGACTACGCCGAATCGAACATTCTGGTGGAGCCGTTCGGCAACGAAGACGATGCCCGTCCGCTCGTTCCCGGTGCAATCAACATCGGCGTCGACGGGGCCTGCCGACGATTCTCCTTCGATACGGCGTACGCCAACGCGCGAAACGCTGGCGGCTGGGTTTCCGACGTCACGGTCACCGGCCTCCGGGTGGGCGAAGTGAGCTACGGCGCGGTCTATCGGAACCTCGGCGTCCACAACCTCGACATGCAGTTCGAGAACAGCGGCGACCGCAGCGGAACGGTCCGCATGACGGAGGCCACCGGCTACTGCTACGCCAACGCAAGCCTGGACTGCGACGCCGTCCCGTTTCCGCAGGGCGCCTACGTGTCCGAAGTGGCACTCGTCGGGACCGAGGGGCGCGAGCCCGGAATCAACATCGCAGCCTTCGACTGCCCGATGATCAACTGGGTGGCCGTGCTCAGCTCGACCGCGCGTAACGCGATCGAACACAACCTGCGCACGCAGGGAGGCAGCCGCGTTTTCGTCGGGCACAGCATCTTCAGCGGTGACCACTCCGCAAGCGGAAAGCAGAAGCTCACGCTGCGCGGCAGCGGCATCACCCCCGTGGACCTCGCGACGCAGCGCCGCGGCGTAACCTCCTGCGTCAACTCCGACCCCGGCGGAGAAGGTCCCCTGAGCGAGTTCATCGTCGTCGCCGACAACACCTTTGGCTCGGAAGCGTCGACCGCCAACAACGGGTGGAAGGCGGGAATGACCCCGCAGAACGCCGAAGCGAACGAAGGACTTCAATACGGACTCTTCGAGCGGAATCGGTTCATCGACAACCCGGCGCAGCCCACCAACGACCTGTTCCTCGCCGGCCGTGACCTCTTCGCCCGCGCGGACAACCAGCACAGCCCCGTCGCGACCACGGGCTGCCAAGATCGTCGGGACCAGTACGCGGCTTTGAGCGCGTCGGCATCCGTGCCGGTGGAGTTCAAGAACCCGGCCGACTGCAGCAACCCGGTGCCCCCGCGCCCCGACGCCCCGGGCACTTGAGCGAACCGACGCCGCCGGAGCCTGCTACTTGCCGCTCCAGCCCAGCTTGTGCCGAAGCACTTCGAAGACCGTGGCGCTGGGCGGGACCAGCTTGAGCGGACGGTCGGCGAGCGTGACGGTGACCTCGTCGCCGACCTCGAGCGGAATGCCCCACTGTCCATCGACGGACAGCGTCGCGGCGCCTTCGCCCTCGGGGCCGCAGAAGCGGACCTTCACCACGCTGTCGGCCGCGATGACGACCGGTCGATGCGTGAGACTGTGCGGGCAGATCGGCGTGATGACGAGCGTTTGCGTGCCCGCATCGACGATGGGACCGCCCGCGGCGAGATTGTAGGCGGTGGAGCCCATCGGCGTGGAAATGATCAGCCCATCCGCCCGATACTGGGCCATCTTGAAGCCGCCGATCTCGGAGACGAGCTGCAGCATGCGCGGCGACTCGCCGTGCTTCACGTAGCAGTCGTTGCAGGCGATCTGGGACTGCACGACCGTCCCGCCCCGCTCGACTTCCACGTTGACGCGCAAGCGGGGCTCCCAGACGAGCTCACCCGAATGCGCGGCGCGCAAGGCTTCGGTGAGGTCGGGCGCGCCGTAGGCCGACAGGAAGCCAAGCGTGCCGAGGTTGACGCCGAGCACCGGAATGCCCGCATCCGCGACCCATCGCGCGGCACGGAGCAGTGTACCGTCACCGCCGAGCGCAATCGCAAGGTCGCACGCGGGGACTTTCTCGACCGGTTTGCAGCCGTCGAGTCCACCGCTTCCGCGGTCGACGTCGTGCGGCACGTACGTGGTGATGCCGTGCTGCTTCATCCACGCGGCAGCCTCTGCGGCGGCCTCGAGCGCGCGTGAACCGTCGCTGGGAAACAGCGCCGCGGATTGAACGCGGCCGATGGGAACGGGTGCTCGAATTTATGGCTCGGGAGCGTACAGGTAGCCCTGTTGTTGGTAGAGGCAGATTTTTCCGCCTCCCTCGTTGCGTGCCTGAGTGAGCGCAGCGTCGACGAGGTCGATG
>CAYSPB010000423.1:0-7011 GCA_964432695.1 uncultured Nannocystaceae bacterium
TGCGTCCATCAAGGCTTTGGCCGTCCATCTCTTTCATGGCGTTCTGCGCCATGTCCGCTTCTGTGAATGTCACGAAGCCGAAGCCCCGCGAACGTCCCGTCTCCCGGTCGGTGATCACCTTCGCTTCCACGACCTCTCCGAAGGCCGTGAATGCATCCCGAAGGCCAGCATCGTTCGTGTCCCAGCTGAGGCCACCGACAAACAACTTGTTCGACATCGTCTCGTACTCTTCCTTCTCTCGTGACGCCGCGCGCCGGCCACAGCATAACGCGACGACCTACCCACGCGGGCGAGGGGTACGCAGGAGCCGGCGCACGCTGGTCTAGCGCCCGAAAACCGGACCAGGAGCATGCGCAGAGGGCCCTACAGAGGAGCCTGGAGCCGCGTTTGACAAGCGAAACACCCGCGCGCTAGGTGGTGGGTGCCGGGGGCACGCAGTGAGCGGCCGCCGGGACCGACGAACGAGAATTAGAACGCATGGCGAGAAGCAACTACTCCGCGGGAAAACGGCAGCGAGAAAAAGAGCGCGCGAAGAAGAAGAAAGAAAAGATGGAGCGCGCGCGTGAGCGCAGCCGAAGCGGAGGAGGCGGAGTCCCCGTCGCAACGGTCGACGAGATCCAAGGCGGGATGATGACCATCGACCAGGTCATGAAGAACCTGTCGGATCCGGCCGAGGCCGAAGCGCATGCGCGGGCAACGATTCCCAGCCGCCTCTTCATCGGCGGACTCGACTGGCGGGTCAACGACGACGAGCTGCGCAAAAAGCTCGAGGAGTTCGGGCCCGTCACGGACGTGCACATCGTCAAGGACCGTGACACCGGTGACTCGCGTGGTTTCGGCTTCGTGACCATGGCGAACCGCAAGGACGCCGACAAGGCGATCAAGCAGCTCGACGGTCAAGAGTTCTCGGGCCGCAACCTCGTCGTTCGCCAAGCCACCGAGCGCGGCCGCTAAAGCGCTTCTTTCCTGCCCGCGAAACCCTCGCCCGCTTCTGCGGTGCGAGGGTTTCTCGATTGCGGCGTCAGCTTCCGCGCTGAATGCCGAGCACCTTCATCTTCTTGTGAAGGTGGGTGCGCTCCACGCCCAGAGAGGCAGCAGTCCGCGACACGTTCCACGCGTGCTCGACGAGCCGCTTGCGAATGAACGCGCGCTCAATCGCCTCTCGAAACTCGCGGAGCGTCATCCCCTCGGGTACGGACGACCCCCCAAGGTCGAGCAACGCATCGTCTTGTTGGGCCTCGACCGCCGGCGCACCGCGAATCTCCTCGGGGACGTCGTCGAGTTCGAGGTCTCCATCGGAGAGGATCACCATGCGCTCGATGACGTTGCGGAGCTCGCGAACGTTGCCTGGCCATGCATGCCCTTGAAGGGCGGCAAGCGCTGGCGCGCTCATACGCTTGGGTGCGAGCCCGTTCTCGCGGGACGAAATGTCGATGAAATGGCGGACCAGCAGCTCGACGTCGTCGGAGCGGTCCCGCAGTGGGGGCACGCGCAGCGGCACGACGTTGAGACGGAAGAACAGGTCTTCGCGAAACTCACCGGCCTGTACCTGCTCCTGCAGGTTGCGGTGCGTGGCGGCCAGCACGCGGACGTCGACCTCGATGAGCTTGCTTCCGCCCACCCGCATCAGCTCGCCGCTCTGCAGCACCCGCAGCACCTTGGCTTGAGCTCCAAGCGCCATGTCGCCGATCTCGTCGAGGAAGATCGTACCGCCGTTGGCGACCTCGAACAGACCCTTCTTCTGCGCGGTCGCGCCCGTGAACGCGCCACGCTCGTGGCCGAAGAGTTCACTCTCGATCAGCTCGCGCGGAATGGCGGCGCAGTTGACCTTCACGAACGCGTCATCGCGCCTCTCGCTAGCTTCGTGAATCGCACGCGCGACGAGTTCCTTGCCGCTGCCGCTCTCTCCGGTGATGAGGACGCGCGCCTTGGTCTTGCCCACCTTTGCAACCTGGGCGAGCAGTGCCTGTGTGGGTGCGGACTCCCCGATGATCTCTCCCCGAATGCGTGCCCGGAGGCTACGCATTTGGGCATCGTTGGCGAACTGTCGCAGCGCGTTGCGGACGCTGACGATGATGCGGTCGCGAGCGAGCGGCTTTTCGAAGAAGTCGAAGGCCCCCAAGCGGGTGGCCTTGACCGCGTCATCCACCGTTGCGTGACCGCTGATCAAGATGACCGGCACGGCAGGTGCACCGCCCGCGGCCTCGGCGAGCCGCTCGAGCAGCTCGAGTCCGGAGATGCCCGGCATCATGACGTCGGTGATGATCACCTCGATGGGGGCGGAAGCCATCCCCTCGATCGCGGCCAGGGCTTCTTCGCCCGTGGCCGCCTCGAGCACGGTGGCACCCTCCCCTTCGAGCACCATGCGAAGGGTCCGACGAATGTTCCGCTCGTCGTCGACGACGAGAATGCGTCCTGCAAGGCTGGAGTCCGTCATCGCGCCCCCTCATGGGTAGCACGGACGGACTCCCTTCACCGTGACGCGGCCTACCCCGGCGTGAACGTGAAGGTCTCGCTGGATACGAACGAGAACTCGACCCACCCCTCGGGCTGGACGGTCTCCTCGAGCAGCGACCCTTGGGTCATGGCGCCCTGCGTGACCTCGGTCCGCTGGCGCTGCAGCGTGACCGACATCGAGGCGGGCGTGTCCATGGGGATGGCCGCGTTCAGGGCCGCCCGCGGCATTGTGATGGTGCCGGCTGCATCGTCCGCGGTGCACGTGACCGTACCCGTGCCACCCAGCGTGCCCGTGACGACGGCGGTCGCGATGACCTGATCGGTGCCTGGCGCCCACGTGATGGGCAGGTCGGCAACACCGAGGGCGGTGGCGGGCAAGATCATCGACAGATTGCTGATCAGCGAGTCTGCCGCGGTGACCATACCTTCGAACGCCGCGAAGCCTGGACCCGTCGAGCCGCTGCCCTGTACGGTGAGCATGCTGTTGGGCGCGGTGATCGTACCCATGACCGCCGGGAACGCGTAGGGCGGAAAGAGGCTGACGGGCTCCGACGTGCCGAAGAAATCGAGGCGACCACCGTCGAAGGTCTCGATCGGCTTGCACGCGGTCGCGCCGGCGATCGGGTAGTAGCACTCCTGTCCTGCGGGGCAGGCAAGGTCGCACGGCGCCTGGCAGACCGGCAGGCAGTTGTCGTCGTACACGCAGGCCTCGGGTGCGACGCAGGCGACCGCGCAGGTTGGCGGAAGCGAAACCGTGCATCCGCTGACGTCCATGCCGCAGCCTTCTGGAATGGTGGCAGCGTCCGGGAAGAAGCCAACCGTCAGGACCGTGCTCGCGGACGGGGCCATGCCCGACGGATGGGTCTCGCCAATCGCGATCCGAGCGAGCGCGTGGTCTCCCGCGGGCGCGCCGGTCGTCTCGGCGCTGGTGTCGTCGGTCGGGTCGACGTCCGTGTCGACCGGCGTGGTCGAAGACCCCTCGTCCCCGCCCGTCGTGTCGTCACCGCCGTCGGCCGTCATCGAGGTCATCGGTGTGTCGGTGGCCGTCACCGTTGCGGTCGCCGTTGCCGCCACGGTCGCGTTGAAGCCCGTGCCGCCGGTGTCGTCGCCACCGCATCCCACGCTGAGTGCCGCGCTGGACGCAGCAAGAACGAAAGCCAGATTTCGGATCGTCATCAATCCCCCCGCTGCAGGGTACGCCATGCAACGACGCGCGCGTACCTGCAGGGTTGCAGCTCAGGCCTTTGCGCGGATGACCGCGCCAGCCTCGGACACCGCGACCGTCGATTGTTCGCCGCTGAGCAGATGCTTGAGGGCGGCGGTCCCCTCGGCGATCTCCCGTTCGCCCAACACGGCAACCCATGGGGCTTTCACGCCTGGCGCGTCGGCGTACTGCACCTGCTTGCCCAGCTTCGTCGGCTCTGGATACACCTCCACACGCAGGCCCTGCCCACGCAGGGCATGCGCGACCTTCAGCACGGCCGCTCGCTCCACACCACGCCAGCAGACCATCACGTCGGGCCCCTGCTGGAGTGCGGGGAACATACCACGCTCGTTCATCACCACGAGGATTCGCTCCAGGCCCAGCGACAGGCCCACCGCCGGAACGGTCTGCTTGCCGAACATGCCGACGAGTTCGTCGTAGCGGCCGCCGCCCGCGATCGAGCTGCCCAGGTCGGGTACACGGGCTTCGAAGATCGCGCCGGTGTAGTAACCCAGGCCGCGCGCGAGCTGCGGCGCAAATCGGGCCCGTCCGGCCGCGGGGGTGGACTCGAGCAGACCGACCAACTCCGTGAGATCGGCGATGGCCTTCTGCCCCTCCTCGTCGTCCAGGTTGGCGGCGAGGCTCTCCAGCGTTGCGTCCTCCGCGATGAGGCCGAGCAGCCTACGCCCCGCATCGGCCGTGATGCCGCGCTGCTCCAGCTCTTCGAGCACCCCGCCTTCCCCGATCTTGTCGAGCTTGTCGACGGCCTGCAGCGCCGTGCCCTCTTGGGACACGTCGATGCCGCTGGACCGAATGAGGCTGCGCAGCAGCGCGCGGTGATTGATGTGGAACTCGAAGTTCTCGAAGCCGAGACGGGTGAGCACTTCGCAGCCCGCCGCGAGGACCTCGGCTTCGGCGACGAGCGACGTCGTCCCGGTGATGTCGACGTCGCACTGGTAGAACTCGCGAAAGCGGCCTTTGCCCGGGCGATCGGCGCGCCACACCGGCTGGATCTGGTAGCGCTTGAAGTACTTGGGCAAGTCGCCGTATTGGGCAACCACGCGCGCAAGTGGAACCGTGAGGTCGTAGCGCAGCGCCTGGTCGCTGAGCGATCCTGCGGAGACTTCGGCACCGCCGCCGAGCACCTTCTTGAGGGTCTCCCCGCGGTGAAGCAGGCGGTAGATCAACTTCTCGTCCTCGCCGTACTTGCCGGTGAGGATCTCGAGGTTCTCGATCGAAGGCGTCTCGAGTGGGACGAACCCGTAGCGCTGGTAGATCTCGCGAACGATGCCGACGACGTGATGGCGGCGAGCGAGGTCCGAGGGCAGGAAATCGCGCATGCCACTGGGCGGCTTGGTGCTGACCTTGTTCGCCATGATCGCGGCAAGCCTGCGCGGGTTGCTTCCGCAGCGCAACCCCGAGGGCCACTCACCGCTGGCGCAGCGATTCGGCCCGAAGAAAGTGACTCGGCTGGTGGAACTCCGGGGTCGGTCCCGGCAGTTCAGCGGCGCTGCAGAAGCGACGATTCCGACCGCTGCCATGGATCGCACAGGCGTTGATCCCGATGGGCTCGGGCACGGCCGCGCTCGGCATGCGGAGCTCCCCCCACCAGCGGTGGCCTTCGATCTTCGACCAGCTTCGCAGCGGCAGCGGGCAGGCCACGGGATTGCGAACGCCATCGAACGCCAAGCTCACCCAATGACCGTGCGGCCCGAGCTCGAGTTCGACGTAGCGATCCGGTCCATGGAGAACGAAGAGCTCGACGACTTCGAAGTTCCACAACCCGTCGAGCGGGCCGCGCGGAGCGTCGGGTCTGGGGTCGCCATGAAACGGGGCGTCGATGCGAAGAATCGACTCCGCAGGCCCCCGGACCAGCTCGACCTGAGGGCGTGCCGCGGCCGGCGTCCGTGCACCGCCCCATTCCCAACCGACCTCGAGCGCGTAGCGTTCCAAGCGGCCGGCATCGTAACAGGCGGCTGCGGCGCGATGCTCTCAGTGATAGAAGGTGGCGGCCGTGGCGCAATCGGAGTTGGCAGACCACGAACTTCTCGAGCGCTGGCGCGGCGGCGACAAGCGCTCCGGCGCGCAGCTCGTCGAGCGCTACTACGACTTGCTGATTCGTTTCTTTCGCAACAAGGTGCGCGACCCCGACGACGCCACCGACCTCGTCTCCGAGACGATGCTCGGCTGCACCCGGGGCCACCAGAGTGTCGACGACGGCCGCTCGTTCCGCAGCTACGTCTTCGCAATCGCGATGAACAATCTGCGCGTGTACTTGCGCAAAAAAAGCAAGCGTGCGCGCGAGGCAGACGACTTCTCGGAGCTGTGCGTCGCGCAAACGGTTGGTGCGCACAGCCCCACGCGGCTGCTGGCGCAACAGCAAGAGGCGCAGCTGCTCGCACGCGCGCTCCGGCGACTGCCGTTGGAACAACAGATCGTGTTGGAGCTGGACTTCATGGAGGGGCTTCCGCCGGCCGAGATCGCGAGCCTGCTCGACGTTCCGGTCGACAACGTCTACACGCGGCGCCGACGTGGGCGTGCGCGGCTCAAGGACCTCATCGAAGCGCTGGCCAACGACACCGCGCTCGCAAAATCCACCGTCTTGGGCCTCGAAACCTGGGCCGGGCAGGTTCGCGCAGGGCTGGCGAACCCATCGTGACCGACGAACCGACGCGCGCCCCGAAGGGGGCAGACGAGCTCGCGCCCCCCTCCCTCGAACGGGCACTGGGGCTCAACAAGGTCCTGGCCGACCTCTTCGGCGACGAGCAGGTCCCATCGTCTCGCCAAAAGACGTTCGGGCGCTACCAACTCCGGCGCTCGATCGGAGCCGGCGGCATGGGTCAGGTGTACGAGGCCTTCGATCCTCAGCTCGAGCGACGCGTTGCCGTCAAACTTCTACATGCCGAGGTTGCCGTCGGCGAGCGCCTGCTCGAAGAGGGCAAGGCGATGGCCCGGCTGAGCCACCCCAACGTGGTCACCGTGCACGACGTCGGCGTCACCGACGACCAGTTCTTCGTCGCGATGGAACTGGTCGAGGGCACGACGCTGCGCGGATGGCAGCGCGCCCAGAGCCGCAGCTGGCGCGAGGTCCTTCAGATGTATCTCGCCGTCGGCCAGGGGATCGTCGCGGCCCACGAAGCGGGGCTCGTGCATTGCGACCTCAAGCCCGACAACGTCCTGGTGGGCAACGATGGGCGTCCGCGCGTGACCGACTTCGGCATTGCGCAGCTCAATGCAGGACCCGACGACTCGGGCGAGGACGGCAGTGATGTCTCGCTCAGCCCACGGACGATGCCACCGGGCGCCGTGGGCACGCCGCAATACATGTCGCCGGAGCAGTTCTTGCTGCA
>CAYSPB010000424.1:0-6968 GCA_964432695.1 uncultured Nannocystaceae bacterium
TTCTCGGCTGTGGGGCAACCTCGACGGTCAGGTCTTCGCGATGTTCGTGATGGGCGTGGCGGCTGCCGAAGCCGCCGTGGGTCTTGCCATCGTCGTCAGCCTGTTCCGCGCCCGCGCCAGCGCGAACGTGGACGACCTCAACCTGCTCGGCGACGGGCGAGGGGACTGACTCTTGGGCGCACCGACGATTCGTCTCGAGTACACCCTGCTGTGGATCCCGCTGTTCCCACTGATCGGTGCCGTGTTCAACCTGCTGTTCGGCGGGCTGATCGCCCGCACGTTCGGCGCGCGCATCGGCAAGGAGAGTGCGCATCTAATCGCCATTGCGGCCGTCGCGTTCTCGTGTTTCCTGACGTTTTCGCTGGTGATGCAACCCGGGCAGGGCCTGGGCTTCTTGCATCTGCTGCAAACCGGCGAAATCCGGGAGCTGATCCCTGGTCCAGGACGCTCGGGCCATCGCATCGTCGAGCAGATCAGTCCGTGGATCATCTCCGGTGAGACGATCATCTACGTCGAGCTGATGCTCGACCACCTCAGTGGGTTGATGTGCATGATCGTCACGGGCGTCGGCCTGCTGATCCACATCTTCTCGGTCGGCTACATGGCCAAGGACGACGGGTATCACCGGTACTTCGCGTACTTGAACCTGTTCATGGCCTCGATGCTGATCTTGGTGCTCGCCAAGTCGCTCGTGCTGACGTTCGTCGGCTGGGAAGGTGTCGGTCTTTGCTCGTACTTGCTCATCGGGTTCTGGTTCACCGATGAAGCAAAGGCGGCAGCGGGCCGCAAGGCGTTCATCACCAACCGCATCGGGGACTTCGGCGTGATCGTCGGCATGCTCATTCTGTACGCGGTCGTGAACTCGCTCGACTACGACGCGATTCGCTCCGCGTGCGCCACCGCAGCCAACTCTGCGCTGCTCGCAGACGAGACCGCGGTGTTCGGCATCAGCGCAGCGACGGCGGCGACGCTGTTTCTGTTCCTGGGTTGCACCGGCAAGAGCGCCCAGATTCCGCTGTACGTGTGGCTGCCCGACGCAATGGCCGGGCCCACGCCGGTCTCGGCGTTGATTCATGCGGCCACGATGGTCACCGCCGGCGTGTATCTCATCGTCCGGCTGAACTTCTTGTTCGCCCTCGCGCCGCTCACGATGGCCATCATTGCGCTGGTCGGTGGCATCACGGCCCTGTTCGCCGCGCTCATCGCCATCACCCAGACCGACATCAAGAAGGTGCTCGCGTACTCGACCGTGTCGCAGCTGGGCTACATGTTCCTGGCGGTCGGCATGGGCGCGTGGGTGTCGGCCATCTTCCACGTCATGACGCACGCGTTCTTCAAGGCGTGCCTCTTTTTGGGGGCCGGCGCGGTCATTGAAGCCTGTCACCACAACCAGGACGTGCGGACGATGGGCGGATTGGGGGCCAAGATGCCGGTCACTCGGGCCACGTTCCTGATCAGCTGCCTCGCGATTGCAGGCGTCCCGGCGTTTTCCGGGTTCTTCTCGAAGGACGAAATCCTCCTTCACGCGTACACCTACGCGAGCGCCTGGTCGCCAGGGTTGAACTACGCCGGCTATCTGTTGGGTCTCGTCGCCGCGGCTGTCACCGCGCTGTACATGTTCCGGCTGTACTTCCTCACCTTCGAAGCGTCCTGGCGGGGTGATGCGCAGACGTGGGAGAAGCACGTCAAGGAGCACGGCATCATGTCGCTGCCCCTGCTGGTGCTCGCCGTCGCAGCCACGTTTGCTGGCTTCTTGGGCTATCCGCACGCGCTTCCGGGGCACCAAAAGCTGCCGCACCTGCTAGACCGATGGTTCGAGCCGGTCGTCGACATCAGCCATGCGTTCACCGGTGAGTTCGCGATTGGGCTCCGGCAGAAGCTCGACGGGTCCCCCGAGTGGTTCACTGATGCTGCCGGTCGCATTAGCGCCGACGCCGAGCTGACGTTCATGGCGCTGAGCGTCGGCGTAGCCGCGCTGGGCATCGTCGCCGCATGGCGGCTGTACCGGAGCGGCCCATCGGAGGCTGCGGCCGCCTGGGCCGGCCGCTTCGGTCCGCTCTACACCCTGAGCAAGAACAAGTTCTACGTCGACGAGGTCTACGACGTGCTCGTGCTCAAGCCGGTGTCCTGGCTCGCGATGCTGCTGCATCGTGCCATCGATGAGGTCGTCATTGGCATGGCGGGCGTCGGCGGGATTGCGACCACGGTTCGAGCGACCAGTTCGCTCGCTCGCACCTGGCATGACGGTAGCGTTCGTCGCTACTTGGTCACGCTCGTCGGCGGCGTCGTGCTCGTGCTCGGTATGGTCTACTTCAATCCGCGCATCTCGAAGCTGGGGCCGAACGAACTCAACCCGATCGACCTCGGGGGGCTTCGTCCGCAGCCTGGAGGGGTGAAGCTGGACTGGAGCTCGTACGGCTTCGGCGCCCCCGAGCCCGAACCCGCGCCCGAACCCGAACCCGCGGGGCGACCACGGGTCATCGACCCCGTGCTTGCGCCGCGTCTTTCGCCCGACGGCACACCGGTTCGCGATGGAGGTGGGCGATGAGCGACCTGCTCAGTGTCCTGCTGGTGCTGCCGGTCATCGGGGCGGTCGTCGTTGCGACGCTGCCTGCCCGCGAGACGAACCTCGCCAAGGGCATCGGACTCGCTTTCGCCTTGGTGCAGTTCTTCGTGTCGCTGCCGTTGCTCAGCGGCTTCGACCCGACGCAAACCGGCTACCAGTTCGAGCAGAACGTGCCGTGGATCGCCTCGCTGGGCATCCAGTACCACGTGGGAATCGACGGCTTCAGCCTGTGGATCGTCCTGCTCACGACGCTGCTGACTCCGCTGTGCATCTTGGCCGGGTGGGGCTCGATCGATCGCCGCGGAGCCGAGTTTGTCGCTGCCATGCTGGTGCTCGAGACGGGCGTCCTCGGAGCACTCGTCGCGCTCGATCTCATCTTGTTCTTCACCTTCTGGGAGCTGGTTCTGATCCCGATGGTGCTCATCATCGGGGTGTGGGGCAGCGAGGAGCGCATCGCGGCGGCGGTGAAGTTCTTCCTCTACACCATGCTCGGCTCGGCGTTGATGCTCGCGGCGATCCTCTACCTCGCCGTACAGCACTACAACGTCACCGGCGGGGTGTGGTCGTTCGATCTGCCCGCGCTCAAGCAGGTCGTACTCACGCCCGAGGCGCAGCTGTGGTGTTTCTGGGCGTTTGCGCTGAGCTTTGCGATCAAGGTGCCGCTGTTTCCCCTGCACACCTGGTTGCCCGACGCGCACACGCAAGCGCCGACGCCGGGCTCGGTGATCCTCGCCGGGGTGCTGCTCAAGTTGGGCACCTACGGGATGATCCGGTTTGCGTTTCCGCTGTTTCCGCTCGCGGCGGGAGAAGGGGCGCAGACGCTCGCAATCCTCGCTGTCGTCGGCATCGTCTACGGCGCGCTCGTGGCCTGGCGGCAAGACGACGCCAAGCGGCTCGTTGCGTTTTCATCGGTCAGCCACATGGGCTTCATCGTGCTGGGTATCTGCGCCTGGAGCACGCAGGGGCTCACCGGCGCGACCTTTCAAAGCCTCGGCCACGGCCTGACCACCGGCGCGCTCTTCATGGCGGTCGGCATGCTCTACGAACGACGCCACGTGCGGCTGCTCAGCGAGTTTGGTGGGTTGGCCAAGGTGATGCCCTGGTTCACCGCATGCTTCATGATCGCCATGCTCGGCTCTGCGGGCTTGCCCGGGCTCGTCGGCTTCGTCGGAGAGTTCCTCGTCCTCATTGGCACGTTTGCCCACGGCGGACTCACGCTGCACCAAACCGCCGCCCTCGGACTCGTCGCTGCGAGCGGTGTCGTCCTCGGCGCCGTCTACTTGCTGCATCTCTTCGGCCGGGTAATGTTCGGTCCGATCACGCACGCGCAGAACGCCGCGTTGTCCGACCTGTCGATTCGCGAGGCGGTGTGCTTCGTGCCCGTGCTCGCGCTGGTGGTGGGAATGGGTGTGTATCCCAAGCCGGTGCTCGACCGAATCAGTCCCACCGCCGAGGCCGCGGTGAAGTCGTTCAATCTGCGACGCTGCGCCTCGATCTACGCGTCGACCCGCGGGCAGACTGTGATGGTGCAGGATGTGGTCGAAGGCTGCACCAACCCCGAAGCGGTCATCGGTGATGCATACGGGGACGAGCGCGGGACGACCAAGCGACGTCGGCTGCGGGAGGCCCAGGCCAAAGCGCGCAAGGCAGGAGGTGCATCGTGATCGCATCCTTGTTCGCGGCGGCCCCCGAAGCCGCGCCACAGCTCGGCCGAGGGGCTCGAGCGCTCGCTGACGCGGTCCATCTCGCGCCGATGTTGCTCGTTGCGCTTTGGAGCCTGCTGCAGCTGGCAGCGGACGCATTCTCCGGTCCGGGAGCTCGCGGCTTCGGTCGTCGGCTGGCGCTCGTAGGTGTGGCGCTCGCGTTGGCGACGGCGGGATCGATGCTCGGCGATGCCACGTACGACGCCGGCCTGCGCGTCTTCTCGGGGTTCTTGGTCGTCGATCAGTTCTCGCTGCTGCTCGACGTGGCTGTGCTCATGGTCACCGGCGGCACGATCGCCTACGCGGGGTCGTACGCCCGCACGCATCGCTTCGAGTACGGGGAGCAAGAGGCGCTGCTGTTCATCGCTGCGTTTGGCGTGATGATGCTGGGGCACGCTGGAAGCCTGCTCTCGGTGTTTCTCGGCATCGAGACGATGAGCATTGCGGTGTACGTACTCGTGGGCGCGCGTTGGAATTCGCGGCGTTCTCCCGAGGCCGCCCTCAAGTACTTCGTGATGGGGGCGTTCGCGTCGGGTCTGCTCTTGATGGGCATTGCGCTGCTGTACGGGGCGACGGGCACGATGTCGCTGTACACGCTGGCAGAGCGAGGCTCACAGGTGCTCTCTGGGGGCAAGGCGTCCTGGGCCGCGGTGGCTCGGGAAGCGCGCGCGTTGGGTGCCGGGACCGTGCCCGCAGCTGCCTTCGATGCGACGCGCGACCGCGTGATCGTGGCGTTCGCACCCGCGGCGCTGCTCATTCCGGGGGTGCTGCTCACGCTGTGCGGCGTGCTGTTCAAGATCAGCGCTGTGCCGTTTCACATGTGGACGCCCGATGCGTACGACGGCGCGCCCACGCCGATCACCGGATTCATGGCGGCGGGGGTCAAGCTCGGAGGCTTCGCAGCGCTGCTCAAGGTGTTCCTTTCCACCTTCCCGGTTCCGCGACTCGTGCACGCCCCGTACGGGTGGGCGACGACGCTGGGGGTGGTCGCGCTGCTGACGATGACTGTCGGCAATCTCGCCGCCCTCCGGCAGAACGAGATCAAGCGCCTGCTCGCCTACAGTTCGGTCGCGCACGTCGGCTACCTGCTGGTGGGGGTGATCGCGGCGGCCGTCTTCTACGTCGATCGCAGTGGCGGCACGCTGACCGAACTCGATCAGGTCACGTGGAGTCAGGGCAATGGTGACCTCGCGGTCGCGAGCGTCGTCTTCTACCTGCTGACGTACGCCGCCGCGACGATGGGCACCTTTGCGTGCGTGTCGCTCCATGAGGTGTACACGGGAGCCTACGGGCGGGAGGTGAACGGACTGACGGCCTGGTCGGGGTTGGCCCAGCGCCATCCGGGTCTCGCGCTTGCGATGACCGTCTGCCTGCTCTCCCTGATGGGCATGCCGCCCCTGGCTGGGTTCTTCGGCAAGATGGGGGTGTTCAAGGTGGCGATGACCAGCGGAGACCCGTTCTTGCGCTGGCTCGTCATCGCGGGCGTCGTGAACGCGGTGGTCGGCGCAGCGTACTACCTGCGCATCATCGTCACGATGTACTTCAAGCCGGCCGCCGACGATGCCATTGCCGGCATGTCCAGTCGCGGCGTCCGGGCCGTACTCGTCGTGGCGGCGGTGCTCAGCATCGTCTCCGGCGTGGGTGCCGAGGCGCTGATGGATCGCTGCCAGCTGGCAACGGCCGGTTTCCGGTATCGCCCGGGCTCACCGCTGCGTGCTCGCGCGGTGGTCGCGATGCGTGAGCGTATCGCCGCCCGCGATGTCGCTCCATTGGAGGAGGAGGCGTCCGGGTCGGAAGACGAGGTCGCGCCTGCGTCGGAGGGTGCGGGCGATGCCTCGACGTCGACGGCGTCCAAGCCGGCGCAGGCCACCCCGGCTGCAGCTGAATCCGGGGGGACGACGCCGACGACACCCGTGGACGAGCGGGCCAAGCCCGCACCCGGCGTCGTGGCCAAGCCACCCGCCGATAGGGCGCCCCCCAGACGTGCGGATGCGCCTGGCGACCTACCGGCCAAGCCTCCTGCTCAGGCGCCCGTCAAGCCGCCGCCGCCGCCCAGTGACGCGTCCGCAAAGCCGGGCACACCCGAGCCGAAGGCGCCCGCCGCCACGCCGGGCGGCGCTGAGACGCCCAAGCCCGCAAACGCGCCGGACGACTCCGCCAAGCCCGCAGCTTCGCCGAAGCCTGCACCCGCACCGGGGCCCCCCACGGCGCCGAAGCCCGGCTGATCGTCCTGCGCAGGGAGGTTTCGCACCCCGTGCGGAAAACCGCGGTCGGTCGTGGTGCGTGGCTGCTAGCGTCGGCGCGCGATGAAGGAACTGCAGAGCTACCTGTGTGGCGCGTGGGTCTCCGGCGACGGTGAACCGCAGACGGTCGTCAACCCGTCCACCGGCGAGGGCCTCGCGACCCTGCGCAAGGTCGGAAGCCTCGCCGAGGCCGTGAACTACGCCCGCACGGTCGGCGGCAAGAACCTCCGCGCGATGTCGCTGCCCGAGCGTGCCGACATGATCAAGAAGCTCGCCAAGCTCCTGCACGAGCACCGCGAGGAACTCCTGCAGCTCTCCGTCGTCAGCGGCGGCAATACTCGCGGCGACGCGAAGTTCGACGTCGACGGCGCGACCGGCGTGCTCGGTGCTTATGCCTACCTTGCCAAGAGCCTGGGCGAAGGCCCGTGGATCAGCGCGTCGGAGCCCGTCGAGGTG
>CAYSPB010000425.1:0-6961 GCA_964432695.1 uncultured Nannocystaceae bacterium
AGGGAGGGGAGGCTCGTACGCAGCTCAGCTGCGAACGAGGGGAGGGCGTGCGCGCCCTCCCTCAATCATAGATCACCGCAAGCCGCGTCCCGCCGACGCTGAACTCGCTGTCCCGCGGCAGCTGAACGGTCCCCGAGACCGGCTCGTCGTTGACGCAGATGAGGTCCGAGCTGGCCCCGGCAAGCGGGCGCAGGTGCGGCAGGTTGGGGTTGCCGCTCCACTCGAGGACCGCGGCGACCGAGAGGGCGTCGTCGTCACGCAGCTTGATCTCACAGCGCTCGCCGCTGCCGATACGATAGCTGCCGGGCAAGAAGAGCTGATCGTTGAGCGTACCGTCTGGATGCAGCATGCGCAGCTGGGCGGCCACGGGAATGTCCATCTCGCGGTGAAGGACCAGTCCCAAGATGTTCGCGAAGGCGCCCGCGGTCGGGGGACGCTGCGTGGGATCCTTGGAAAGCGCGCGGTGAATGCCGCGCACGAGCGCTTCGGGCAGGGACGCACAGCCGGGCATCTCGCTCACCGGGATGGGCTCGTTTCGCAGGTGCGCGGCAAGCCAGGTCTTGGGCTCGTTGCGCAGCCGTTCGACCGTCTCGGGCAGAAGCTGCTCGGGGAACAGGGGCGAGCGTGACGCGAGCAGTTCGTAGAGGATCGTCGCCAGGCTGTAGACGTCGCTGGCGGGCGTCAGCACCCGCGTCTTGAGCTGTTCCGGCTGGCAGTAGTGCGGCGTGCCGACCACCATGTGGGCGTCGCTGGCGTTGACGCCGACGACCGGCGTGCCGTCCCACGAGCGCGCCAGGCCAAAGTCGAGCATCTTGATGTGTCCCTGCGCCTCGATGAACACGTTCTCGGGCTTCACGTCGCGGTGGACGATGCCCATCGCGTGCGCCTCGGCGAGCCCGAGGC
The DNA here is from genome assembly GCA_964432695.1 of uncultured Nannocystaceae bacterium. Lineage (GTDB taxonomy): Bacteria > Myxococcota_A > Polyangia > Nannocystales > Nannocystaceae > CAJXVA01. Next base: position 904 of record CAYSPB010000425.1, read on the forward strand.
AGGCCTGGTGCACGATCGTCACCGCTTGCGCCGGGTGCAGCGGAGCGTCGTAGGTGTGCCAGTCCTCGAGCGTGTCGCCCGAGAGCAGGTCCATGAGCAGGTAGATGTGGCCGTCGGGTCGCAGGCCGCAGTCGAAGGTGCGGACGACGTGCGGGTTGGTGAGCGAACGCAGGATCGTGATCTCCCGCAGGGCTCGCTGCGCTTCGTCGCTGGCGGTGACGGGCTCGCGCGTCAGCTTGAGCGCGAGCGGGTGCGAGTAACCAGGGACCTCCACCTCGTAGACCCGAGCGAAGGACCCAACGCCCAGAACACCCTTGATGCGGATGCCCCCGGCGTAGACATCCCCGGGCTCGAGGTCGAGCGGCATGACTAAACTCGCGGCGAACCGTAACAGAGTCGGCGCGACGAGACACCCACTGTCTTCAACCGACAGGCCGCGTCATCGAGGGTCATTCTTTCTCCGGGAGAACCCGGGAGATAACGCACGGGTGTTTCGCTTCCGGGACGCCCGGGGGCGCCACCACTGCGGATGCTCTCGGGGCTGCTTCTCTCTATAGTCGCAGCTCAACCCTCACCGAGGAACTTCCGCGTGCGTATCGGCGTCCCCAAGGAAATCAAAACCCATGAGTACCGGGTCGGAATCAACCCGACCGGCGTCAAGCAGCTGGTGGCCGCAGGTCACAGCGTGACGGTGCAGAGCCAAGCTGGCGTCAGCTCGGGCTTCTCCGACGAAACGTTTACTGCAGCCGGAGCGAACATCGCTTCGGACGCGACGTCGGTTTGGAACGACTCGGACATGGTGATCAAGGTGAAGGAGCCGCTCCCCGACGAGTTCGGCTTCTTCCGCGAAGGTCTGGTTCTGTACACCTACCTTCACCTCGCGGCGTTTCCCGAACTCACCAAAGAACTGCTCGCCAAAAAGGTCACCGGCGTTGCGTACGAAACGATCACCGACAACAACGGCGCGCTTCCGCTGCTGCGCCCGATGAGCGAGATCGCCGGCCGCATGGCGTCGCAGGTCGGCGCGGCGTGCCTCGAGCGGTCCGGCGGCGGCAAAGGCCTGCTGATGGGCGGCATCCCCGGTACGCGTCGCGCGAAGGTCGTCATCCTCGGCGGCGGCATCGTCGGGACCGCGGCGGCTCGCATCGCAATCGGCCTCGGTGCGCGGGTGACCGTGCTCGACATCAACGCCGACCGGATGCACTACCTCGAGGACGTCTTCGGCAACTCGATCGAGACGCTGTACTCGAATCCGGACACGATCGACGAGTCTTGCATCGAAGCGGACATGGTCGTCGGTGCCGTGCTGCTTCCCGGTGGTGCGGCGCCCAAGCTTCTCAAGCGCGACCACCTCAAGAAGATGGCGGACGGTTCTGTCGTGGTCGACGTTGCGGTCGACCAGGGCGGTTGCATCGAGACGTGCCGGGCGACCACCCACGACGCGCCGACCTTCGTCGAAGAGGGCATCGTCCACTACTGCGTGGCCAACATGCCCGGCGCCGTGCCCCAGACCAGCACGATTGCGCTGACCAACGCCACCATCCCGCACGCACTCGCGATCGCGAACCTCGGCGTGCTCGGAGCGGCCAAGGCGAACGTGCACCTGGCCCGCGGACTGAACACGCTGGCGGGTGGCTGCGTTTGCGAACCCGTCGCGGCGGCGCACGGTCTCGAGTACGTCCCGTTGGACAAGGCTCTCTGAGCCGAGCGGTTTCTTCGCGTTACGCCACCGCCGGGTTCGCCGCGCGGTGGTGTTTTTGCGTTCGGGGCTGGAAACCTCCTGGGCCTGTCCTGGGTCTCAGCAGCGGCCGCCGTCTTTGCTTGCGATTTACGGGGCCCAGTGGACGGTACGCACCCACGTTCCCTTCGGCGTGCTACACGCCTTTTGACGCACGATGACCTCCAAGACGCGCATCTACGCACTCGCCGCACTACTGTGTGCCGCCTGTGATCCGGCTGCGGCGCGCTCGTCCGCCGACGAGGGCTCCGAGGAGGAGGTCGAACAGAAGACCCCCGTCGTGCTCGCGTCGATCGGCAAGGGCCCGATCGAGCAGGCGCTCACGGCCGCCAGCACGATCGAGGCCGAGCGGCAGGTCACGGTTCACGCCGAGTCCACCGGTCGGCTGATCAGCTTCAACCTCGAAGAAGGGGATGCCCTCAAGAAGGGGGCGCAGGTTGGCCGGATCAAATACGACAGTCAGGCCGCGCTGCTCGACCGGGCTCGGACATCGCTCGACAACGCCAAGCGCGACCTCGATACCGCCGAGAAGCTGTTCGCGCAAGGGCTCGCGTCCGACGACGAGCTGCAGGCGGCCCGGCTCGCGTTCAAAAACGCCAACCTCGATGTCGGCGACCGAAAGCGCGAGATCCGAAATACGCGGGTGACCGCTCCGTTCGGCGGCACGGTCACCGAGCGCTTCGTCACCGAGGGCGCGTTCGTCAGCGCGGGGGCGCAGCTGATCACGGTAACCGACTTCGACACGCTCGTCGCCCGCGTCTACGTGCCCGAACGCGAGCTCGACCGACTTTCGGTCGGGCAGGTGGCGCTCATTCAAGGCAAGGCTGCGCGGAGCCGGCAGGGCGAAGGCACGATCAAACGGATCGCCCCCGTCGTCGACGCCACTACGGGCACCGTCAAGGTCACGGTCGGCCTTCCGACGGCGCTTGCGGGTGGTACCGGCGGTTTCCTGCCGGGTATGTACGCCGACGTTCGCCTGACGACCGAGCGCCACGAGGATGCGATCGTCGTACCCAAGCGAGCCCTCGTTCGAGAGGATGAGGCCGCATACGTGTTCGTGGTGCAGCCTGACGAGACCGCCAAGCGCGTCAAGCTCGAGCTGGGCCTCGAGGACGCCGAGCAGGCCGAAGTCTTGGCCGGGTTGGCCGTGGGCGACGAAGTGGTCGTCGCGGGTCAGGCTGGCCTCAGCGATGGCGGCATGATCACGCGGGTCGATGCCGCCGGTGAACCGATCGGGACCAGCGAAGCAGACCCGCTCGCGCAGGCGGACGGCAAGGACGACGCATGAGCGACGGGCCGGTCGCGCCGAGCGAGGCCACACCCGCACCTGCGCCGGCACCAGGCTCGCGCGGGGACGTCTCCGGCCTGATCGAGCGCTTTGCCTTCACGACCACGCGTCCGGTTGCGGTCGCGATGGTCTTTCTCGCGGTCCTCGTGTTCGGGGGGTTCAGCGCGCAGATGCTGCCGCTGAGCCTGATGCCGGATATCTCGTATCCCAAGCTGACCGTCCGCACCGACTACGAGGGCCCGGCGCCGGCCGAGGTCGAGAATAACGTCTCGCGTCCGCTCGAAGAGGTGCTGGGCGTCGTCACCGGCGTGACGCGCATCGAGAGCGTGTCGAGGGCCGGCTACAGCGACGTGATCCTGGAGTTCGGCTGGGACACGGACATGGACGATGCGAACCAGGACGTCCTCGAGATCCTGGACCAGATCACGCCTTCGCTGCCCGACGGTGTCGACCAGCCGCTGATCCTTCGCTACGACCCCACGCTCGACCCGGTGCTGACGCTCAGCCTCGAAGGGGAGGGCGACCGGTACGCAGGTGACGGTGGCCTGGGCCGACTGCGTCGCGTCGCGGATCAAGAGGTCCGCCGGCTGCTCGAGCCCGTCGAAGGAGTGGCTGCGGTTCGCATCAAGGGCGGCCTCGAAGAACAAATCTCGGTCGAACTCGACGAAGGGCAGCTGCGGCGCACCGGCATCGGGATCGACACCGTCATCGCGCGGCTGAGCGCGGAGAACATCAACCTCGCTGGCGGCCAGCTCAAGGACGGCCGGACGCGCTACCTCGTCCGAACCGTCAACGAGTTTCGGACCGTCGACGACATCGGCGAGATCGTTGTGACCCGGCGAGAGGACCGTGACGTCCGCCTTCGTGACCTCGCCACCGTGCGCGTCGGCCACAAGGACCGCGAAGTCATCACCCGCGTCGATGGCAAAGAGGCCGTCGAGATCGAGGTCTACAAAGAAGCCGACGCCAACATCGTGGAGATGGCGGCGCGGGTGCGCGACAAGATCGATGCCAAGCTCGCGCCGCGGCTCGAGCAGCAGCACGAAGCCACGGTTGCTGTCGCCTCCGACCGCTCCACGTTCATTCAGTCGAGTATCGACGAAGTCCGCAATACCGCGCTGTTTGGCGGCTTGCTCGCCGTCGGCGTGCTGTTCTTCTTCCTACGGGACCTTCGAAGCACCGCGATCGTGGCGGTGTCGATTCCGGTCTCGATCCTCATCACGTTCGCGCCACTGCAGCTGGCGGGCGTGTCGCTCAACATCATGTCGCTCGGCGGCCTGGCGCTGGGCATCGGCATGCTGGTCGACAACTCGATCGTCGTGCTCGAGTCGATCCACCGCTGCCGCCAAGAGGGCGATGACCTCGCCCGGGCCACGCTGCGGGGGGTCTCCGAAGTCGGCGGTGCGGTCTTTGCGGCCACGTTGACCTCGATCGCTGTCTTCTTCCCGATGGTGTTCGTCGAGGGCGTGGCGGGGCAGATGTTCGGAGACCTTGGGCTTGCGGTCGTGTTCAGCCTGCTGGCGTCGTTGGCGGTCGCGCTGTTCCTCATTCCGATGCTCGCCTCCCGCACCTTCGGGCTCGAAGGGCAGGGCGCGAGCGCCGGCGTGGGCCCACTACGCGCGTTAGGTCGAGCCTGGGCGAACTGGGCGGCCATCACCGAGCTTCGCGAGGCGTTCGTCTCGCTCAAGCAGGGCTGGTGGCGGCTGCTATTCCTGCCCTACACGCTCTTCCGCTTCGTGTTGCACGTCGCCTTTGAGCTGCTCGGCAAGCTGTTGCTCACCGCGATGCTTCCCTTCGCGGCGCTGCTGATGTTCGCCGCCTGGCTGATGGCCAAGGTGTTCGGCTTGCTGGCGTGGGCGCCCCTGTGGCTTTTCGGCAAGGTGCTCGACGGGATCGAGGCCGCGTACCCCACCGTCATCCGTTGGTCGTTGCGCAACCGGGTCTTCGTCTATCTGGTCGGGCTTGGCTCGCTCGCGTTTGTAGGCTGGGGCGTGACCAAGCTGGACACCGAGCTCATTCCGACGCTCCACCAGGGCGAGTTCACGGCCGAGCTCACCCTTCCGGTTGGAACGCCGCTGGAGTCCACCAACGAGACGATTCGCCCGCTCGAGACCGCGGTCGCCAAGTCCACGCCACACTTGCGGAACGTCACCACCACCGTCGGGAGCGAGCAGGATCAAACCGACGGCGGTGAGCGAGGCGAGCACACGGCCCGGCTTCGCATCACGCTTTCCGATGACCAGGCATCCGACCCGCTCGCGAAGCTTGGCGTGGGCGGTCGCGGTCGGGCTCGTGCCGCGGCCATCGAAGAAGAAGCGCTCGCCGCGGTGCGCCAAGCCGTGTCCGGGGTACCGGATCTCGAGGTCAACGTCGTGCGACCCGTGCTCTTCTCGTTCAAGACGCCGGTCGAGGTCGAGATTCGGGGGTTCAACCTCGACGAGCTTTCGGCGGCGACCAAAGCGATCGAGCAGCGCCTCGCGGGCGTGTCGGGTCTCCGCGACGTCAAGGGCTCGATTCAGCCTGGCAGTCCTGAAATCCACATCGAATACGACCGGGACGAGCTTGCCCGTCGCGGGCTCGACATCCGCGCCGTCGCCGAGCTCGTTCGTGACAAGGTCCAGGGCGCCGAGGCGACCAAGTTCAACCGCATCGACCGGAAAATCCCGGTACAGGTCCGCCTGTCCGGCGTGGAGGAAGCCTCGCTCGAGGACTTGCGCAACCTCGTCGTGAACCCCGGCGGCTTGCGTCCGGTCCCGCTTTCGGCCGTCGCCACGCTCGAGCTTGGGCGCGGGCCGAACGAGATTCGGCGCGTCGGTCAGCAGCGCGTCGGTGTGGTCACGGCCAACGTCGAGGGCATTGGCCTCGGCACGGCGGCGGACTCCATTTCCGATGCGATGCGCACGCTCGAACTGCCCAGCTCGGTGCAGACGGCGGTTACGGGGCAGAGCGAGGAGTGGGAGACCAGCTCCAAGTCGCTATACCTGGCGCTCGGTCTGTCGGTCTTCTTGGTCTACGTGATCATGGCCTCGCAG